>CACYYM010000001.1 GCA_902778625.1 uncultured Bacteroidales bacterium
ATGCGGCGTAAAGCATTACCAATGGTAGTACCAAAACCACCTTCCAAGGGGCGGAATTCGAACTTACCGTACTTGTCATCCGCCTCCAACATTATAACCTTATCGGGTTTTTGAAATGCTAATATCGCCATTCTTATATTTTATTTAGAGTACAACTCAACGATCAATTGTTCCTTAATGGTCTCAGGAATGTCACTGCGGTCGGGCTTGTGAAGATACTTGCCTGCCTTCTGACTCTCATCCCATTCAATCCAAGGATACTTGGAGTGGTTGAAGCCTGCCAATGCATTCTGTACAACCTCGAGGCTCTTACTGCGCTCGCGAACACCTACTACCTGACCGGGCTTAACGCTATAAGAAGGGATACCTACCACCTGACCGTCAACTACGATGTGCTTGTGGTTGACGAGCTGACGAGCAGCACGACGGGTAGGAGCGATGCCCAGACGATAAACGATGTTGTCAAGGCGGCTCTCCAGATTCTGGAGGAGAATCTCACCGGTGATACCACTGGTACGGGCAGCCTTCTCGAACATATTACGGAACTGCTTCTCCAGCACACCATATGTGTACTTAGCCTTCTGCTTCTCTGCAAGCATGATGCCATACTCGGAAGTCTTGCGACGACGGTTGTTACCGTGTTGGCCAGGAGGGAAGTTACGCTTAGCCTGTACTTTGGGATTTCCCAAGATTGCCTCGCCGAAGCGACGGTCAATCCTTGACTTAGGTCCTGTATATCTTGCCATATTATCTAACTTTTTATGTTTGACCTAAAATTAAACTCTTCTTCTCTTTGGAGGACGGCAGCCGTTGTGAGGAAGCGGAGTAACGTCGATAATTTCAACCACTTCAATACCGGCACCATGAACGGTGCGGATAGCAGACTCACGGCCATTTCCGGGACCCTTAACGTATGCCTTCACCTTGCGCAGACCCAGGTCGTATGCAACCTTTGCACAATCCTGGGCAGCCATCTGGGCTGCGTAGGGAGTGTTCTTCTTAGAGCCACGGAAACCCATCTTTCCGGCTGAAGACCAGGAAATAACCTGACCTTCGCTGTTGGCCAAAGAGACAATGATATTGTTGAACGAGCTGTGTACGTGGAGCTGACCCATTGCGTCAACTTTCACTACTCTTTTCTTTGTAGCAACTGTTTTCTTTGCCATATTACTTATTATTTAGTAGCCTTTTTCTTGTTTGCAACAGTCTTCTTCTTGCCCTTACGTGTGCGAGCATTGTTCTTCGTGCTCTGACCACGAACGGGAAGACCATTACGATGACGAACTCCACGATAGCAGCCAATATCCATCAGGCGCTTGATATTCATAGTAATCTCAGAGCGGAGGTCACCCTCTACCTTATACTCGGCACCGATAATCTCACGGATCTTACCAGCCTCGTCGTCGGTCCAGTCTGTAACCTTCTTGTCCTTGTCCACGCCAGCCTTTTCAAGGATCTTGGCGGAGCTACTGCGACCTATACCGAAGATATAGGTCAAAGCGATTTCACCTCGTTTGTTCTGAGGCAAATCTACACCAACAATTCTAATTGCCATATACTATACTTTTCTTGTTTGCAATAATGACTAACCCTGACGCATCTTGTACTTAGGGTTTTTCTTGTTAATAACATACAAACGACCCTTGCGACGTACAATTTTGCAGTCCGGGGTGCGCTTTTTCAAAGAAGCTCTTGTTTTCATATTGATGTTTTTATTTATATCTGAATACAATACGTCCCTTCGTCAGGTCATACGGACTCATCTCCACCTTGACCTTATCGCCCGGAAGTATCTTGATGTAATGCATCCTCATCTTGCCAGAAATGTTGCAGATAATCTTCTGACCAATCTCAAGTTCAACTCGGAACATCGCGTTTGAAAGCGACTCCACAATTACACCATCTTGTTCTATAACAGCCTGTTTTGCCATATTTGTTTATTTTGTCTTTTCTATATCTTCGAAGGAAGACAGAATCTCGACCTTGCCCTTGTGCACAGCAATCGTGTGCTCGAAGTGAGCTGAAGGTTTTCCGTCGCGCGTCTTGATGGTCCAATTGTCCTCACACATATATATCTTCGGACTTCCCATCGTTATCATAGGCTCAATCGCAATGCAAAGTCCGCTCTTTATCATCGGACCGTTGCCCTTCCGTCCATAGTTGGGGACCTGAGGGTCTTCATGCATCTTGCGCCCTATGCCATGACCGACGAATTCGCGAACGACGCCGTAGCCATGGGACTCGCAAAGTGTCTGCACTGCAAAGCCGATGTCACCAATGCGCTTACCCTGCTGGGCACTTGCGATTCCCTCGTAGAGGGATCTCTTTGTAACATCGAGTAACTGAGCAACTTCTTCCGAAACCTCGCCCACACAGAATGTGTAGCAAGAATCGCCGTTGAAGCCATTCAGAAGTGTTCCGCAGTCCACCGACACGATATCTCCGTTCGCTAACGGCGTGTCGTTGGGGACACCATGCACCACAACATCGTTGACTGAGGTGCAAATCGACGCAGGAAACGGTGTGCCCCCACAAGGGTTGGGGAAATCCTTGAAGGTTGGCACCGCGCCATTGTCGCGTATAAACTCTTCCGCTACCTTGTCCAACTCCTTTGTCGTGACACCTGGCCTGATATGTTTCCCCACTTCGGCAAGGGTCTTGGCAACAAGCTGGTTGGCAGCTCGCATTAATTCTATCTCGTCTTCTGTTTTAAGAAATATCATCCGCTGGTGATTATTCCTTAATAACGTGAAGATATACCAGAGCGGCCACGAATACGGCCGGAGCTCAGCAAGCCATCATAGTGTCTCATGAGCAGATGACTTTCAATCTGCTGGAGTGTATCAAGAACCACACCGACGAGGATGAGCAGAGATGTGCCGCCAAAGAACTGAGCGAACTCAGGCTTCACATTGAGCAATCCTGCGAAGGCTGGCATACATGCAATCACTGCCAGGAAAAGAGAACCAGGCAACGTGATGCGGTCCATTATCTTGTCGATGAAGTCAGCAGTATCCTTTCCCGGACGGATGCCAGGAATAAAACCGTTGTTGCGCTTCATATCCTCTGCCATCTGAACAGGATTCAGAGTAATGGCAGTATAGAAATATGTGAAAGCGATAATCAACAGAGCAAAGACAATGTTGTATGCCCAACTTGTGTGGTCAGAGAGTGCCATGAGGACAGGCGATGCAGCCTGACCACCATTGGCAACGAGACCAAGCAGAGTGATGGGAATGAACATAATGGCCTGTGCAAAGATGATGGGCATCACGTTAGCAGCAAACACCTTGAGGGGGATGTACTGACGAACGCCACCGACTTGCTGGCCTGCGACCATTCTCTTGGCATACTGTACAGGCACTTTGCGAACGCCCTGAACGAGCATGATGGCTGCGAGGATGACAGCAAAGAGAAGTACAAGCTCTATGAGGAGCATCACCAAACCACCGCCCAATGCGTTGTTCAAGCGAGAAACTATCTCCTGACTGAAAGCCTGAGGCAGACGAGCAATGATACCCAACATAATGATGAGTGATACGCCGTTTCCGATACCCTTGTCTGTGATGCGTTCACCTATCCAGAGGATGAACATGCTACCTGCTGCGAGGATAACTGTGCTTGCAATGAAAAACATTGTCTGATCGATGTTGGGATTAATTGCACCCTGAGCCTGCATCTTCAGGTTAACCAGATATGACGGAGCCTGAACAAGTAGAATTGCCATTGTCAGCCAGCGAGTATACTGGTTCATCTTACGACGTCCGCTTTCGCCTTCGCGCTGCATCTTCTGGAAGTAAGGTACAACGAAAGCAAAGAGCTGGATAACGATGGATGCCGAGATGTAAGGCATGATTCCCAATGCAAAGATGGATGCGTTGGAGAATGCACCACCGGAGAACATATTCAGCAGGGACATAAGGCCTGTGTTGGTCTGTTCTCTCAGAGCAGTCAAAGCCTCCGGATTGATACCAGGAAGGACAATGAACGATCCGAAACGGTACATCGCAGCAAAGGCCAGCGTGATGAGGAGTCTGTTTCGCAGATCCTCAATATGCCAGATGTTCTTTAATGTTTCAATAAACTTCTTCATCAGAATTAAAGTTTAGTTGCAATACCACCTACATTCTGGATAGCTTCTTCTGCAGCTTTGGAGAAGGCATTGGCTACAACCTCCACCTTCGCGGTCAGCTTGCCGTTGCCAAGAACCTTGACCATTCCCTTCTTTGCGGAAACCAATCCTGCTACAACCATGTCCTCAATGGTAATCTTCTCCAGATTCTTCTTCTCTGCGAGCTTCTGAATGGAAGAGAGATTGACTACTTGATATTCTACACGGTTGATATTCTTGAAGCCGAACTTAGGCAGACGACGCTGCAAAGGCATCTGACCACCCTCGAAACCGATCTTTCTCTTGTAACCGGAACGTGCCTTGGCACCCTTGTGACCACGGGTAGAAGTGCCACCCAAGCCAGAACCGGGACCACGACCAAGTCTTCTACGACTGTGAGTTGAGCCGGCAGCAGGTTTCAAATTATTCAATTTCATAATGTAATCGTCGTTAATTGTTCATACTTATCAGTCAATCACCTTCACCAGATGATGAACTGCGTTAATCAAGCCACGGTTAGAGGCATTGTCTTCAATCTCGACAACCTGATTCATCCTCCTCAGCCCCAGAGTGTCCAAAGTGGCCTTCTGTCTGCGTGGAGCGTGAATGCGGCTTCTTACTTGCTGTACTTTGATAGTTGCCATTGTTTACCTCCTTATCCTCTAAATACTTTTTCTACACTGATGCCACGGTTAGCGGCCACGGTCTTTGCATCACGCATTTCGGAGAGAGCTGCGATGGTTGCCTTTACCAAGTTGTGGGGGTTGGAAGAGCCCTTTGACTTAGCCAAGCAGTCCTTGATGCCTACGCTGTCGAGGACGGCACGCATAGCGCCACCTGCCACAACGCCTGTACCAGTGGAAGCAGGCATGATGAGTACGTTGGCACCACCGAACTTGGCAGCAGCTTCGTGAGGCACTGTACCGTTATAGACGGGAACCTGTACGAGGTTCTTCTTGGCAGCCTCTACGCCCTTGGCAATAGCTGCGGTGACTTCACCTGCCTTACCAAGGCCCCAACCGATGATACCATTCTCGTTACCAACAACTACAATAGCGGCGAAGGTGAACGTGCGACCACCCTTTGTAACCTTGGTTACGCGGTTGATTGCCACGAGTCTGTCCTTCAGCTCCATTTCGCTGTTTATCTTAACTTTATTTGCCATATTTCTTAGAATTTAAGTCCACCGTTACGTGCTGCATCAGCAACTTCTTTCACTCTGCCATGATAGAGGTAACCATTGCGGTCGAATACAACTGTGGTGATGCCTGCTTCGAGAGCTTTCTTGGCAGCCAACTCGCCGACCTTTGCAGCCTGTTCCTTCTTGGGGCATGCTTCCATACCAAGAGATGAAGCGCTGACCAATGTGGTTCCTGTCATATCATTAATTATCTGTACATATATCTGCTTGTTGCTTCTGAAGACAGACATACGGGGACGCTCTGCAGTACCAGAAATCTTATTGCGAACTCTGTACTTGATTTTGATTCGTCTTTCTAATTTTGTTGTCATAATCTTACAGTTTTATGGGTTACTTAGCACCAGCTGACTTACCGGACTTTCTGCGGATCTGCTCGCCGAGGAACAGGACACCTTTGCCCTTATAAGGCTCGGGCTTACGGAAAGAACGAATCTTAGCACATACTTGGCCGAGAAGTTGCTTGTCACAGGACTCCAGGATGATCTGGGGGTTCTGGTTTCTCTCGGACTTTGTCTCAACCTTTATTTCAGAGGGGAGCTGGAAGAGGATGGGGTGTGTATAACCAAGCGCGAACTCCAGGAGGTTGCCCTGATTGGAGACGCGATAGCCGACACCTACGAGCTCAAGCTGCTTCTTGTAGCCCTCGGAAACGCCAACAACCATGTTGTTAATGAGGGAGCGATAGAGGCCGTGGAATGCCTGCTTCTGCTTCGTCTCAACAGTGTCGTTTTCTTCTACGATTTCGAAAGTTACCTCGCCTTCAGCGATGTTAACCTTGATAGAGGGGTCAACGACCTGTGACATTTCACCCTTCGGGCCTTTTACGGTAACCTTGTTGTCATCACTGACATTGATAGTCACTCCGGCAGGAATGCTTATGGGCAATTTACCTATTCTTGACATAATGTATTCCTCCTAAATTAATAAACGTAGCAAAGCACTTCGCCACCGATCTTGAGGTCGGCAGCCTCTTTGTTCGTCATTACACCCTTAGATGTGGAAAGGATAGCGATACCCAATCCGTTGATAACTCTCGGCATATCCTTGTAACCGGTGTACTTACGCATACCGGGCGTGGATATTCTGATTAGCTTCTTGATAGCATTCACCTTGTTGACGGCATCATACTTCAAGGCAATCTTGATTGTTCCCTGAGGACCATCTTCCACGAACTTATAGTTCAGGATGTAGCCCTTCTCGAAGAGGATCTTGGTAATCTCCTTCTTAAGATTTGACGCAGGCACTTCCACAACTCTGTGTTTGGCCTGAATTGCGTTGCGCAATCTTGTCAAATAGTCTGCAATTGGATCTGTCATATAATTTAGAATTTAATTGATCGGGACTCTCCCGACAATATTAAAATAATGTATTTCAACGCTGTCTTGCCGCTGCTGGTTTTGAGGTGTTCTCAAACTTCTCGTGTGAATTTGCCAAAGTTCTCGTGTGAATTTGCCAAAGTTCTCGTGTGAAGTTTTCAGCTTTGACAGGAACTTACCAGCTGGCCTTCTTCACGCCGGGGATGAGACCGCTTGATGCCATTTCACGGAACTGAATACGTGAAAGGCCGAACAGGCGCATGTAACCCTTTGGGCGACCGGTGAGCTTGCAACGGTTGTGAAGACGGATGGGGTTGGCGTTGCGGGGGATAGCCTGCAGCTTCTGGGCTGCTTCGTATGCCTCCATGGGGTCGCCGCTGTTAACAATCTTCTTCAACGCTGCACGCTTCTCAGCATACTTAGCCACGAGTTTTGCTCTCTTGACCTCGCGGGCCTTCATTGATTCTTTTGCCATATTGTTTCAGAGCATAACCTTCCTCGTCAGTCTTCGCAGTGGTAACAAACGTGATGTTCATACCGAGGATGCGTTCGATGGTATCGATATTGATTTCGGGGAAGATAATCTGTTCCTGAATGCCGAGGGTATAGTTGCCACGACCGTCCAGCTTACTCTCGATGCCTTTGAAGTCACGAATACGGGGCAGAGCCACGCGCACGAGCTTCTCGAGGAACTCGTACATGCGCTCGCGACGCAGTGTAACCATGACGCCGATAGGCATCTTCTTACGCAGTTTGAAGTTAGCGACGTCCTTCTTGGAAACCGTAGCAACAGCCTTCTGACCAGTGATGGCAGAGAGCTCGTTGATAGCAACGTCGATAATCTTCTTGTCAGCTGTAGCCATTCCCAGACCCTGATTGATGACAATCTTCTTCAATACGGGAATCTGCATTGCTGAAGAGTAATTGAACTGCTTCATCAGTGCAGGAGCGATGCGCTCGGCATATTCTTTCTTAAGGCTTGCAGTATTTGCCATTATTTACATCTCCTATTTATTTAACAGTTACATTCATAGCCTTACCGTTGGAACGGACAGCCTTGCCGTCCACAACAGGATTGAGCTTTGAAATTTGAATGGGAGCTTCCTGCTTGATGATGCCTCCCTGAGGGTACTTGGCGCTAGGCTTCTGGCTCTTGCTGACCATATTGATTCCCTCCACGATGGCGCGCTGCTCCTTCACGAGCACCTGTAACACTTTACCAGTCTGACCCTTGCAGTTGCCAGAGTTTACGTAAACTGTATCGCCTTTGCCAGAGAAACCACCTTCATGTTGACGGCACGCAACTCACGAGCAACAGGACCGAAAATACGACTACCACGCAACTCGCCTGCATTGTTCAGGAGAACGCAAGCGTTATCATCAAAACGAATATAGGAACCGTCAGCACGACGGACTTCCTTCTTAGTACGTACAATCAAGGCCTTTGATACTGCACCCTTCTTAACTTCACTAGTGGGGATTGCGCTCTTCACAGATACTACAATCACATCACCTACAGATGCATAGCGACGACGGGTACCGCCAAGCACACGGATGCACATAGCCTCCTTAGCGCCGCTATTGTCTGCAACTACTAATCTAGATTCTGCTTGTATCATAATTACTTAGCTCTTTCTACGATTTCTACTACTCTCCATCTCTTGGTCTTGCTCAAGGGACGGGTCTCCATAATCAGGACGGTGTCACCCTTATGGCAGTCATTCTTCTCATCATGAGCATGATACTTCTTCGTCTTCGAAACGAACTTACCATAGATGGGGTGCTTCTCCTTAAACTTTGCAGCCACGACAATGGTCTTATCCATCTTGTCGCTTACGACAACACCAGTTCTCGTTTTTCTTAAATTTCTTGCTTCCATGTTTAAGACCATTTATTATTTGTTCAACTCTCTTTGGCGAAGCACGGTCTTGAGACGTGCAATGTCACGACGCGCAGCCTTAATCTGAGCGCTGTTTGCCAAGGGTGATACTGCATGGTTCAGGAGCATCTGCTTGTAGTTAGCCTGCTCCGTCTGTATGCGCTCTGCCAAATCGGCAGTAGTCATCTCCTTAATTTCTGCAATCTTCATAATTAATTATGCGTTTTTGTCGTAATCACGTCTAACAATGAACTTCGTAGTAACGGGCAACTTCTGAGATGCCAGACGAAGTGCTTCCTTGGCGATCTCGTAAGAAACGCCTTCAATCTCGAAAATGATGCGACCGGGAGTAATGGGGAACACGTATCCTACGGGATCACCCTTACCTTTACCCATACGAACATCAGCGGGCTTCTTTGTAATTGGCTTGTCGGGGAAGATGCGAATCCAGCTCTGTCCCTCACGCTGCATGTAACGTGTCATTGCGACACGAGCGGCCTCAATCTGGCGAGCGGTAATCCAATGCGTCTCAAGAGACTTGATACCAAAGGAGCCGAAAGCCAACTGGTTGCCACGCATGGCATTGCCCTTGCAACGACCTTTTTGCGGTCTGCGATATTTGGTTCTTTTTGGTTGTAACATGATAATCTGAATTTTTAGCGATTGTTGTTCTTCTTACGACGGAAGTTCTTTCTGTCGCCACCGCCGAAACCACGGCCATTGTCCTTCTGCTGAGTGAAGTTGGGAGCAAGATCCTTCTTGCCATAAACCTCACCACGGCAAATCCACACCTTGATGCCCAACAGACCAACCTTAGTCAGAGCCTCTGATTGGCAGTAGTCAATGTCAGCACGAAGCGTGTGCAGAGGAGTACGGCCCTCCTTGAACATCTCAGAACGTGCGATTTCAGCACCGTTGAGACGACCGGAGATCAGCACCTTAATGCCTTCTGCACCAGCACGCATAGTGTTCTGGATAGCCATCTTGATAGCACGACGATAAGCTATCTTGCCCTCCACCTGGCGAGCGATGTTGTTGGCAACGATAACTGCGTCGAGTTCAGGTCTCTTAACCTCGAAGATGTTGATCTGAACATCCTTCTGAGTGAGCTTCTTCAACTCCTCCTTGAGGGTATCGACCTTTTCTCCGCCCTTACCAATGATAAGACCAGGACGAGCAGTGCAAACAGTGATAGTCACCATCTTGAGAGTACGTTCGATGACGATGCGTGAAATGCTTGCATCACCGAGGCGAGCGCCGAGGTACTTGCGGATCTTGCTATCCTCGAGGATAGACTCACCGAACTCCTTACCTCCGTACCAATTGGAATCCCAACCACGGACGATACCGAGGCGGTTGCTTATTGGATTAACTTTCTGTCCCATACTTTTCCTTAATCTTTATTCTTGGTGTCAACGAACAACGTAATGTGGTTAGAACGCTTGCGGATTCTGTAGCCACGACCCTGAGGAGCGGGTCTCATACGCTTGAGGGTAGCGCCCTCGTCCACGAAGATCTTACTGATATAGAGCTCGCCCTCTTCGGCTTTACGCTCGTTCTTCTGTTCCCAATTGGCAATGGCTGAGCGAAGCACCTTTTCGACGTCTTCGCTTGCTGCCTTAACGCAGAACTTCAGAGTGCCAAGTGCTCTGTTTACCTCCATACCGCGAACCAAATCAACCACGTATCTCATCTTGCGGGGAGAAGAAGGCACATTCCTCAGCTTTGCGAAACTTTGCGCTTTGCGAGCTTCTTTTCTTGCTTCAGCAGCTAATTTCTTTCTTTTTCCCATTATATTATTACTCTATAATTAACGATTAATTGCCTGCTTACTTCTTCTTGTTACCAGCATGGCCACCGAACTTGCGAGTAGGAGCGAACTCTCCCAACTTATGTCCAACCATATTCTCTGTAACGTAAACAGGAATAAACTTATTTCCGTTGTGAACGGCAACCGTATGACCTACGAAATCAGGAGAAATCATAGAAGCGCGAGACCAAGTCTTGACCACGTTCTTCTTACCGCCTTCATTCATAGCGATGATTTTCTTCTCGAGGCTGACTTCGATATACGGACCTTTCTTTAATGAACGACTCATAGTTTTATTCTAGCTAACTTTTTGTTTACTTATTACATCTCTCGATAATATACTTGTTGGACTGCTTCTTGGGAGCACGAGTCTTGAGTCCCTTAGCATACAAGCCCTTACGTGAACGAGGATGACCACCTGACTGGCGACCTTCACCACCACCCATTGGGTGATCATGAGGATTCATGACAACACCACGGTTGTGGGGGCGACGTCCCATCCAGCGCGAGCGACCTGCCTTGCCGGAACTTTCCAGAGCGTGATCGGAGTTACCTACGCTACCTACCGTTGCCTTGCAGGCTGAGAGAATCTGACGCGTCTCTCCAGAAGGAAGCTTGATAACACAGTAACGACCTTCACGAGAAGTCAACTGAGCAAAGTTGCCAGCGGAACGAACGAGCAGAGCACCCTGACCGGGACGAAGCTCGATGTTGTGGATTACAGTTCCGACGGGGATGTTCTGCAGGGGCAGAGCATTACCAACTTCGGGAGCTGCTTCGGCACCACTCATCACAGTGGCACCCACCTTCAGTCCGTTGGGAGCAATAATATAACGCTTTTCTCCGTCGGCGTAGAACAGGAGTGCGATACGCGCTGAGCGGTTGGGATCGTACTCGATTGTCTTAACAACGGCGGGAACACCATCCTTCTCACGTCGGAAGTCAATGAAGCGGAACTTCTGCTTGTGACCTCCACCGATATAGCGCACTGTCATCTTGCCGGTGTTGTTACGACCGCCAGTGGAGCGCTTACCGCAAACGAGAGATTTCTCAGGTACCGATGCAGTAATTTCTTCGAAGGTACCTATAATCTTGTGTCTTTGGCCCGGTGTTGTGGGCTTAAATTTACGTACTGCCATCTTCTATTAAATGTTGCTATAAAAATCAATAACATCGCCTTCCTTGAGGGTTACGATAGCCTTCTTGAAGGCGTTAGTGCGTCCCTTGATGAGACCGGAACGGGTGTAGCGGTTCTTGCTCTTGCCGCCATAGACACAAGTATTGACGTCAGTAACGGTAACGTTGTACTGTGCCTCCACTTCCTTCTTAATCTCGATCTTGTTTGCTTCAGGACGAACGATGAAGCCGAACTTGTTCTGCTTCTCTGTAATCGCGGTCATCTTCTCAGTGACCAGAGGTTTAATGATATATCCCATAACTGTTTTCGACTACTTATTTGGTTAAGTTTCCATCGATGACAGCGAGAGCGCTTTCAGCCACAACCATAACATCCGCATTCAAAACCTTGTAGGTATTGAGTGCAGTTGCAGGCATAACCTGAACGCGTTCGATGTTTCGAGCTGACAAATATACGACTTTATCCGCACCTGGGGTGACGATAAGGGCCTTCTTGTCTGAAACTTTAAGATTTTTTAAGATTTCAACCATTGATTTCGTCTTGGGAGCGTCGAGAGTGAAGTCCTCAACAACGACCAGGGCATTTTCCTGAACTTTGTATGCGAGGGCAGACTTACGAGCGAGCTGACGAACTTTCTTGTTGAGTTTGAAACTATAGTCGCGAGGCTTGGGACCGAACACGCGGCCACCGCCTATGAGTACAGGAGAGTTGATATCGCCGCGACGTGCGCCGCCACCGCCTTTCTGACGGCCGAGCTTGCGGGTTGAACCGCTCACTTCGCTTCTCTCCTTTGACTTGGCAGTGCCCTGGCGTTGGTTTGCCATGATGAGCTTCACGTCGAGGTAGATGGCGTGGTCGTTGGGCTCAATAGCGTAGATGGCATCGTTGAGGACGACTTTGCGTCCTGTCTCCTGGCCTTTGATATTCAATACATTTGCTTCCATTACTTCATAACGCTTACGATTGAACCTTTGTACCCTGGCACGCTTCCCTTAATAAGGAGGAGATTGTGTTCGGGAATCACCTTTAACACTTGCAGGTTGTGTGTGGTAACGCGGTCACCACCCATCTGTCCGCCCATGCGCATTCCCTTGAAGACTTTCGCGGGATATGAGCAGGCACCGATGGAACCCGGCTTGCGAAGACGGTCGTCCTGACCGTGAGTTGTCTGGCCTACGCCGCCGAAACCATGGCGTTTCACTACGCCTTGGAAGCCGCGACCCTTGGAGGTTGCGATAACATCAACGAACGCGCTGTCTGCGAACATCTCTACGGTGATTGTGTCACCCAGATTCAGTTCCTGTTCGAAACCTGTGAACTCGGCCAAGTGTCTCTTGGGAGTTACTCCTGCCTTCTTGAAGTGGCCCATGAGAGGAGCAGTGGTATTCTTCTCCTTGGCATCTTCGAAGCCGAGCTGAACGGCGTTGTAGCCGTCCTTCTCTACGCTCTTGATTTGAGTAACAACACAAGGACCCAATTCGATAACAGTGCATGGTACATTCTTACCCTCGGCACTGAAAACGGAAGTCATTCCGATTTTCTTTCCTAATAATCCTGGCATTTCTGTTGTTATTCACTGGGAAGCTCGAGCTTCATCAGTGCGTCGATGGTCTTTTCGCTGGAGCTGTGAATGTCTACGAGACGCTTATAGCTGTTCAACTCGAACTGCTCGCGACTCTTCTTGTTAACGAATGTAGAGCGGTTGACGGTAAAGATTCTCTTGCGTGTGGGCAGAGGAATCGGACCGCTTACTACAGCACCTGTTTCTTTCACTGTCTTAACAATCTTCTCTGCGGACTTGTCGACCAGGTTGTGGTCATAAGACTTCAGTTTGATTCTGATTTTTGGACTCATTTCTTTCTATATTATATATTAATAATGTATAAGGGATAGGATATCATCCACAAAGAGTCATATGCTTGCAGGTGACCCTATCCTTCTTTTCTTGTTATACCAGATCTACACGGCCTCCTATTTCTTCAAGTACTGTCTTTGCGATACCTGTGCTCACGGGAGCGTGGTGGTCGTAGGTCATTGAACTGGTAGCGCGACCCGAGGTGATGGTGCGCAGAGCTGTTACATAGCCGAACATCTCTGCCAAAGGGACCATTGCCTTCACGAGGCGTGCGCCGGTGCGAGTGGAATCCATTCCCTCTACCTGACCGCGACGCTTGTTGAGGTCGCCGATGACGTCACCCATATTCTCTTCCGGAGTAACGACTTCCAGTTTCATAATGGGTTCCATGAGTACGGGCTTAGCCTTTGCGCAGCACGCCTTGTATGCCATCTGAGCAGCAAGCTCAAACGAGAGCTGGTCAGAGTCAACGGGATGGAAGCTGCCATCCACGAGTTCCACCTTCAGACTATCCATGGGGAAGCCACCGAGCACACCATTCTTCATGGCTGCCTCGAAACCTTTCTGAACGCTGGGAATGAACTCCTTGGGAATGTTACCGCCAGTCACGCTGTTGATGAACTGCAGACCTCCCTGAGTAAAGTCGGGATCAACAGGACCAACGTTGACGATGATGTCGGCGAACTTACCGCGACCACCCGACTGCTTTTTGTAAACCTCACGGTGGTTGACAGTTGTTGTGATTGCTTCCTTGTAGTTAACCTGAGGCTTGCCCTGATTGCACTCGACCTTGAACTCACGCTTCAGACGATCGATGATGATGTCGAGGTGAAGTTCACCCATACCGCTGATGACGGTCTGACCACTCTGCTCATCTGTGCGAACAGTAAAGGTCGGGTCTTCCTCTGCGAGCTTAGCAAGTCCATTACTGAGCTTGTCAAGGTCTTTCTGAGTCTTGGGCTCAACAGCAATACCGATAACGGGATCGGGGAAGTCCATCGACTCGAGGGTGATGGGTGCATTCTCGTCGGTGAGAGTATCACCTGTATGAATGTCCTTGAAGCCAACACCTGCACCGATGTCACCCGCGCTGATGCAATCAACGGGGTTCTGGTGGTTGGAGTGCATTTGGAACAGACGGCTCACGCGTTCTTTCTTGCCAGAACGAACATTGTAAATGTAGGAACCTGCCTCGACCTTGCCACTATAAACACGGAAGAAGGTAAGACGACCCACATAAGGATCAGTTGCAATCTTGAACGCAAGAGCAGCCGTCTTCTCTTCTTCATTTGGCTGACGGGTTTCTGTCTCACCTGTCTCAGGATTAACACCTTCGATAGCGGGAGTGTCCAAGGGTGAGGGGAGGAACATGCAAACATAGTCAAGCAATGTCTGTACGCCCTTGTTCTTGAACGAAGAACCGCAAGTCATGGGAACGAGGTTCAGTGCAAGCGTGCCTTTACGAATTGCTGCGATGATCTCCTCTGTTGTTACAGAGTCGGGATCTTCGAAGTACTTCTCCATAAGAGCCTCGTCCTGCTCAGCAGCAGCTTCAACGAGCTTAGCGCGCCATTCGTCGCACTCATCCTTCATGTCAGCAGGAATATCCTCGACGTCATACTCGGCGCCCATCGTTTCATCATGCCACAGGATAGCTTTCATCCTGAGAAGGTCAACGATGCCTTTGAAGTTCTCTTCTGCGCCGATAGGCAATGCCACAACAACAGGATTTGCACCTAAGACGTCCCTTACTTGGCGGACAACTTCAAAGAAGTCGGCACCAGAGCGGTCCATCTTGTTGACGTAACCCATACGGGGCACGTTGTACTTGTCAGCCTGACGCCAAACAGTCTCGGACTGGGGCTCAACTCCACCTACAGCACAGTAGGTAGCAACAGCTCCGTCGAGTACACGCAAGGAACGTTCTACCTCTGCGGTAAAATCCACGTGTCCAGGAGTGTCAATCAGGTTAAACTTGTACTTGTTGCCACCATAGTTCCAGTATGCTGTGGTAGCAGCAGAAGTAATTGTGATGCCACGCTCCTGCTCTTGCTCCATCCAGTCCATAGTGGCGCCACCCTCGTGCACCTCACCGATCTTGTGTGTCTTACCGGTGTAGAAGAGGATACGTTCGGAGGTAGTTGTCTTGCCGGCATCAATATGGGCCATGATACCGAAGTTACGTGTCAAATGTAAATCTTGCTTTGCCATTCTTTTTAATCTAAACTAAATGATACTAAACGTTTGAAGAGGTTAAATAGTCATTTAGTTATTAAAAACGGAAGTGAGCGAATGCACGGTTAGCTTCAGCCATACGGTGCATGTCTTCTTTGCGCTTGAATGCGCCGCCCTGCTCGTTGTATGCGTCCATGATTTCAGCAGCGAGCTTGTCGGCCATTGTCTTACCGCCGCGCTTGCGAGCGAACTGGATCATGTTCTTCATGCAAATGCTCTCTTTGCGGTCGGGACGAATCTCAGTAGGAACCTGGAATGTGGCACCACCGATGCGGCGGCTCTTAACCTCTACCTGAGGAGTGATCTTGTCGAGGGCTTCCTTCCAAATGGTGAGGGCATCCTTCTCCTCGCTTGCCATCTTAGTTTTTACAATCTCGAGAGCATTGTAGAAAATCTCATAGGAAATGCTCTTCTTGCCGTCATACATCAGATGGTTGACGAACTTTGACACCTTCACGTCGCCGAATACAGGATCGGGAAGGATGATTCTTTTCTTTGGTTTAGCTTTACGCATTGTTTTGTTTGTTTTTGTTCGGGGTTGTCTTTCGTGTTCTTCAACGCTTCCTCCGAAGCATTTACTCAACCTTACTTACAAGCCAAAACGGGTTAATGATTACTTTTGCTTGGGACGCTTTGCTCCATACTTTGAGCGACGCTGGGTTCTGTTTGCTACACCAGCGGTATCAAGCGTACCGCGAACGATGTGATAACGTACACCGGGAAGATCCTTCACACGACCACCACGAACCAGCACGATGCTGTGTTCCTGCAGGTTGTGACCTTCTCCGGGAATGTAGCTGTTCACTTCTTTTGAGTTTGTTAAACGCACGCGAGCGACCTTACGCATCGCGGAATTAGGCTTCTTAGGTGTTGTCGTGTAAACGCGAACACAGACGCCTCGACGCTGAGGACAATTGTCCAAAGCAGGGCTCTTGCTCTTGTCTGCCAACACCGTACGGCCTTTTCTGACCAATTGTTGAATTGTAGGCATTGTTTTGTTGTTTTATTATTTATATATTATGTATTATAATCTATAATGTATAGGAACGAGCCCATTGAGGCCATTCGGGGTGCAAAGGTACGACTTTTTATTTAAACGGCAATCGCAACCGCACTAAAAAAGTGCCCAAACAGGTCAAAAAAGTGTGCTTTTAAGATTATTTAACAGAAAGCGGGCTGTAATTAGGACAATTTAAGCCCAACAAGCGCACATAACAAACAAGAGAAATTACTCCCTTTGACGATACTCTTGCAAGCCTTTTTCGAGGAAGTTTCGATAGGCTGCCACATCTTCGTTGTAGGAATAAGAGCCCGTGAGGGGATGACCCTCGTTATCGAGGAGGACATAGAACGGCTGTGCATTAGCACCGAACTTGCTTCTTTGGAGGTGGCTCCAACGGTCGCCGACGGTTCGCAAAGTGACATCTGCTCCGTTTTCCTTAACGACAATTTTCTCCGGCAAAGGTGTCTTCTCATCGACATACAGGGTGATGAGGACATATTTCTCCGTCATGAGACCAGCCACCTGCGGGTCTGTCCACACGGCTGCCTCCATCTTTCGGCAGTTGACGCAACCGTAACCGGTAAAGTCAATCATGACCGGCATTCCGTGAGCCTTGGCGTATGCCATTCCCTCGTCGTAGTCGTTGAAGCGCGCCTCGACCGAAGCGTCTCCGAGACGGAAGTCCTGAGTGCTCATTGGAGGTGCGAAAGCGCTGACTGCCTTACAGGGAGCGCCCCAAAGACCCGGCACCATATAGATGGCGAAGGCAAAGGCGGCAAGTGACATGAAGAAGCGAGTCACGCTGGTTCGCGGCCTTTGGACTACCTCGCCCATCTCGTCATACTCATCTTCGTCGTGTGGGAAGCGAATCCAACCAATGAGATAAGCACCCATCGAGGCAAAGATGACGATCCACAGGCACAGGAAGACCTCCCTATCCATCAGGTGCCAGCCGTAAGCGAGATCGGCCACGCTGAAGAACTTCAAGGCAAAAGCAATCTCGAGCAGGCCGAGACAAACCTTGATGCAATTCATCCAGTTACCGCTCTTCGGCATGCTCTTGAGCCAAGCCGGGAAGAGAGCAAAGAGGGTGAAAGGCAAGGCGAGAGCCAATGCGAAACCAAGCATTCCTATGGTCGGTGCGAGAAGCGAGCCAGTCGTACTAACCTCGACGAGCAGGAAGCCGATAATCGGGCCTGTGCATGAGAAGCTAACCAAGCTCAAAGTAAACGCCATGAGGAAGATGCTAAGCAAGCCTGTCGTGCTGCTCGACTTCTTATCCACTGCATTTGTCCAGCTCGAGGGAAGCGTTATCTCGAAGCCTCCGAGGAAACTTGCGCCGAAGACGAGGAGCATCAGACAGAAGAAGATGTTGAAGATGGCGTTTGTACTGAGTGCATTCAACGCGCTGGCTCCGAAGATGAGTGTCACGAGAAGGCCCAGCAGGACGTAGATGACGACGATGCTGATGCCGTAGGTGATAGCATCGCGAATGCCCTTCTTCTTGTCCTCGGCACGTTTCAGGAAGAAGCTTACCGTCATGGGAATGATGGGCCAAACGCAGGGGGTGAGCAACGCGATGAGTCCGCCGAGCACGCCCAACAGGAAGATGCCCCAAAGACTTCTGTTTGTGGTTTGTGTTCCGACCTCAAAAGCCTTGAGTTCATCCACGACAGAAGCCCAAAGATCGTTGCCTACGGAGTCTCGAACCTCTTCCTGAACGGGTTCTTCTGCTGTGATTGTATCCTCAACTACGGCAGCTTTCTCCTCCTCTTTAGGCTCTTCGACGATCTTTTCTGGCTCAGTTGTTTGGGGCTTTCCTTCGCCTTTGAAACTGAACTCAACGTTGGTTGGAGGTATGCAATTCTCGTCGTTGCAGGCTCCGTAAGTCAGATAGCCAGCCACTTCATACTTGGGTTCCGTAATGGTGAAGCGTTGAACGAAGCTGGCCGTCCCTTCCATATAGCTGACCTCCATGCCGAACATTTCGTCCATCGCCTTGTGGAGCTTGCCTGTAGCCTTCAGTTTGCCGTCGGGTTTCAGGCCTTTCTGCTTCTCGAGAGTCAGTTCTGCTCGAGTCGGTCCGCCATCAGCTATGTCCGTCCCATAAACGTGCCACCCCGCATCCACATTGCCTTGGAAGACAATCTCGAGAGCATCGTCGGCCACTTTCTTCTGGCTTGCAGTAATGGTGACGGGAGTTTGGAACTGTGCCAAAGCCGAAACCAAAGCACATATAAATAAGGTAAGGAGCATAGCGATACGTTTCATCTTGTCAGTCTTAATTCGGGGGACAAAGGTACAAAAAAAGAGGCATTTCCGCAAAAGAAACGCCTCAAAAATAAACACACCCAGTTTAGTTTGCCAACTAAGCACGTTAACTTACTCAACTTAACACGTTAACTTTGCCAACTTAACACATGATGTTTAGCATTTTAACACGCTTAGATTGTCAACCACACACACAATGTTTGCCCACAAAAAAAATTTGGCAGAAAATTATTCTTTTTTCTTTGAAAAAAAAGAGAAAAAAGGTAACTTTGCGGCGGCTAACATAGGGGAAAAGCCTGAATCGCCTCAATTACATATTCTTTTAACCAACAAAACAACACTATTATGAAAAAAGGACTACTCTTCACACTCCTGCTTGCTTTATTTGGTTTGGTAAGAGGAAGTTTGACAGTAAAGGCTCAGACACCTGAACCTACTGCCAAGTGGACATTCGACAACGCCGAGGACCTGATGGCTCCCTCGGTTGGCAATTTAACCATGACACCCTGTCTGATACCGGAAAGCAATCAAAACACAAAGTTCGTCACGCCTACAGACATCGCCACTGCTGGTATCGTCAGGGCAGACGATGAGGAAAAAGGCATCACGGCTATCTATGTGCCCAGAACCAGCGCACTGAAGGTGCCGCGTGCTGAAGATGCAGAGGAATCTACGACCTACACCATCCTCATGGACATTATGGTGCCCAGCGCTCAAACCTGGGTCGGCTTGCTCCAGATGGACGAAAATAACCAAAACGACGGAGACCTCTTTATAAATAATTATAAGGTAGGAATCGCCTCACTGGGAGCCTATGCCGGCAACATCGAGGACGGGAAATGGTACCGCATCGTGTTCACTTACAACACAGACTACGAAAGCGGGCAAGGCAGACTCTACTTGGACGGCAAGAAGATCAGGGAAGGCGGAGAAAACGCACGCCACATCATGCAGCCCTTCGGCTTCTATCTGTTCTGTGACGAAGACGGCGAAGTGAACGACGCATATGTGTCGCAAGTCGCCTACTGGGAAACACCGCTTACCGACGAAGAGGTGGCAGAACTGGGTAACGCCATGCCTGCCCATGAACACAACTTCGTCGACTTCTTCTGCACCACATGCGGCGCCTTCCAGGACGACTACCTGACGCCCAACACCTACGGCTTCTATGAGATTGGCTCAGCAAAGGACCTCTCATGGTTCGAGCTAAAGGTGAACTTGGGCGAACTTACCGCCAACGCCATCCTCACCGCCGACATCGACTTCGCAGACCTCATGCCAGAAGATGCAAACCCAGATGGAACAGAGATTGACTGGACGCCCATCGGTGACTGGGGGCAGTTCAGAGGCACAAGCAACGCTGGCTACCAAGGACACTTCGATGGACAGGGACACACCATCAAGAACCTCAACACAACCTCCAAGAAGAACTGGTTCGGACTGTTCGGCGTCATCTCGTCAAACTGCATCATCGAGAACTTCGACATCTACGGAACGTATAACATCAGAACTACATATGCAGGCGGCGTGGCAGCATACTCCCGCGACATCAACCCAACAATCCGCAACGTCCACAGCTTTGTGAACATCAACAACACAAGCGCTGGCGGCAGACAGGGAGGCATCCTTGGTGCAGCAATGGTCGACAATGCAAACTATAAGACCACCATCGAGAACTGCATCTACTCCGGCACGCTCGACGGCAACGATGCTGGCGACAGCGGCAACTATGGCGGCATGCTGGGCTATGCCAACAGCAACGTCAACAACATCGTTGTCATCAGCAACTGTCTGTTCGACGGCAAGGTCGTCAACCTCAACGAGGAGCCCGGCGGCTGCACCTTTGGCGGTATCGTCGGTTACTGCAACTCCGCAACAATGAACATCCAAGGCTGCCTGTCCATCGGCACAGTCAGCGCTGCAGATAAGAAGTTCGGCCAACTCTTCGGAGCCCTCAATGGCAACAACACTACCATTACCAACTGCTGCTATCTCGGCGAGTTTGCCAACGGCACAGACGGTGTCGGCACAGCAAACGGCGACACACCGGTCTTGGTTGATGAAAGCCAACTTAAAAGCGGCGAGGCCTGCTGGTTGTTGAACGGAGAGACATTCGTCAATCCGGCATGGCATCAGGTTCTCGGTAAACAGGATTGTCCTCTGCCCTACGGCGAAGGCGTTGTCTACCGGACTGTTGATGGCTATGACATGATCGACTTTGACAATTTCGCCGGCGTCCTCAGTGCTGTCATTGCAGCAGAGACAGCCTATATCGAAGACGAAGAGCTGGTTGCCTACAATGTATATGTTGATGCATACAAGGCAACGCTCCAGACTTGGGAAGGCCTCTCGTCGTTCGAAGAACTCTACGAGGCTTACGAGGCCGCTGCCGAGCAGAGGAACGCCCTCAAGGCATCCGCTGCCAAGTACGCAGAGTACAAGGAGGCTTGCGAAGCCGCTGCCGCTTACATCGAGGAGAACTATCTTGCAGGCGAGAAGACAGACATCCTGCTTGATTACCTTGAGGACAGCGACATTGAGCCTGGAGGCGAGGTTTATCCCAACGGAGGCTATCCCTACATCATGGCGCACGGCAACCTCGACAACGACGGCATCGACGCTGAGATTGCATTCGTGAACAACATGCTCGACGTAGCCATTGCTTCCGACGGTATCGCATCGGGCGACGACGTCTCACGCTTCTTCACCAACCTGTCCTTCGCCGATGGCTTTGAAGGCTGGACGACAGAGAACGACAAGGATGTCAAGCTTGCAACAGGTGGTGTTACTCAAGTGATGCCCCTCGTACACGGATACGGCAAGGGAGCGTTCAGTGTATCACAGACCGCCACAGGCCTGCCGAACGGCATCTACATGACTAAGACAAACGCCTTGTTCAGCACAAACGACAATCCCGAATTGAGTTTCTACGCAGGACAGGTCTTCATAAACAACACCGTGAACTATGTCATGGCTCCAGGCGAAGACCTCCTTCCCGAGGACGAAGCGGAGGAAGGAGTCAACTATCTGTCCAGCCAGTACCAACTATACGACGGACAGTTCGGCACAGGCTATGTGCCCGTTTCCAGAAATGGCTGCTCATATGCATTCAGCAGCGGCCGCTACAAGAACTATTGTGCAGCGGAAGTTACTGACGGCTCGCTGACCGTAGGCGTTCGCGCCCTCGGCACCGGCTTGGCATTAGACTGGTTACCATTCAACGGCATGGAAGTCATTTATCTCGGCACGCCAGACGAAGCCAACTCATATCTCACGGATGTGCTCAAAGCATACTGCGACCGCGCTCAGGTTATCTTGGACTTCACCTGGGACGATACGGACTGTGCTGAGATGCCCAACATGTCTGAAGCCCTGAAGAGCCAGCTTGCAGAAGCTGTTGCTGCTGCTGAAACTGCCGCAAGCGGCGAGAGCAAGATGGCTGCCATCAATACCTTCTCCGGCCTCTTCAACGATGTATTTGCCTGCCGCATGACCTACATCGAGATGGCTACTACAGCCAACAAGCTCTACGACTTCATCAACGTCTTGGTTGACGATGGCCTCATCTCAGCAGAGTCAGACGAATACAAATACTGGGATGACGAAATCAATGCCGCTCTGGATCACTACCGGATGGGCGATGTAACAGTTGAACAGGCTCAGGAAATCATCGACGCCTTGAACAATTGCGATTTGAAGTTGACTCCCGTTGACGGCGTCTACCAGCTGGCAAATTGTAAGGACTTGATACTCTTCCAGAAAATAGTGAACGAGGGTAACGACAAGGCCGACGCCGTGCTCACAGCCGACATCGACTTCAGCGAGTTGGTACCAGAAGGCGAGACTGAAATCACATGGACGCCTATCGGCAACTGGGGGCAGAACGGCATCGGAGTGAAAGATGCTGCCTACAGAGGTCACTTCGACGGACAAGGCCACACCATTAAGAATTTCAACATCACCGCAAGCCAGCACTACTCCGGTCTTTTCGGTGTCCTCTCCAACGGTGCTGTCATCGAGAACTTCAGCATCAGCGGTAGCATCTACAACGATAACTACAATCAGTGCGGAACCATCGGCTTTGCCCGCGACAGGGACGTCATAATCCGTAACGTACACAGTTCTTTGAACATCACAAGCGAAGTCAATACGAAGACCTTCGGCGGCATCCTGGGTCACGCCTTTATCAACAGTACGGTGTACATTGACCGCTGCTCATACTCCGGCACATTTACCGTGACGGATAATGGCGGAAGCGACGACGGCATGTATGGCGGCATCCTCGGCCATTCCTATAACAATGCCTCCACAAACGTCAACATCACCAACTGCCTGTTCGATGGCAAATTAGTGAACACCTTAGCAGAAGAGTCGCCAGTCAACGGCTGCGTCATGGGCGGTATTGTAGGCTGGATAGGTACAAATGTCAAGTACAGCATCGACAACTGTCTGTCCATCGGCGAGGTAACGAACACCTGCGCAGGCCAGATTGCCGGCGCACTCCAGAACAATGGCGTCTCCTACAGCAACAACTATTATAAGGGTGAAGCTGCCTTTGGTGCTGTAGCGAAAACGACGAATGCCACCACATTGGTAACGGACGAACAGCTGGCAAGCGGTGAAATCTGCTTCAAGTTGAACGGCGACCAGAGCGACATCGCTTGGTACCAGACTCTTGCCACGGACAGCTATCCCGTGCTCTTCAAGGACCATCTGCAAGTATGGCTTGACAATGACACTTACACCAACATCGATCCCGATGGCATTGCTGATGTTCGTGCAACTGAGGCTGTCCAGAACGGCATCTTCAATCTGGCAGGCCAGCGCCTGAGCAAACCAGCGAAGGGTATCAACATCATGAGCGGAAAGAAGATTCTTGTCAAGTAAGCAATTAGGCAAGATTCTCCTACTTACACACTCTGCGCCGTAGCCTCGGGCTATGGCGCAGAGTTTTTTTAGTCTATTAGCAAAGACCACGAATTCAAATCGAGGTCAATAACAAAACAACGCTACGAGTAGTGCTTATAAAGTTCACACGTGGAGTTGTCGAAATCCTCCTGTGGATTTCATCAAATCCTCCTGTGGATTTTGGCAAATCCTCACGTGGATTTTTCCGAGTCTTCTGCCTAAATGTATTCTTCCTTCATTTTCCGTCGCATCTCGACTATCTCCAAGACGTTACTTGTAATGATACAAGCGGCAAACGTCATCAGCATGGGGAAGAAGGCAGCTGCAAGGAGACGGGAGTTTTGAATGAACCCAAGCAGGAAGGTCGTCTGCGTCTGGAAGTTGACGGGAGGCAGTTCGATGGGCGACGAGAGCAGCCAAATCGTACTGACAGTTCCGCTGATGATGCCCACCACAAAGGCAACGGCTATTACTATCCTGTATCGACGGATGGTTCGCTCCTGATATTGTTTGATGAACTCAACTGCCTCGAGCCGCTTCGTCAGCTTTGCCATGAACTCGGCGCTGTCGTCGAACGTCGGCTTCTGAGCGAGGAAGAGGTCCTCTATTGCTTTATCTTTCTCCATGACTCTCAATCTTCAATTTTCAATCTTCAATATTGCTCTCAGCTTGTCCCTGCCCCGGGAAAGTTGCTGCTTCACGGCATCCTGCGAGGCCTCGGTAATGGCGGCTATCTCCTTGATGCTGTAGCCGTTGAGGTAGAACAGCGTGATGGCGGAGCGCTCCTTGGGAGGCAAAGTCGCAAGGGCGAGGTAAAGGTCTGAAGAAGCCCCCTCCCCGCTCCCCCTTTGGGGAAGTGCCTCAATGGGAACTGCATCAATGCTTATAGTAGGAGGCTGCTGGCTTCTCCGGTGACTGAGGAACGTGTTGTGGGCAATCTTGAAGAGCCACGAACGGAACTTTCCTCCATCGCGAAAACCAGAACAGGCAAGGTAGGCCTTCACCAAAGCATCTTGCGCCAGGTCGTCCGCCTCGTCCCTGTTGCCACAGCAGAGAGCGAGCAAGAAGCCCCTGAGTGCCTCCTGCTCGCGCTCCACGCAGGCTATGAAAGTCTCTCGGTTCACGATTCAAGATAACTATGCACTATGGACTATGCACTATGGACTATACTGTTCTCCTCCGCCTCAATCTCCTTGGCCAGCATCTTCTTGCTGATAAAGTAATTCAAGAAGAGGACAATGCCCACACCAAGCAGGACGAATGCCACTAAGTAAGTGCCGTGAAGCGTTTTTGCCTCCATTCCGCCCTTGTAGTCGATGAACAGGGCATAGCTCAGGAAACAGATGCCCAGGACGACGAACACGCTTCCCCAAAGCAACTTCTCAAGCAGCTTCTCCTTCAGCGACTTTTGTCTGGGGGCAATCTGCCTCATCAGTTCCTCCACATTGCCTGCATCCGGGTTCTTCTCAATAATGGCCTGTACGATTTGGGCACGTTTGTTGGTCTTGTTCTTGAAGTAGCGGACAATCATCCATACTATTAAGACGGGAATTGCCAAATACAGTACTGACAGAACCATAGTCCAGCCCATTATACCGCCCAAAACAGCATTAAATCCTTCTATTCCTTCCATTTCTTTACTTGTTTTTATGGTTAAACTCTTTTGTTCACTTGAACCGATTCACTAACATAACGCATCAGGAAGGCAAAAGGTGACGTCCTGGATGAAAAAAAGTTCACAGCGAACGGATTGTCCTTTGCAGTTCATCAAGGAAACGAGCCGCTTGTGCCCCATCCATCTGGGTGTGGTGGAACTGGAAGGAGACTTTGAGAGTCGTCCTGAAGAAACTGCGTCTGTATCGCGCCCAAATGAGGAAGGGATTGTTGAAGATGCCGCTATACATGCCGACTGCGCCGTCGATGTCGTACTGCGCCAAAGCCGAAGTGCCTATCACCATCGAGTCGGGAAGGTCGTGATTCCTGCATGTTTCTGCCACTTCCTTCGTGAGCCTCAGGTATTGCTCATTGAAGAGAGACAAGTCCTCGCAGAAAGGAATGTCGCACGAGCTGACTTCATTCTCCTTGTTAAGGACGATGGTATTAACAGCGAGGCTGTCGAACTGCATCAACTTCCCGCCTTCGGGCAGCAGATAGAACTCCTTGACCGTGCTTGCTGCCTTGCCTATGCACCAGCACATCAGCATGTTGAACTTCAAGTTCCGCCTTTTGCTCATCCTCACAAGATGGCTTACATCAAGCGTCTTGAAGAATGTCACCATCGGCATCGGCGCCTTCATCCACATCTCGAAGGCATAGGCGCGACTCGTCTCTTTAGGGTTGATTTCCTGTTTCATCGTTGCTTTTTTCTCTTTACAGCATGCAAAGTTACGAAATTCCTGTTGATAATGTCCTAAACTTGCCCCGCTTATACCAAGAAATTTGCGAGAGTCAATCTTTTTCCATATATTTGCAGCGGAATCTTTAACCTTCGACTAACAAACAATCTAATAACTATGAAACTAAAGACTTTATTAACCTCTTTGTTTTTGCTCGTTTTAGGAGCAGCCACGCAGCTAAACGCTCAAACTGCAGTCACTGTAGGAAGCCAAGTGACGGACGCCGGCAACATTGTTAGCGGAAAGGCATACCTTTTGAGATGGGATGGACTGACAGGAACACCTTATGCCCTCGACACAGATGGAGGCGTTTATAGCATGGCCAACAATAATTCGGCCACTCTAGCTGCCGTCTATTATTTGATTAGCGATGGCAATGGCACATACAAGATAGAGAACGCCTATACTGGTAAGTACTGGCCAACGCCATCTTCTAATGGCGAATATATTGCACCTACCACAATAGCGAATGCAGGAACATGGACAATTGCAGCAAGTGGTACGGCCAATCGCTTCACCTTTACTTGTAGTGTTGGCGGAACGGCTTACCATACCAATCGTAGCAGCAGTAAACTTGTTGCTCACACGTCAGATTCTCCTGTGAGCATTTACGAAGTGACAGCTTCCACGCTTGCCACCTCTTCTTCATATTCTGCCTTTGTCGATAAAGACATCTCCGTTTCCGCTTCGGAAGTCGCCAGCATCAGCGAAGGGCAATGGTATGTAATAAAGAACCGAGGACGCAATGGCTATGCCTATGAAAACAATGGCTCCATGAAGAATCAGGGAGCAGCTCCTGCGGGTTCGGCTACGGACAATGCCAAATTCCTTGTTCGCTTCCTGAATGCAGGCAGTGACAAGTACTACCTGCAGAACGGCCTCAGCAACTTCTGGGGCGCTATCCCACAAAACACTGCTGTGCCCGCTACGGCCATCGGTACAGAGAAATATACCATCGGCAAGATTAACGCCACAGATGGTCACTTCTACCTGACCTCCGAGACAGGCGGCATCGTCCTCGACTGCCAGCAGAACGGCTATCACGTCGTAGGCTGGGGCACAACTATTCCCACCTCCACTGGCGGCAACAACGACTGGGCTTTCTATCCCGTTGAGTTCATTAACTCTTGGACACCAACTGTCAACGAAATCTATACCATCAACAACACGAACACGAATCGTGGTGCGCTCATCTACAATCCCGAAAATCCAAAATATGTCTGGTCGAGCGGAAAGAGCGGCACATTCAATGCTGCCAATGCAAACAGCCAATGGGTCATCGTTCCCTCTGGAACAACGGGACAATACTATTTATATAATGTAGGGGCAGACAAGTTCGCCATACCGACAGGCACTGCTCAAAGCGCTAACCTTCCTTGGATATTCAGCGACAATGCCGTGGCTGTTGTCTTTGAAACCCAAGGTGACGGCACGAAGAAGATTAAGATGGCAGCGAATCCTGTCAGCGGCACCAACGCTGCCTATATGGCCGTCAGCAACAACTACACAGGCCCCATCATCAACTACAATGACGTGGGCGGCAACTTCACCATTACAAAAGTTGATGGCGATGCCAGCACAGCAGCCAATGCTGCCGTTGCCAAGCTTGTGAAGAACCAGACAGCGCTCACTGCTGTACCCACAACGAGTGGATGGTATGCTTTACAAATCAAGACTGCCGGAAATGCCAGCTATGTGAACCGCTATGTAAAAGCAGCAGACAGTGAATACAACTACAACGGCACATATTATCCGCTTACCTTCACGGGAGCCGTGGATATCCAACCCTCCATCAAGGATGCCACTTTCCTTACATACATTGATGTGAGCAGTGACACCAAGTGGCAGATGCCGAATGGTAAGTACCTCGTGATTAATAGCAACAAGTTCCCAACGAGTTCTTCAACGGCTAACAACATTACGATTGGCTCTGACAATAACGGGATATATTTCAAGGGAGGTAACTACTATGCTGTTCCTTACAATAGCGGTCAGAACTATTTCATCGGTGAGACATCTCAGGCAGCCAAATACTACAATGTATATCCCATCGACCTCGACGCAGCAGGTCTCACGGCATGGCAGGTCCTCTGCGACAATGCTCCTGAGTCTGCTCAGATTACCTGCTCTCGCAGCGATGTCAGTGGACTGACGGCTGTCTATAAGAACGGCTACTTCTTCTTGCCGGATGATGTTACACCAGCAGAAGGCGACTTCGCATTGGATGGAGCCAATGGCATCACCATAGACGCTTCAGCACATACCGTTACCTTTGCTTACGATCCCAACCTTGCAATTGTTGCTGACGGTGTAACCGTGGAGCAAGGCTGGCAGACGGCAGGTCGCGGTGGCGAGGTGATGCTGCTTCGCGTCACAGCTAAGCCATTCAAGGCTGCCACGAGCACGACGCTTACCGTCAGCCTCAAGGACGGTTCGGAAAGTAACATCTCAGCCTTGAAGCTTTACGAGGCTTCGACCAGTTCACCCGAAATCTACTCTACAGGCGACGGTGCGCCGACAAAGACTGTGGTCGCTACAGCAACTATCTCCGGCTCTACTGCCACTTTCGACATCGGCGACCTCTCTCCTGGCACACATTACTATTGGATTGGTGCTACTGTGAGCAGCACAGCAACTCTCGGCGCAGTTCTTGATGCAGCCGTCACAGGCATCTCCTATCAAGTGGAAGGCCAGACGGCACAGAACCTCGACCTGACCTCTGTTGGCGACCCTGCCGACCGAGGTGCGATAGTATTCAACGTCCACAGCTATCCCTTCCTGCCTCGCGACAACGGCAGCCGAGTCTATCGTATTCCGGCCATGATTGTAGCCGAAGACGGTAGCATCGTTGTGGCCGCCGACAAGCGCTATCAAAGTCACACCGACATCGGCAACGGCGGACACGTCATCGACATCGTGGTGCGCCGCAGTACCGATGGCGGACGCACATGGAGCGAACCCGTGACCATCGCCAAGGGCGAAGGCTCCACCGCAAGCGGCGGCGAAGATAAGCGTTGCGGCTATGGTGACCCCAGCCTCGTGAAGGGTAAGGACGGCAAGCTCTATTGTCTCTTTGCCGCTGGCAACGAAGGCTACTTCTACGGCCAGAAAGGTATGTGCATGTCTGTCAGCACCGACAACGGCGTGACCTGGAGCAGCGGCGAGGGCAATCCGCCAGTTGACCTCTACTGGAGCGGTGCTATCAAAAACGTCACCACCGTAGGTGAAGCAGAAAAGGGCCTCTACGACTACTTCGTCACCTCTGGGCGTGGCCTCTACATCCCCGACGATGATATCCTAATGTACCTCATCCCGGCACAGACTATGACAAGCGCCACCGAGCACACCGGCGACTCACAAGACTACATTTTCTATTCAAGAGACGGTGGCGAGTCGTGGTACTTCAGTGAGAGCCCCATGGTTCAAGGAGGCGACGAAGCCAAGATTATCCAGATGAACGACGGCTCGCTCTTCGGCTCCATCCGCAAGGGAGGCCCACGCCGCTTCAACACGGCCACCTACACCTGCAAAGATGACGGCAAGACGCTCAGCTTCAACTTCGGCACGCAATGGGAAAACAACCAGCTCTATCAGTCCAGCCAGAACAACCAGGACATCCTCTATTACCAGCGCGAGACGGCGACGGGCAAGACCGACGTCATCTTCCACTCCATCACCACGGGCAACCATGTTAACTTCAAGCTCTACTACAGCACCGACCAAGGAGCGAACTGGACAGAGTTCCTGAACGTGCAAACTAAGGGCACACGATATGTAACGATGGATAAGAATCCAGCCAACGGCAGCCTTTACCTCTTCTTCGAGGACCAGAGCCTCAACAGCGCCGGAGGCTACACCGACTACAACCACTATCCCTTGAACTTCATCGAGATTACGCGCGACCAGCTGGTTCAGTACATTCCCGAACTCGACAAGTCTGCCTTGGAAGAGAATGTGAAGATTGTCTATGGCACATCTGGCGAAGGCACTTACGGCTCATGGAGCGGCCTCACCTGGACCTCCAATGCAGCCAGCGGAGTTGCAGGCCTGACCATGACACTGAGCGACGGCACACATGACAAATTCTCTAATTATAACAGCCGCTATAATCTGGCTTATCACCCCGCCGCTGCAGGCACAAACTCCACCATAACGCTGACGGCGCCCGATGGCTATGTCATCACAGGCTATTCCGTACAGACGGGTGTATATCAGGCTGCCACATACACGCTTACCGCAGAAGATGGTACGTCCATCACTCCGGCTAACCTCGGTAACACCTACACACCGCTCAACGTTTCGGGTTTGTCTGCAACCTCTACAGCTATCACAGTCACCACCACGGATGCCAGCAAGTGGCTTTCCCTTGCTAATTTCGTGGTAACGATGTCTCGTGCACCATACACCCGCGCCGTTACTCCCGGACGCTGGGGGACAGTCTGTGTGCCGGGTGCCGTGGCTGCCGCCAACATCAGCGGTGCCGAGATATACCGCATTGCAGGCAAGACGGTCAATGCTGAGGACAAGCCCACGTCGCTGAAGGTGGAGCAGGTAGAAGACATGGAGGCCGGCAAGCCCTACCTCTTCCTGCCTTCCGAGAGCCAACTCTCGCTGACCTATTACGGCAGCACCATAGTCAATGCACCTGACAGCGAGAACGGCCTCATCGGTTCCTTCGAGGGCATGGACGTCGCTCCGGGCTACTACCTCCTCTCCAACAACAAGATTGTGCTCTGCGGGGCGAACTGCAACATCGCAGCCAACCACGCCTACATCGACATGGACGCAGTGCCTCTCTACACAGGTGGAGCGGGCGTGAAGAGCCTCGACATTTACTACGATGACCCGGACGGCATAAGCCTCATCCCCGACACAACTCCTGAAGGCGACGGGCGCATATACGACCTCAGCGGACGCTACATTGGCAATTCGCGATTGCCTAAGGGCATCTACATCATGAACGGCCGCAAGATGGTCATTAAATAATCTAACACCTACCAACACCATGAAAAAGCAATATAAGCAACCTGCTTTCATGCAGATAATACTGACGGACAAGAGGCTCATCGCTACAAGCATCATAGTTGACGATGAAGCACAGGACGGCATTTCCGGTGACGTCAAAGAGTTCATGGACACCGACGATGTTATCGGCGACGTTAATCTCTGGGATGATTTATGGTAAAAACAATATGAAGAAGCTCTTCACCCTCCTCCTCTTACCCCTGGCAGTTTTCCCACGTGTACTGGCACAGAGCATTGCACCTTTCCAGAAGGGCGACCGCGTGACGTTCGTAGGCAACAGCATCACCGACGGCGGGCACTACCACTCGTACATCTGGCTCTACTACATGACGCACTTCCCCGGGATGCGCCTGTGGATGGCGAACTGCGGGGTAGGCGGCGACACGGCGAAGGAGATACTGGCCCGCTTCGACGACGACGTGCTCTCGAAGAACCCCACCGTCCTGACCTTCACCTTCGGCATGAACGACACCGGCTACTACGAGTACAACAGCGCTGACTCTGCTGCCTTCGCCCGCCAGAAGCTGCAGGAGGCCAGGGAGCGATTCGCGCTTTGCGAGGAGAAGTTGAAGAGCCTGAAAGGCATACGTACGGTGATGATTGGCACGTCGCCCTACGACCAGACCTCGACGTTCAACGACGACATCTTTGCCCATAAGAATGACAACATGCAGCGCGTCATTGCCCTGCAGGAGGAGGCAGCCAAGAGAAACGGATGGGAGTTTCTGGACTTGAACAAACCGATGGTGGCGCTGAACATGAAGCAGCAGGAGAGCGACCCAGCCTACACGCTCATCGGCTCCGACCGAGTCCATCCGGACAACGACGGACACATGGCCATAGCTTACCTCTTCCTGCAAGCACAGGGCATGAAGGGCAAGAAGGTGGCCGACATGCAGCTGGATGCGGCAAGCGGAAAGGTGACAAGGGCCGAGAACTGCCGCATATCGAAGGTGAAGAAGACGGCCGACGGCCTGCAGTTCGACTGCCTTGCCGCCTCCCTACCCTTCCCCCTCGACACCGTTCCTCACGGCTGGGGCTTCAACAACGGAGCGGCTAAGGTCACGAAGGTCATCCCCACGTTCATCGACGACCTGAGCGACGAGCACCTGACCGTCACAGGACTCAGCGGCAACCTGGAGCTGAGCATCGACGGCATCGTCATCGACACGCTCTCCTCCGCCACGCTTTCCACAGGCATCAACCTCTCCCGCTATCGCCACACGCCTCAGTACCAGCAGGCATTGACGGTGATGGCGTTGAACGAGACGCGTTGGGAAGTGGAGCGCAGGTTTCGCGAATGGGCATGGGTCAACTACGACTTCATGATGCCGGCCGGTTTCCTCAACGACAACAGCGAGCAGGCTGCCCGTAAGTTCCGCGAGCTCTGCAAGGGCAACGACTGGCTGGCAAGCAAGCGAGGCACCTACGACCAGATGGTTCGGCCCGAAGTGAGGGAAGCCTACAAGAAAGAGATGGACCTGCTCGTCGACCGCATCTACGAACTCAACCAGCCGAAGCAGCACACCTTCCGGCTGAGAAAGCTGTAAGCACCATCTTATTTCACCCTTTCACCCTTTCATTGTATGAACAGAAGAGACTTCCTGACATTGTCCGCCACGGGCATCATTGGCCTCGGAGCCAGCAGCTTCCCGCTGCCACTCTTTGCCAAAGGGAGCGGAGGCAAGTCGTACTCCATGATCATCCTGGGCGACACGCACTTCGATGCCGACCCGCCATCAATATATCACGCACACTACAATGAGCCGAACGAGAGGCTCAACAAGATACAGCGCGGCGAGTTTGCCCGCAACGGGGAGATGTGGAAGGACCGTTGCCCCCGCCTCCTCAGGAGGGCAGCCGGGCTGATTGACAAGGACACCCGCATGGTGCTGCAGATGGGCGACCTCATACAGGGCGATTGCGGCGACGGCGAGGTGCACAAGAAGATGCTCTCCGACGTTATGAACCGCTTCAAGCAGGAGCTGGGAGGCCTGCCCTTCGTCACCGTAGTGGGCAACCACGACATCCGCGGCACAAATGCCCTCGAGGCCTATCACTCATTCATGCCTGCACGCATGTCCGAGGAACTGGGCAAAAGCATCAGCAAGACGACCTTTGCCTTCAACGTGGGCGACGACGCCTTCATCGTCATTGACTTTAACAACCCCGACGACACAGAGACAGACCGTCTCCTGGACGAGACGAAGGGAGCGCGCCACACCTTCGTCATGACCCACGGCCCCGTGCTTCCCCCCGACATCAGCAGCTGCCGGTGGTTCTACCACGGAGGAGCCTCGGAAGCCAACACCCAAGCGCGACTGCATTTCCGCCAGGCCTTTGCCAAGCGCAACGCCATCGTGCTGTGCGGCCACACACACTACACCGACTTCAAGGACTGGTGGGGAGACGGCGGACGCATCACGCAGATGACGATGAGCAGCGTCTGGACTGCCGAGGAGCAGAAGCAATACGTCGTTCGTTCTGAGGGAGCCGCGAACTACGGCATGCTGCGCAAGAAGATGATGGAGAAGCCCAACGGCGCCAACCTCCAGGACGAGTCGGCCCTCTTCGACGAGTACCGCCCCGGTTTACGCCAGCACCTCAACTCCCGCTCGCAAGGCTCCTACAAGCTGAACGTCAGCAAGAAGCACGTCAGCATCGACTTCTACGGAGGCGACTCGGAAGAAGTGTCGCACAGGTTCATTATCAGATAACCGCCAAACGGCCATCAGACAGGACAATCTCGCTGTATTTTTCTCGTTATGACGACAATTCCTCTGCAAGACGAGGGAACTTTCTCCCCCCCTTAAGGGGGATTTAAAACGCCGCGTGCGGGGATTGCCATCGCCGCACGCGGGGATGACCAACGCCGCACGCGGGGATTGAAACGCCGCTGAGGGGGATTAAAAATGACCTCTGTGCTGAGACCTTATTTCGCGAAGTTGCGGGAGGCGAAAGGAAGGGCTGTGCGCAATGCCGTGTGCCAGTACTCCCAGTTGTGCACGCCGTTGCGGATGCGAAGCTCATCGTGAATCCAAGCTCTGCGCATGAGCTGGTGCAACTTGACGCTCTGGTCGAAGAGGAAATCGTCGTCGCCACAGTCGAAGAACCACTTGACGGTGCGCAGTTTCTCTTTTGTGGCATCGTCGGCCTGCTCTACGAAACGCAGGGCGCTGTGCTCCTTCACAGCCTCGGTCACGTAGTAGCGCTTGTCCTTCTCCTGACCAGGATTGACGTTGTTGCTCTCGTTGTCGAGCCAAGCGCTCATGGCATAGCACGACGAGAACATGTCGGGATGCCGCTGGCAGTAGACCGTGCTGCCGCCGCCGCCCATCGAGAGGCCCATCACAGCACGATGCTCCTTGTCGCCCACGACGCGGTATTTCTTCTCCACCGCAGGCAGGAACTCCTGGAAGAAGAAGTCCTCATACGACCAGCCCGGCATGTTGAAGTAGCCGTTCCACGTGTTGTGCGTATCAGGCCCTCCGGCATTGGGCATAACGATGACGACGGGTACGCACTCGCCCGTGCCGATAAGTTCATCTACGACCGTCTGCATCTGTCCCTTGTCACGCCAGGCACGATAGTCGTCGCTGAAGCCGTGAAGCAAGTAGATGACGGGGTATTGCTGGCTTTCATTCCTTCCGAATCCATCAGGCAGATAGACATTGCAGGGCACATCGGCGCTGAGGATTTTACTCTTCACCGTGTCCGTCACGATTCGGCCTGCAGACGAGGGCAGGCAAAGGAGCAGCAATAATGCTGCAAAAGCAAGTTTCTTCATATTACTGTATGTTGAGTGTTTACCAATCGTCGTCATCGCTACCAGGCATACCGTTCTTGATGGCCTCCTCCACCTTGTCGAGGATAGCGTTCGAATAGGCATGCGTCATCACTAATGCCTTGGAGCAGGTGCGCTTCTGGGCGTCCTTTTCCACAAAGGGATAGTGCTTGGCTATCTCCCACTGCTCGTCATAGAGGCGGCGGTCGGTCTTGTCGTCCTTCATCCGCTTGCCGTCGCTAAAGACATTCTGATTGTTCCTCCTGTTATCACTGTTGTCGAACAAACCGCCAATCCAGCCTGCATCGTCGGCCTTCAAGATGTCGTAGTTCTGCACGGTGTAGGTCACCCTCACCTTCTCGTCTTTGATGTCGAGGCGGATGATAGGCGTGATGCTCACCACGTAGCGGTTCACCGTCCCCGTATGGTCGGCAATGCCGTCGATGCTCGAGCTGACGATGATGCAGCCGGCATCCTTGTCGTTGAGCGTGATGGCCTGTTTGTCCTTGAATGTCGCTGTCACCCAGTAGTTCAGGGCCACGTAGAGCTGCTGCTTCGTTTTGCCCGGCGCCTGAATCACCTCCTGGTAGGTCAGGCTCTCGTTCTTGTCGAGCGTCAATCCGCTGGCAAGGTTCCTTGCTGCCTCCAGCCATTTGTCGCCATACTTTTCCTTGGCATACTTCTCCAGGTCGGCAGCCTTCATCACCTGCCCATGCATTTGTGCATTGCCGCAAAACAGCATTGTAGCTGCAAGCAAGAATAATTGAATGAACCTCATATCACAGTGTCGTTTATCTTGTTGAACTCGCCGGAAAGGTTAGTACCGGCTCGGAATTATCTTTTTTATGGGACAAAGGTAGCAATTAATTTAGTTTCTGCGCACATCTGAACAGAAAATTTTATACAATATGCCCTATTTCGTCTTCACTCCTTCCTGTTTGAAATCAGGTTCATGCCGGGGTGTCGCAGATTCTTTTGGCGACGCCAAACATCACACACCCTGTCAAGTCTCAAGGAAGAGGCTGCCGAAAAATCCGATTCAGCGTGCTGCGGAACTTGATGAAGGCAGCTGCGACGGCAGTCACAACCCAGGATGCTACACAAAAGCCAGTATCTCGCCAAGCATCTCCTCTGCCTTCTCGCGCCCCATCGCATAGACGCGTCGCATCTTCTCCTCATTTTGCTCGGTCCTCCCGATGGGGAGCGTATCCTGAGGATAAATGAGGAGGATGTTGCCGCGGCGCTCCTGGTCTGCCAGGTAGGCGAGTTCCTCATTGTACATCAGGTGCCGACGCGACATGGCTTCCACTATGGCGGGATAGCGCGAAGAGAAGAGATGAAACAAGGGCATCAGCCTTGTCCGCTTCTTGTAAAAGCCCTTAGGTTGCGTCAAGATGACCACGTTTCGCTCGAAGCCCTGCTCTTGGAAGTAACGGAGGGGTATCGAGTCGCTGATGCCGCCGTCGAGCAGAAGCCGTCCATCAATGTTGACAGGCTTGGAGACAAGTGGCATAGAGGCCGACGCACGTATCCATTCGAGCCCCTCATCGTCCATAAAATCGATGCGATGATAGACTGGCTCGCCCGTCAGGACATCTGTACAAACCACATGAAACTCGGCTGGGTCGGCGTTGTAGGCATCGAAATCGAAGACATCAAGCTCCTTCGGCAACGTATGATAACTGAACTCTGCAGCCACGAGATTGCCTGTCTTCAATAGGCTCCGCAATCCCATGTATCGCGGATCGTCCTTGAAGCGGACATTATAGCGAAGGACGCGACCTATTTGGTGCGACTTGTAGTTGCAGCCAAACGAGGCACCAGCCGAAACGCCCACTATGCCGTCGAAGCGGATGCTGTGCTCCATCATCACATCCATCACGCCAGCAGAGAACAAGCCACGCATTCCGCCACCTTCTAAAACCAGTCCTTTCTTCATTGCTCGGCAAAGATACGAAATAATTATGAACTGTGGACTATGAACTATGAACTTTTTTCCGTACCTTTGCAGCCGATATGAAAGACTTCACTGAACTGGGGCTTGCCGAACCACTGCTGCAAGCCATCGAAGAGTTGGGATACGAACACCCAATGCCTGTGCAGGAGGAAGTGATTCCCTACCTGCTGAACAACGACACAGACCTAGTCGCTTTGGCTCAGACTGGCACAGGAAAAACGGCCGCTTACGGACTTCCGATGCTGCAGAAGACCATGCAGGAACTGCCTTTAAAAGAGGGTCGGAAAGGGTCTCCCTCTATCGTCATCCTTAGCCCGACACGCGAACTCTGCCTGCAGATTGCGGACGACCTGGAAGGTTTCAGCAAGTACTTGCCCGAGACGGAAATTGTCGCAGCCTATGGTGGCACGAACATCGAGCCGCAGATACGCGCTCTGCAACATGGCGTGGACATCATCGTGGCAACACCTGGCCGACTTATGGACTTAATGAAACGCGGGGTGGCGGACCTCTCAAAGGTGCAATACATTGTCCTCGACGAAGCTGACGAGATGCTTTCGATGGGCTTCCAAGAGGACTTGGACAGCATACTTGAAGGCATTCCAAGCCAACATCGCACGCTGCTCTTCAGCGCCACGATGAGTCAGGAGATAGAACGCATCGCACAGAACTACCTGACCGATGCCAAGCAGATTCAAGTGGGCAGTCGCAACGAAGGCGCCGAGAATGTCAACCACATATATTATATGGTACACGCGCGAGATAAGTATCTCGCCTTGAAGCGCGTTGTCGATTACTACCCTCGCATCTATGCCATCATCTTCTGCCGCACAAGACTCGAGACACAAGAGGTGGCAGACAACCTGATTCGTGACGGCTATAATGCCGATGCCTTGCATGGCGAACTGTCCCAGCAGCAGCGTGAACTCACGATGCAGAAGTTCCGTCGGCATCGCATCCAATTGCTTGTGGCAACAGATGTTGCAGCTCGTGGTCTTGATGTTGACGACCTGACTCACGTCATCAACTACGGCATGCCCGACGATGTGGAGTACTACACGCATCGCTCTGGCAGAACAGGTCGTGCAGGCAAGAAGGGCACGAGCATCTGCATCATCGGCATGCGCGAGAAGAGCAAGGTAAAGCAAATAGAGAAAGAAATACAGAAGACGTTCGAGCAAGGCACTCTGCCCGAGCCGCGCGACATCTGCACCAAGCAACTCTATCACGTCATCGACGACATCGAGCGCATCGAAGTGGACGAGGAAGAGATTGCGCCCTTCATGGAAGAAGTGCAGAAGCGTTGGGAATGGCTCGACAAGACCGACCTCATCAAGCGCGTCCTTTCGCGCGAATTCGGACGCTTCCTGCAATACTACGCCAACGCGCCTGAGATAGAAGCGCCAACAGCTATTGGCAAGGGTGACGGCAGCGGACGAAGGCAAAGGAACAAGTCGCATCAGGCAGAGGAAGGCTATGTGCGCCTCTTCCTCAACGTGGGCAAGCTTGACGGCATGTACGCTCGCGAGATTATCGGCCTTATCAACAAGAACGTGCAAGGCGACAAGGTGGCCGTCGGAAGGATAGACCTGATGAAGAGCTTCTCGTTCATCGAGGTGAAGCAAGACGACCTGAACCGAGTTATGAAGGGCTTGAAACACGGTGTGACGGTGAAGGGAAGAAGTGTTGTCTGCGACATCTCCTCTGACGAACCGCAGCAGAAGGAAAGTAAACCGGCACGAAGAGAGAAGCCGGTCAGCCGCAAGGAGAAGCTTGAGGCACCGCGACAGAACACTGCAGCACCTCGTCGAGAGAAAGCCGCCAAACCGTCTCGTGAGGAGCGTGGCTATTCGGCTCCTCGAGGCAAGAAATACTTCAAGAAAGAGGATTGGATGCAGTTCCTCAATCCCAATAAGCCTAAGAAGAACGAGTTGAAGGGCGAGATTCCCGACTTCAGCGAAGAAGGCTGGGCAAGGCGTAAACCGAAGAAGAACAAATAACAAGACAATGAAGAAGATATTGCTTTGCGCTTTGTGCGCAGTTTCCATGCTTTCCCGTGCCGACGAAGGCATGTGGATGTTGAACCGTATTGACGAGAAGACAGCTGAGGCCATGCAGAGCCTCGGACTTGAGCTGACACCCGACCAACTATACAGCACTGAGCACGCCAGCCTGAAGGACTGCGTGGTCGATTTCGGCGACTTCTGCTCAGGCGTTGTGGTCAGCAAGGACGGACTGGTCTTCACGAATCATCACTGCGGCTACGGCGCCATCCAGAAACTCTCGACACCTGAAGACGACATTCTGACGAACGGCTTCGTGGCTCGCTCACGCAAGGAGGAGCGTCCCGCCGAAGGGCTTTTTGTGAAGTTCCTCATAAAGACAGAGGAGTGCACCGGCCGCATCATGCGTGCCCTTAACAAAGTGTATGAGGAGCACCCGGGCGAAACGACCGCTGAGCTTGACAAGCAATACACCGACAGCATCATGGGCGCTGCGGAGCGCGAGTTCCGGAAGGCCAATCCCGGCCTCGACTGCATGGTGCGCGCTTACTATGAGAACAACGCCTTCTACGTGAGCTACTACAAAGTCTATCGCGACATACGCCTCGTCTTCACCGCAACAGAGACGATGGGCAAGTTCGGTGGCGACACAGACAACTGGATGTGGCCTCGCCAGACATGCGACTTTAGTGTGTTCCGCATCTATGCTGACAAGGACGGCGAGCCTGCCGACTACAGCCCGAAGAACGTGCCGCTCCGCCTCAAGAACTACGCTAGGATTGCCACCGACGGCTATCGGAACGGCGACTTCTGCATGACGGTTGGCTACCCTGGAAGCACCAGCCGCTACATGAGTTCATGGGGCATCGACGAGCGCGTCAACGCTATCAATGTCAGCACGATACAGGTGCGCGGCAAGAAGCAGGATGTGTGGAAGACGTTCATGGATGCAGACCGAGCTGTCGGCATCAAGTATGCGAGCAAGTGGGCAAGCAGCAGCAACTACTGGAAGAACAGCATCGGCATGAACAAGGCCATTGCCGACCTTGGTGTCATCAAGCAGAAGCAACAGCTCGAGGGCAAGATAAGGCAGTGGTACAATGGCAGAGCTGACCTCAAGAACCGCTTCGGCGACATGTTCCAGAAGCTCGAGGAGGCTTATGGGAAGCGTCGCGAAGGCGTCTATGCGTCGGGCTTCTTCCGCGAGACCTTCATGCGGGGCATCGAGCTCTATCGCGTCGCCAACATGATTAATTCAATGCCTCAGGACGCTGACAGCACGGAGGCTGCACAGGTCAAGACACGCATGGAAGCCTTCTTCAAGGACTACGACGCGAAGCTCGACGAAGCCACGATGGCTGCGCTCCTGAAGAACTACCGAGAGCAGGTGACGGAGCGTCGATACTGGCCCGAGTGCTACAACACTATCGACAGTCTTTACGGCGGCAACGAGGCGGCCTACGCTCACGACGTCTTCTCGAAGACCATCTGCCTGAACACCGACGCTGTCGATAAGGTCCTTGCCGACAGTACCCTTCGCGATACAGACCTCGGCCTGCTCTACGCTGCCGACATCCCAACGAAGACTCAGGAGATAAGCGGACGTAACCGCGATGCTTCGACCACCATCGACTTCAACGAGCACCTCCTGACACAGGCGCTCCTCGAGATGGACCAGGAAACGCCCCACTACAGCGATGCGAATTTCACGATGCGATTGTCGTACGGCTACATTCAGGACTACACGGCGAGCGGCATTCACCACCAGTACTACACCAACGCCCAGAGCCTGCTCGACAAAGCTGCCAAGCAAGCCGAGATTGAAGACTACAAGTTGGAGGACGACATCATTGCGCTGATGAGCAAGGGCGATTGGGGACGCTATGCCGACAAGACGACTGGCGACATGCACCTCTGCTTCCTCTCGAACAATGATATTACTGGCGGCAACTCCGGTTCGCCGATGTTCAACGGCAAAGGCGAGCTGTTGGGCTTGGCCTTCGACGGCAACTGGGATGCCATGTCGGGCGACATCTCGTTCGACCACAATCTGCAGCGTTGCATCGGCGTCGATGTCCGCTACATGCTTTTCGTCATGGACAAGTGGGGAAAGGCGAAGAATCTCATCAAGGAATTACTTCAGCGTTAGGAAACGCCTCAAACGGAAAATAAAACGCCGCGTGCGGGGATTGCAATCGCCGCACGCGGGGATGACCATCGCCGCACGCGGAAATTAAATCCCCGCCTGCGGCGTTTTTTTTACAGCTTTTCGCCGTATGCCAAATCGCCTGCGTCACCAAGACCTGGAACGATGTAGCTGCGGTCGTTGAGAACGGGGTCGATGGCGGCGCACCAAAGCTCCACATCATCGCGGTTGCCGAAGCACTTCCTGATGTGCCCGACGCCTTCCTGTGCCGCAATCACGCTCGCCATAATTAAGCGACGAGGTTTGCCGTTCTTGAGGAAAGCATCGACAGCGAGCTCCAGGCTGAAGCCCTTCGCCAGCATCGGATCGACAATGATAAGCGTCTTGCCCGTCAAATCTGGCGAAGCCATGTACTCTACATGCACGCCGACCTCGCGACATTCCTTATCCTTATAATAACGATACGCGCTCACGAAGCCGTTCTCCGCCTTGTCGAAAACATTGAGAAAGCCTTGATGTAAAGGCAATCCGGCACGAAAGATGGTGGCGAGCACGATGTCGTCTGCCAAGCACTGGCACTTGCACTCTGCCAAAGGCGTCTGCACCGCCGTTTCCTTATAACTGAGGCCTCGGCTTATCTCGTAAGCCATCATCTCCCCTATGCGCTCCAGATTTTTGCGGAAACGCATTCGGTCCTGTTGAATACCGGCATCCCTGAGTTCACTTACATACTGGTTGATGACGCTGGGCGTCTCGCTCAAATTTACAACTTTCATCGTCTTTTTAATTAATGATTGCTGCTTGCAAAGTTACAAAATCGCATTATAAATGCAAAGTAAACTTTGCAAAAAAGCACTCAAAGAGAAATAAAACGTGCGTCCCTTGCAAAAAAAATGTCTCACTCTTCCCTAAATCAGAAGAAAATTGTAACTTTGCACCCGCTTAAGAGACAAACAAACAATATTAATTATAAATTCAACAACACAATGGCAACAGTTAATTTGGAACAGTACGGCATCACCGGTAGCACCGTGATTGCTCACAATCCCTCTTACGAGGAACTCTACAAGGCTGAGATCGATCCCGCTCTCACTGGTTACGAAGTAGGTCAGGAGACTGAACTCGGCGCCGTAAACGTGATGACAGGCGTCTTCACAGGTCGTTCTCCTAAGGACAAGTATATCGTTGATAACGACGAGAGCCACAACAACGTATGGTGGACCTCCGAGGCTTACAAGAACGATAACCACCCCATGACTGAAGAGGTTTGGGCAAAGGTGAAGGACATCGCCATCAAGGAGCTCTGCGGCAAGAAGCTTTATGTAGTTGACGCTTTCTGCGGTGCTAACGAAGCTACCCGTCTGGCTGTCCGCTTCATCGTAGAGGTTGCTTGGCAGGCTCACTTCATCAAGAACATGTTCATCCAGCCCACAGAGAAGGAACTCGCTGAGTTCAAGCCCAACTTCGTCATCTTCAACGCCAGCAAGGCTAAGGTTGAGAACTACAAGGAACTCGGGCTGAACTCCGATACTTGCGTAGCCTTCAACACCAAGGCTCGTCAGCAGGTCATCATCAACACATGGTACGGCGGCGAGATGAAGAAGGGTATGTTCTCCATGCAGAACTACTACCTGCCCCTGCAAGGCATCGCTTCTATGCACTGCTCCGCCAACACCGATATGGAAGGTAAGAACACAGCTATCTTCTTCGGCCTCAGCGGCACAGGCAAGACAACCCTCTCTACCGACCCGAAGCGTCTCCTTATCGGTGACGACGAGCACGGCTGGGACGACGAAGGCGTCTTCAACCTCGAAGGCGGTTGCTACGCTAAGGTCATCAACCTCTCTAAGGAGAACGAGCCCGACATCTACGGCGCCATCAAGCGCAACGCTCTTCTCGAAAACGTAACCGTTGACAAGGACGGCAAGATCGACTTCGCCGACAAGAGCGTCACCGAGAACACCCGCGTTAGCTATCCCATCGAACACATCGAGAAGATCGTGAAGAAGGTGAACGGCAAGAGCGCAGGCCCAGACGCAAAGAACGTCATCTTCCTCAGCGCAGATGCATTCGGCGTACTGCCTCCCGTATCTATCCTGACTCCCGAGCAGACGAAGTACTACTTCCTCTCTGGCTTCACAGCAAAGCTGGCCGGCACAGAGCGCGGCATCACAGAGCCCACTCCCACCTTCTCAGCTTGCTTCGGCCAGGCATTCCTCGAGCTACATCCCACAAAGTACGCTGAGGAACTCGTTAAGAAGATGGAGAAGAGCGGCGCAAAGGCTTATCTGGTCAACACAGGTTGGAACGGCACAGGCAAGCGCATCTCAATTCCCGACACTCGCGGCATTATCGACGCTATCCTCGACGGCAGCATCCTGAAGGCTCCCACGAAGAAGATTCCTTTCTTCGACTTCGAAGTGCCCACAGCTCTGCCCAACGTTAATCCCGCAATCCTTGATCCTCGCGACACATACGCAGAGGCAAGCATCTGGGAAGAGAAGGCAAAGGACCTCGCCGCACGTTTCATCAAGAACTTCGGCAAGTACACAACAAACGAGGCCGGCAAGGCTCTCGTTGCTGCTGGCCCTCAGCTCTAAAAAACACAGCACGCCTAGTTAGCAAACTAGGCGTGCCTAAATGATAAACACAGCGTGCTTAGTTAGCAAACTAAGCACGCTGTGTTTTATATTACATTATAGATATATACGCGCGTACGCGAGGCAAGTCTTCTTATTGGAAGAAGGAAAAGTTCACGCTTCCGTAGCTGCGATGCTCAACGAAGCGCGGATGCTGGGAGAAGTCGTTCTGCTTGCCGTGCTCAAGGACAAAGAGACCATCCTCCTTGAGGAGGTTGTGGCTTAGGACAATGTCGGGCAGTTCGGGCAACTGCGGCAAAGCGTATGGCGGGTCGGCAAAGATGAAGTCGAACTGCTCGCGACACTTTGCTAAGTATTGGAAAACGTCACCTCGAAGGGGCAAGGCCGCTGTGTCTTGCAACTTGTCGAGAAATTGCTTGATGAGGCGATGGTGACGTCCGTCGAGTTCGACGCTTATGACGCGACCGCAGCCTCGGCTGACGAGCTCGAGCGTAATGCTACCCGTACCTGAGAAGAGGTCGAGAGCTGTCGGAGCCTCACTGAAGTCGAGATAAGCCTGAAGGACATTGAAGAGGTTCTCCTTCGCGAAGTCTGTCGTCGGACGAGCCGAAAAGCTGCGAGGCACCTCGAAATGCCGGCCTTTGTATTTGCCTGTGATGATGCGCATTCAGTTGACGTTAAGGATGTACTCGCTGACAGTCTTGCGCAGTTCCTTCGATGCGCCTTCCAGATGGCAAGCGTCCTGTTGGGCACGTAGCTCGAGAGCTTTCCAAATGCCGAGAAGAAGGTAAGCGCGATCGGCATCGTTCGATGCTTCCTGCGACGCTGCATATTGCAACTTGCTGCGACGGAAGACGGCAACAAAAAAACGCTTCTCGTCGAAACAGGCATAGGCATCTCGCTCTTCGGCATCTTCTGGAGCAAGACGCTTCTCTTGCTGAGCTGCGAAGTGTTCCAGTTGAAGTGCATCGGTACAGCACACTTTAACATCCGGATAACACTCCTGCACGATGCGGAGGATATCGCTATCGAGGCGGAATATCATCACCGCTTCGAGCGACGAGAGTATCTGATATTGCATGTCTGCCACGCTTGCCTGCTGACCAGGGAAGCAAAGGCGATAGAACGCAAGCATGTCGCTCTTGTTGAAGTGCTCGAGAGGAACGATGGTGGTCTGTGTCTCGACGGCAAACTCGACACTCTGGAAACGATAATCCATCAGGTAAGGTTTGCGCAAAGCCTGCCTCAAGACGTCAGCCACAGCTGAAGGCTCGGGCACAGGGAAGCGGTCTGTCTGCACGACAGAGCCGTCGAGTGTGCCGAGTACAGAAAAAGAAAATCCATCCGCACCAAAGCGGATGGATAGTCTATAGCCAGCCTGTGAATTACTCCCAGTTGCCAGCATTGTTGTTCCAGTTGTTGCCGGCATCACCGATCTTCAAGCCAGGATAAGCGCCTTTGGCGTTTGCCTCTTCATTACGATTGTAGATGAGGCGCTGGCCAGCCTTGCCCATTCCCTTGAGGAAGCTGCTGTCGGGAGCATTACACTCCATTACCTGGATGATAGTACCCGAGCGAGTGGTGTTGGGGCAAGCGATGATTTCGAACGTGTCGCCCTGAGAGAAGGGGATGTAGCACAGAGAGTCGGCTACGAAGCCCTCGTAGTTGTAGAGCGAATCCAGCAGCGAAACCCAGATGGTATCGCGCTTGAAACCTTGCAGGCCTGCAGCTGCGATGGCTGCGGCATCGCCACCGTTCACGATGGCAGCGGCCTTGCTTTCGGTCAAGCCCTTGTTCATTTGGTCCTCAGTCAGCACGCCTTGCTTCATGACAACGGGCAGCTTACCTTCCTTGACGAACTTGATAAGTTCAGACCAATCAGAGCAGTAAACGCCATCATGCTGAGCCTTGTAAGCTTCCTCAGCACTACGGATCTCCATGAGACGCGCCTTTACAACATTCTCTCTGGCTGCGACTGTTGCGTCGAAGTCCTCGGTATCTTTAATGCTACGCCAGCAGATGAAGAGCAAACCGGCAACGCAGATACCTAAAATAAGATTTATTACCTTTTTCATACGATATATGTAATTTATTTTGTATATTCGCATCGCAAAAGTAAAAATAATTCTTCACATAACCACGAAAAAGGGCTTTTTTTTATAAAAGAATGGCAATAAGTGATGATTTAGGTGCCCTAATCAGGGAGAATTTTGAGCATAATCCGACAAAAGAGCAGGAAAAAGCAATCATTTTGCTTGCCGACTTCTTGCTTTCAAGAGAGCGTGATGGGGTTTTCTTGCTCAAAGGTTATGCCGGCACAGGCAAGACTTCTCTCCTGGCTGCATTGGTGAGGACACTCGGGCAACTGCAGCAAAGGGTTATGTTGCTTGCCCCGACTGGCAGAGCGGCAAAGGTCTTGTCGGCTTATGCAGGCTTTCCCGCTTACACGATTCACAGGAAGATCTACCGCCAGAAGTCCATCACGGACATGGACATCTTTCAGAACGACGTCAATCTTCAGCAGGATACTTTGTTCATAGTCGATGAGGCGTCGATGATTGCGAATGATGCTCACGACAATACCGTCTTTGGAAGTGGGCGTTTGCTCGACGACTTGATGCACTACGTCTATTCCTGCGAGGGCTGCCGACTCGTGCTGGTGGGCGATACGGCACAGCTTCCGCCGGTCGGTGAGGAAGAGAGTCCAGCTTTGAGCCGCACGATGCTCGAGGGCTATGGAATGGTTGTGACAGAGCTTCAACTGACCCAAGTCGTACGCCAACTCGAGGAGTCCGGCATTCTTTGGAACGCCACGATGCTGCGAAGCCTTATCCAGAACGACGAGATGGCTGCGTTTCCCAAGCTCAGGGGCAAGACCTTTCCTGACGTCAAAGCGCTTCCTGGAGACGAACTCATCGAGGCGCTGGAACAGAGTTACCGCACTTATGGCACCGACGGAACAATAGTCGTGACCCGGAGCAACAAGCGAGCTAATATATTTAATAATGGTATAAGGACTCGCATACTTGACTATGAGGAGGAACTTTCAAGCGGAGACTTGATTATGGTGGCGAAGAACAGTTACTATTGGACCGAGCGAGAACAGGCAGCGAACGGTGTTGCCTCGGACACGATGGCGTTCATCGCGAACGGCGATGTAGCGGTGGTTCGCCGACTTCGAAACGAGAGGTCGTTCTACGGATTTCGCTTCGCCGATGCCGTCCTCGTGTTTCCCGACTACGACAACCGCGAGATGGAGGTCACCGTCTTGCTCGACACCCTGCAGAGCGAAGCGCCAGCCTTGACAAGACAGCAGCAGGAAGCGCTCTTCCAAGGCGTTTGGGAGGACTATCCCGAACTGACGAACAAGCGAGACCGAATGAAGAGGTTGCGCCAAGACCCGTACTACAACGCCCTGCAGATCAAGTATGCTTATGCCGTAACCTGTCACAAAGCACAAGGCGGACAGTGGGAGCACGTCTATATCGACCAAGGATTCATCACCGAAGACATGCTCACGCCGGACTATTTCCGATGGCTCTATACCGCTCTCACAAGGGCAACCGAACAGGTCTATCTCGTCAACTGGCCCGACTCGGCACTCTCCGATTCCTGACTCATCACGCCTCGCCGTAAAACTTCGCACGTTAAGTTCATTATAGATACATGTATGTATAATTGTAGATACATGTATGTATAATCGTAGATACATGTATGTATAACGAACACGGCACGCTATGTTTTGTAAGTTGGCCTTTCGAGTCGGGAAAGTTCACACTTCGAATTAGTTAGCTTCTCACGACGAACCTGCAAACTTATAACGCCAAAAAGGCAGCCAACCCTTGCCAAAGGGCTTTGCCCGCCGAGTCGAAAAAGCTCTCATTTCAGCCTGTTTTTACTCTTTTATGCAAAAAAAACGGGCAAAACGGCGGTTTCTTCACATTTTTTTACTATTTTTGTGCACGGAATATAGTATATATAAATTAAAAGGTTAAAAGGCTGAAAGTTTAAGACCTTCATTCTGACACAAATGAATATCCTCGTCACAGGAGCAAACGGACAGTTGGGCAACGAGATGCGCATCGTGGCAAAAGACTCGTCGAACCAGTACATCTTCACCGATGTGACTGAGCAAGTGGGCGTCCAGACCACATTCCTCGACATCACAGATCTCGATGCCATCCGTACTCTCGTGAAGGAAAAGGACGTCCGAGCCATCGTGAACTGTGCAGCCTGGACTAACGTGGATGCAGCCGAAGCGCCCGAGAACAGGGCTCTCGTCGAGAAGCTCAATGCCGAAGCGCCTAAGAACCTGGCTCGTGCAATGAAGGAAGTGGGCGGTTGGCTCGTGCAGATATCGACCGACTACGTCTTCGGCAAGGAGCCTTACAACACGCCTTGTCGGCCAGATCAAAAGGGCACACCGACCGGCGTCTACGGCGAGACGAAACGACTTGGTGAGGAGAAGATCAAGGAAGTGTGGGCGAACTCGGACGGCTCGACAGGCGGCTACGTCATCATTCGCACAGCCTGGCTCTACAGCGAATACGGCAAGAACTTCTGCAAGACGATGCTCAACCTCACGCAGACCAAGCCGCAACTCAAGGTTGTCTTCGATCAGTGCGGCACTCCGACGTATGCCCTCGACCTCGCCAAAGCGATACAAGTCATCGTCCAAAAGCCCGTGCAAGGCATCTACCACTACTCCAACGAAGGCGTCTGCTCGTGGTACGACTTCACACAAATGATTGCGCGAATCGCCGGACACAAGGATTGCGACATCCGTCCCTGCCTGTCTTCGGAATATCCAAGTCCCGTGAAGCGCCCCGCCTACTCCGTGCTCGACAAACGCAGCATTCGAGAAACTTTCGGCATAAGTGTTCCGTATTGGGTCGACTCACTTGAAAAGTGCATCGCCAACATTCAAAAACAACAAACGAATGCAAGTAATTAAGACCGCCATCGATGGCGTACTCATCATAGAACCACGCATCTTCAAGGATGCTCGCGGGTACTTCTTCGAATCTTTCTCGCAAAGAGAGTTTGAGGAGAAAGTAGGCCCCATCCATTTCGTGCAGGACAACGAAAGCATGTCCTCTTACGGAGTGATGCGCGGACTGCACTTCCAGCGCCCACCCTACACGCAGAGCAAGCTCGTTCGATGCGTCAGGGGCGCCGTCCTCGACGTAGCCGTCGATATCCGCAAAGGGTCGCCGACCTACGGACAACACGTTGCCGTGGAACTCACAGAAGAGAATCACAGACAGTTCTTCGTGCCGAAAGGCTTTGCTCACGGCTTCGCCGTACTGAGCGAAACAGCCGTCTTCCAGTATAAGTGCGATGAGTTCTATCATCCCGAAGCCGACGACGGCATCTCCATCACAGATGAAAGCCTCGGCATCGACTGGCGAATCCCAACCGAGAAAGCCATCCTGAGCGAGAAAGACACTAAGCATGTATGCCTCAAGGATTTTGAAAGTCCCTTCACAATTAACAGATAAATATGAAACTAAACATCGTCATAACAGGCGGAGCCGGCTTCATCGGTAGTCACGTCGTACGCCTCTTCGTCAACAAGTACCCTGAGTACAACATCATCAACCTCGATAAGTTGACCTACGCAGGCAACCTCGCGAACCTGAAAGACGTCGAGGACAAGCCCAACTATAAGTTCGTGAAGATGGACATCTGCGACTTCGACGCCTTCCTGAAGCTGATGCAGGACGAGAAGATCGACGGCATCATCCACCTCGCAGCAGAGAGTCACGTGGACCGCAGCATAAAGGACCCGTTCACCTTTGCTCGCACGAACGTGATGGGAACACTCTCCCTCCTGCAAGCTGCCAAGCTCTATTGGGAAAGCCTGCCAGAGAGATACGAAGGCAAACGCTTTTATCACATCTCAACCGACGAGGTGTACGGGGCTCTGGAGATGACCAACCCCGAAGGCATCAAACCGCCTTTCACCACAACAGCCAGCAGTTCGGAGCATCACTTGGCATACGGCAAGGACTTCTTCTACGAGACGACGAAGTACCAGCCCCACAGTCCGTACTCCGCTTCGAAAGCCTCCAGCGACCACTTCGTCCGCGCTTTCCACGACACTTACGGCATGCCGACCATCGTCACCAACTGCTCCAACAACTACGGACCTTACCAGTTCCCCGAAAAGCTAATCCCTCTCTTCATCAACAACATACGCCATCGCAAGCCCCTTCCCGTTTATGGTAAGGGCGAAAACGTGCGTGACTGGCTCTACGTGGAAGATCACGCCCGTGCCATCGACACAATCTTCCATAAAGGACGAATCGCCGAGACGTACAACATCGGCGGCTTCAACGAGTGGAAGAACATTGATATCATCAAAACAGTCATCAACACGGTTGACCGCCTCCTTGGTCGTCCCGAAGGCGCCGACATGGACCTCATCACCTACGTTACCGACAGACTCGGTCACGATGCACGCTATGCCATCGACTCCACCAAGCTCCAAAAGGAACTTGGCTGGGAGCCATCGCTTCAGTTCGAAGAGGGCATCGAGAAGACCGTCAAGTGGTATCTCGACAATCAGGCTTGGATGGACAACGTTACCTCTGGCGATTACCAAAAGTATTACGAGGACATGTACGACAAACGATAAGCAGAACAAAACAATACAAACTAAATAAACACAAAAACAACATGAAACGTATTCAAAAACGACTCGCAACACTGCTCGCAGCAGCACTGTTCGCAAACGCTTTCTCCGCAAACGCTCAGGAAGCTCCCGACAACTACGTATCCTACCCCTATGCCTTCGTCGGACTGCAAGGCGGTGTACAGGAAACAGCTACTCACACCTACAACAACTGGAAACTCTTTACTCCCACAGCCAGCGTCAGCTTCGGTGTGCACTTCACGCCTGTCATCGGTGCTCGTCTGCACGTTAACGGCATCTGGAACAAAAGTGGTGTCGACTCAGACCGGAAGAACGTCGATGCCAAATACAAGTACAAGTATACCACAACCGACCTTGACGCAATGGTCAACCTGGTTAACCTCTTCACCAAGAACAACTATCATCCCGTGAATGTTTACCTTATAGGTGGTATAGGTCTCAACTACGCATGGGACACCGAATACAATCCTGCCCTGAAAGACTTCGTTGCTGAAAACGATACCAAAAACCGCCTGAGCCACAACTTCCGCATTGGCGGCATGGTCGACGTCAAGGTTGCCCGCAATTGGAGCGTTAACCTCGAAGTAGATGCCAACAGCCTCAGCGACCGCTACAACTGCAAGTTCAACGAAAGCGACGACTGGCAATTCACAGCACAACTCGGTGTGGCATACAAGTTTGGCCTGCGTCATAAAGTTAAGGCTGAGCCCAATTCCAACATCATCGTTGATCCTACAACACTCAGCGCAGGCACAGAGACAGCTTCTGCCAACACAAACGTCAACATCGAAAAGCCTGAACCTGCTCCGGCACCAGCTCCGGCTCCAGCTCCAGCACCCGTTGTTAAGGACGAAAACATCACCCGCAACATTTTCTTTAACATCCGCGAGACAAAGGTTTCTGCTACAGAACAAGCCAAGATTACCGAAATCGCATCATGGCTCAAGGAACACCCCACAGCAAAAGTCACCGTTACAGGTTATGCCGACAAGGGAACCGGCACAGCTGCCATCAATGCCCGCTATGCTAAGCAACGCGCGGAAACTGTTACAAAGGAACTCGTCAAGAAAGGCATTCAGGCTAGCCGCATTACCACCGACGCAAAGGGTGACACCATACAGCCCTTCGGCAACAACGACGACAACCGCGTCACTGTCGTAATTGGCAAGGAGTAAATAAAAGGTAAAAGCATCCCATCCGTCATAATTAGGAAGGATACCATTCTTCCTTTACAGACCCATGAAACGACTCCGAGCCATCATCATAACAGCTGTGGCCTTCATGCTCATCTGGCTGCTACGCTTTGTTGCGTTCCACTTAGATGTGTTCAATCCTGTTGCGCAAGGCATCAAAGGTTTCTCCACGACGGACATCTTCTATGACATGATGCTGGCAACGCCAGCAGACACCAGTAGCACCATCGTCATCGTGGACATAACCCAACTGCACGACCGCGACTCCATTGCCACAGCCCTCGAGGAGATTGATGCCCTCGAACCTGCCGCAATCGACATCGATGTCGTCTTCGAGCATCCAAAGGAACCCGTCGGCGACGCTCACCTTTTCAACGTGGCAGCTACGCTCTCCAACGCCGTCTTCTCCTTCAAGATGATGGACCCAGACCGCGAACAAAAGGAGTTCACGAGACAAGTCCACTCTTTCTTCGCAAAAGACTTGGGAGTCACAGAAGGTTTTGTCAACGTGGACCGCAAAATGACGCGCGACATTCCGCTCTGCCTTGAGATGCGCGGCAAAGCATACCCCTCCGTCATCGCACGCATGATGGAAGTGATTCATGGCAAGCCATTCGAGTATAAGAAGCATCGAAAGCAGCACATCGACTATGAGCCGACCGTTTTCCGCGTCATACCGTACGATTCCATCCAGCACTATGCGCAGTACATTACCGGGCACATTGTCATGTTCGGTGGTGCCTACGAAAGCATCGACATGCTTTACACGCCGCTCGGCCAAATGTACGGCATACAAGTGCTGTGTTACGCGATGAAGACAATGCTCGAGATGAAGCAGCAGACCAACTGCACTGGCACCCTCTTCTGGCTGCTGACCATCCTATTCTCATACATTGGCGTCCGCCTCATCATGAAGTACAAGGACAAAGTTCTCAGTATGAAGAAAGACAAGTTGCTGACCGACATCCTGCGCACCATCTTCATCACTTCCATCGTCATTTTCTTACTGATGGCATGCTTCATGGCAATTGCCTTTATATTCTTCGACAAATGGCGTATCAACTTTGACTTGACGCCGACACTGACTGTGATGGCACTGACCACTGTGTCTGCAGACATTGTCCGCATCATCATCAAGCATACGAACGCACCTCTTCACGATCGTATGTTCCCGAATTATTAAATTATAAGTAGCACTAACGACATGAGACACATGACACTCCGCAAATCACTTCTCGCCCTGCTGCTTACCTTTGCCGCAGGCATATTTGCACAAACACAGGTACAGACCTTCCTTGTCGGCGAGGTCAGCAAGTCCGTCATCCTCTATCAGGGAAACAAGAAGCTGGCTGTCACTCCTGGCGACGAGTTGCCTCTCGGTGCAATGCTCACCATTCCAGAAAAAGGAAGGCTCGTCGTGTACAATGAAGCCAAGATGCGCCAGTACACCATCATGCAGTCCGGCACATACACTCTGGCCGAGCTTCTCAGCACCAGCAAGAAGAAAAACGTGCCAGAAAAAGCATTCAAAGGCATCATCAAGCTCGTTACATCTGGCGACAGGCTGCCCGACGGCGTTGCCACCATCGACCGCGAAATACGCGCAGACTCCGTCGCAACAAAGGAAACGGAATAAGAGATGCGCCGTCTTGCCACTTTTCTGCTTCTCGTTCTGTCCTTCACGCTTTTGTCGGCGCAGGAAGTGACGCGAGAGATGACTGATTTGGCGCACGACCTCTATGATGCCGTCAACAAAGGGCAACAGCAAGAAGCCGATGCGCTTGCAGACAGGTATCTGGCGCTCTGTACCAGCGACAAGTACCGCTACGGCCTTTTCTATGCCGAGGCGAAGCATGTCAAGGCACACTCTGCTGCTTTGAGAGGCGACTTCCGTATGGCGCAGCAAATCATGGACGAGGTCATAGCTGCAAGGCTCGATAAGCGTGCCACCAAGAACGACGACCGGTTAGGTCTCTCCTACTTCGACCGCAGCACTTACTACTTTCGGCTGCAGAACACGAACCAAGCCATAAGCGACTTGGAGGCTGCGGCCGCTGCCTATCAGAAAGCGAAAGAGAACGGCAAATATGCTACGACGCTATGCCAGATGGCAACGTACCTCAAATATCGGGGTGCGTCAGGCGATGCTGAACGTGAGGCTGAATGCTACGAGAAAGCTTTTCCCGCTGTAGAGAAAGGCACGCCAGAGTATCTTTCCGTCGCTGCCATGATGATAACGGCATACAACAATCAAGGCAAAGCAGACAAGGCAAGTAAGTTGGCAAAGCAATTGCAGAAGACTGGCAAGAAGGTCGCAGAGAAAAACCCTATTCGCTATGCCGACTTCCTTCTCTCGGCTTCTGTGGCAGAGGCGAATTCGGAACAATATGAGCAGGGGCTTGCCTATGCCGAGGAAGCCTTCGGCATCTACGAGGCGGCACACCGCATCTCCGACCACAACTACGCCGTTCTGCTTAAGAACGCGGCCGACTGTCATTTCCATTTGCAACACTATCAGCAGGCGCTTGAGTTCTACGAAAGAGCCATGCCGTTGCTCCTACAGACCGAAGGCGACACAGGGAAAGTCTATCAGGGATGCTTCCAGCAGCTCATCGCCACGAATGCCCGTCTCGGACGCAGCGACCTGGCTCAGGAGTATTCGCATCGACAACAGGAACAGCTCTTTGCCGGCCTTAACGACACGACGACGCTGAACTACGCCAATACGCTTGCCACTCAAGCGCACATGCAAGCCGACTTGGGAAATTTCGAGGATGCTGCAGGCTGGGGCGAACGTGCCTTGCAACGCTACGAGGCGCGTGGCGACTCCCTTCAGCAAGCGCTTATGCTCTACACGCTGAGCAACTACTACACACACCTCGGCCAGCAGCAGCGAGCCGACAGCCTGTCTGCCCTTTCTCTGCAAATCAGTCACAGACGTGGCTTCAGCCAGACAGAGGCAGACGCACTCAACCAGCAGGCACTGTCGCTTTACAGAAAGGGGCAGTACAACCAGGCTGACGAAATCTTCCAGCAGGCACTCTCGTTGCTTCGCATGTCGAGCCTCGACAATTCGACGGCATACGCCAGCATCCTCTGCAACCAAGCTCTCTGTCAGGACAAGCTCGACAATGTCAAGGGCGCCATCCGACTCACACGCGAGGCACTCGACCTGCAGATGGGCATTCTCGGACCTGAGCATGGCGACAACGTCATGCTGCTCTTCAACCTTGCCATGTACTACCATCGGCAAGGAGAAATGGACAGTGTGGCGCACTACTATCATCGTGCCATAACACAGCAGACGCAACAGGTACGAAACAATTTCTCTTTCCAATCGACCAAACAGCGCGAACTCTTCTGGCAAGGCAAGAGCTACCTCTATCAGACGGCACCGCTCTTCGCCACCACACCCGACAAGGCTCCTGCCAGATTGCTCGCCGACATCTACGATGCGCAATTGTTCACGAAAGGTATCCTGCTGAACAGCGAGATTGACTTCCGCCGCCTTTTGCAGAAATCGGCCGACGAGAAGGTGCTCGACCAGTACGACAAATTGCAGATGCTACGAGCCGACCTGCAACAATGCTATGAGGCGAAAGCCGGCGAGGGACAGGAGCGCATACCTGGCCTGAAGCACAGCATTGCACAGCTCGAGTACGCCATTGTCAGCCAATGCAAGGCTTACGGCGACTTCACGCAGAACCTTTCGCTGACGTCCGACTCTGTCCGCCGTGCCTTGAAACCCGACGAGGCGGCTGTGGAGTTCCTCGAGGCAGACATCACCTATGGCGGAAAGCCAGACCGCCTTTATCTCGCACTCATCTTGCGACCTGAGTGGGATGCGCCAAACGCTTGCCGACTCTTCTTCCGAAGCGAAATGGAGGAGCTCGGCTATCCCGCTGGCAAGTCTGTCAGCGAGCTGCTGAGCAAAGCAGAGTGGCAGAACAAAATCTACAGCGATAGCAAGTTAGGCAGGCTCGTTTGGGGCGAACTGCTCAAGAACATCGGCGGCGCCACCCACGTTTACTTCGCGCCGATTGGCGTCTTCTATCAATGGGGCATCGAATACATGCCGATAGCCGACGACGGCACACGCATTTCCGACAAGCTCAACGTATCGCGCCTATCCTCTACCAAGATGTTGGCACAGCGTAGCACAAGTCCCGACACCTTCGGCAACGGAGAAGCCATCATCTTTGGCGGACTGGAATACGAAGAAATGACCGTCGCACAGATGCGCGAGTATCACGACATGGGCGACGACGAGGTGGTGGACGACGACGAAGACTTCCTTGCCATGTACGCTGCCGAGCAGGAGATGGCCGACTCTGCGGCAATTCTTGCAATGGCCGAGCGAGGCGACCTCGTCAAGAACCTGCCGGGTGCAAAGGAAGAGGCAAATGCCATCGAACGCCTGCTTTACAATGCAGGAAAGAAGTTCACAAGCTATAAGGATTTCAGCGGAACAGAGGAAAGCTTCAAGCGACTCAACGGACACAACATCTCGCTGCTGCACATCGCCACGCACGGCTTCTCGTATCCCGCAGAGAGTAGCGGCGGACACGACTGGCTGAAGACATCGACAACTTCAAACGCAATGCCCACCGACCCACTTTGCTATTCGGGACTCCTCTTCTCGGGCTGCAACAACAAGCTGCAGCATCCGAAGGACTTCCCAACAGACATCGACGACGGCATCCTTACGGCACACGAAATTGCACAGCTCAACCTGCAAGACCTCCAGCTCACCGTTCTCTCTGCCTGCCAGACGGGTACGGGTATGCTACGCGAGGACGGCGTCTTCGGCGTGCAGCGCGGCTTCAAGAAGGCTGGTGCACACACGCTCGTCATGAGCCTCTGGAGCGTCAACGACGCAGCCACGCAGCTGATGATGACCTCGTTCTACGAGGCTCTCCTCAGCGGCCAGTCGCGCCACGAAGCATTCCTGAAAGCACAGGCCAAAGTGCGCGCAACTTATCCCGACCCGCACTTCTGGGCGCCCTTCATCATGCTCGACGACATTTAGCCCAACAAAACCACACTTTTCCATACATTCAGAAACAAGCCGCCCAACGCCGTTGGACGGCTTTTTTCACGCCAAAATTCCAGTCTCTACAGGCGGCATTGCTCAACTTCACACGTGAAGTTCATTATAGATACATGTATGTATAATTATAGATACATGTATGTATAATCGTAGATACATGTATGTATAACGAACCCCGCACGCGATGTTTTATAACCCACTGTTTCGAGCCGACTATTTCGGCCTGTCGAATCTATACATTATATATAATATATATGCTGATGTCCTATGCTCAGTTTTTCCTTCCGACACTTGGCAATCTCGACGAAAAAGCGTAACTATTGCACAATAGAAAGTGTAAAAAGGAAAAATATGAATGCCGGACCGATCGTTTCAAAGTTCAACCGGAAGCATCTCCGATTGGAGCTGATAGTGTACCTGTTGCTTGCCCTCTCATCCGTATCAATGTACGTGACCGACTCCAAGCCGTCGCTCGTCGCAAAGCTCGTGCTGGCAGGAATCGCGTTCCTCGTCGCGCTTTGCGTCTGGGCTTTCCGCCATCAAAAAGTCAATAAAAAAAGAGGAAGCACCCGTTTGGAAGCGCTTCCTCTTCTGTTTCTTTATGCTGTGAGAAGCTCGACGAGTTTCTCTACTGCGGAATGAAGCCCGTCGGGGTTCTTGCCACCTGCTGTCGCGAAGTGCGGTTGACCACCGCCGCCGCCCTGCATCAGCTGGGCAGCCTCGCGGATGTTCTTGCCGACGTTAACGCCTGCAGCGACTGCTGAATCCGACGCAGCTGCAGTGAGCAAGGGCTTGCCGCCTGCCATGGAACCTATCACAACGATGCTGTTCTCCACCTCGGCCCTGAGCTGGAAGGCGATGTCCTTCACGAACTCGGCACCCAGAGGCGTGATGGCCTTCATGACCTTCAGGCCGTTTATCTCCTTTTGCTCTGCGAACATCTGCTTCTTGAGGTCGGCCGCACGCTCGCGCATCACGTCTTCCACCTGCTTCTTCAGCTCGGCGTTGTCGGCGATGGCCTTTTGAATGGTTCCAACCAAGTCGGGAGCGTTATTGAAGAGCCCTCGCAGACCCGTTATCATGTCCTGCAACTTGTCCATCTGCTCCTCGACAGCCTTGCCCGTGATGGCTTCGATGCGACGCACTCCGGCTGCAATGCTGCTCTCCGACATGATGCGAACCATGCCGATGCAGCCTGTACTGCTTGCGTGGCAACCGCCGCAGAACTCTATGCTCGAACCGAACTGGATGACGCGCACCTTGTCGCCGTACTTCTCTCCGAAGAGGGCGATAGCGCCCAGCTTCTTGGCTTCTTCGATGGGCGTGTCGCGGTACTCTTGCAACGGAAGGTTCTGACGGATGCGCTCATTCACGAGGTGCTCCACCTCACGCAGCTGTTCGGGCGTCACCTTCTCGAAGTGAGAGAAGTCGAAGCGCAGGTAATCGGGCGTCACAAGCGATCCTTTCTGCTCCACATGGTCGCCGAGAACCTCCTTGAGGGCTTGGTCGAGGAGGTGCGTACAAGTGTGGTTGGCCTCGATAGCACGGCGACGCTCCACATCCACGCAAGCCATAAACTCGGCTTCGGGATTGCTTGGGATGCGCTCCAGAAGGTGGACGCTCACGCCATTCTCTTTCTTGGTATCAATCACCTTGATGGTCTCCTGCTCGTTCACGATGACGCCTGAGTCGCCTACCTCGCCGCCCATCTCTCCGTAGAAGGGAGTCTGGTCGAAGATAGCCTCATAGACGACGCCCTTCTTCTGCTTCACCTCGCGATACTTCACGATGTGGCAGGTGTATTCGGTGTAGTCGTAGCCCACGAACTGCTGCTCTGTTGCCTGCTCGCTGACGATGTGCCAGTCGCCGGCCTCTACTTGGGCGGCATTGCGGGCACGCTCCTTCTGCTTCTGCATCTCGACGTTGAAGCCGGCCTCGTCGACGGTGAGACCGTTCTCGCGACAGATGAGTTCGGTGAGGTCCAGGGGGAAGCCGTAGGTGTCGAAGAGCGTGAAAGCCTTCTCGCCGGCAATCTCTGTCTTGCCTGCAGCCTTTGCCTCCTTCATCACGCCGTCCAGCAGCTTGATGCCCGTGTCGAGCGTGCGGAGGAAGCTTTCCTCCTCTTCCTTCATCACTTTAGTAATGAGTTCTTTCTGGCCTTCGAGTTCGGGATAAGTGGCGCCCATCTCCTGAATCAGGACGGGTAGCAAGCGATAGATGAAGGCCTGCTTCTGTCCGAGGAAAGTATAGGCGTAGCGAACGGCACGACGCAGGATGCGACGGATGACATAGCCTGCTTTTGCATTGCCCGGCAACTGACCGTCGGCAATGCTGAAGGCGATGGTGCGAAGGTGGTCGGCCACTACTCTCATAGCCACATCGATGTCCTCCTTCTCGCCATAACGGAAGCCGCTGAGTTCGCCAATCGCTTTGATGATGGGCTGGAAGACGTCAGTATCGTAGTTGGACTGCTTGCCCTGTATGGCGCGAACCAAGCGTTCGAAGCCCATGCCGGTGTCGATAACGTTCATGCCAAGCGGTTCGAGATGGCCGTCGGCTTTGCGTTCGTACTGCATGAAGACGATGTTCCATATCTCGATGACCTGCGGATCGTCCTTGTTGACGAGTTCCCTGCCGGGTACTTTAGCCTTTTCCTCTGCCGAACGAGAGTCGAGATGAATCTCGGAGCAAGGTCCGCAAGGGCCTGTGTCGCCCATTTCCCAGAAGTTGTCGTGCTTGTTGCCGTTGATGATATGATCAGCCGGAACATGCTTCAACCAATAGCCCGCAGCCTCATCATCGCGCTTGAGGCCTTCTTCGGGACTGCCCTCGAAGACCGTCACATAGAGGTCCTTGGGGTCGAGCTTCAGCACATCCACGAGGTATTCCCACGCCATATCGATGGCTCCCTCCTTGAAATAGTCGCCAAACGACCAGTTGCCAAGCATCTCGAACATGGTGTGGTGGTACGTATCATGCCCTACCTCTTCGAGGTCGTTATGCTTTCCGCTGACACGCAAGCACTTCTGCGAGTCCGCTCTTCTGCGAGGTTCAGGGTCACGAGTGCCAAGGATAATGTCCTTCCACTGGTTCATGCCCGCGTTGGTGAACATGAGCGTTGGGTCATCTTTCACTACCATCGGGGCAGACGGAACAATCCTGTGTCCCTTCGACTCGAAGTATTTAAGGAACGAGTCGCGTATCTCATTTGCTGTCATAGCCATAAAAGTTGTATTTCTTAGTTAATCTTTTGCGAAAATTTTTGCAAAGATAAAATGTTTTATGTACTTTTGCAAAGAAAAACGAGCTAAAGAGTCTTTAAGCGAGCATTATGGCATACAATCCGAACAAAGAGCTTAAGAAATACTACGGCATTGCCGAAGTTGCAGAGCAATTTAATGTTGCCGAGTCGTTACTGCGTTTCTGGGAAAAAGAGTTTTCCAACATCAACCCCAAGAAAAGCGGTCGAGGCGTCAGAATGTACACAAAAGAGGACATCGAAGAGGTGCGCCTCGTCTATAATCTGCTTAAGGTTCGCGGCATGAAGATTGCAGCCGCGAAGCAGGTTCTGAGCAAGAACAGAAAGGCAGCAAGCGAGACATCCGAAATCATTGATCGTCTTCAATCCGTCCGCGCAGAACTGAAAGAAATCAGCCGCGAACTGGGAGAGTTGTAAACCACCTCAGCCTAATTGGCAAATTAGGCGTGGCTCGTTGGCAAATTAAACGTGCTTAGTTGGCAAATTAAACGTGCTTAGTTGAGCAATTAAGCACGCTTAATTTTTATCTGCACCACTAGCACATTAAATCCATCCTGCCCGTCTTCCTCAAAACAAAAAAGCAAAGTCCTTCGACCTCGCTTTATTCGAAGGAACCAGAGAAACCATGTCTTATGTGCATTTGGCAGCGACACAACCTATAATTTTCGCTGAACATTTTGGCAAGTTGGTTGAATAAATTTTACCAGTTCACCTAATGTTGCTATCTTTGCTGACAAAACACTAATCACAACTCAAAGCTTATTATTAGAATCATCCTTTATTAACAGCAAAGGTTATGAAGAAAACACTGCTAACATTACTCTTGGTGATCGGAACGCCAGCGGCATACGCTGAAGGCTACTCATACCTCACCTTTGAGACGACAGACGGAATGAAGATTTCCGTTTCTGTAGAATCACTCACGCTAAGCATCAGCAATAACACCCTAACGGCTGGCTCGAAGACATTCACCCTCTCGAACCTCTCGAAGATGTTCTTCTCAGAAACCGACGAGACAGCTACAGATATTAGAGAGGTTACTTCTGCTGCGCTTGACGACGCCATCGACATCTATGACCTGCAAGGACAGAAGGTGCCGAAAGACAAGGTGCGCAATGGGGTATATATCGTAGAAACAAAAGAAAGAACATATAAACTCGTGGTAAAATGAGGCGAACATTATTATATATAACAGCCTTTATGCTGACGATAGCAGCTTCAGGGCAGACACTGAACGTCGCTGTAGACAACGTCATCTATCAGTTTCCCGCCTCACAGACAGGCGAGATGACATACACTGACGGCACGACACTGACCATCATGGGTAAGACATTCACACTTGCCAACATCGATGCAATGTTTGTTGATGAAACTGAAGTGACTGACAATCTAGTCAAGATAGAATACAACACTTCGTCGGCAACGGTCTTTGTGGCTGGCAATGTGGCACAGTACGTCACTCCAACCATTAGCGGAGCACACGTCAGCATTGCACAAAGCAACACCGAAGCCGTGGACGACGACGAGATCACCTACCAGCTCTCCGGCACAACAGACGACGGCGACTTCCAACTATCAGGTTCCTACAAATGTACCGTCTCGCTGGCAGGTGTGACGCTCACCAACCCCAGCGGTGCAGCCATCAACATCTCCAACAAGAAGCGCATACAACTCAGCGCAAAGAAGAACACGGAAAACACGCTGATGGATGGTAACGGCTCACAAAAAGCATGCATCTACAGCAAGGGACAACTCCAGCTGCAGGGCAACGGCACACTCAATGTGGTTGGTAATCTGAATCACGGCATCAAGAGTGCATCATATGTCAGCATCAAGAACCTCACACTGAACATTACCTCCACTGTCGGCGACGGCATTAACTGCGAAGAGTATTTCCTGATGAAGAGCGGCACGGTGACACTTAGCGGCATAGGCGACGACGGCATACAGTGTGACCTGGGCGATGCCGAAAACCCCACCGGAGAGATTGTGGCAACGGATGAGGTCGATGCTCACGAAGACGAAGATACAGGAAACTTCTATCTTGAAGGCGGCATACTGACCATTACTGCCGATGCTACCGCCGCCAAATGTGTGAAGAGCGAAGGCAGCATCAATGTCAGTGACGGAACATTCATGCTGTATGCCAATGGAGCCATCGACCTCACTGAAACCGACTGGGACGGAAACATCGACCCGTCGTACACTTCCGGCTTCAAGGCTGACGGCAACTTCACGCAGAGCGGCGGCGACATTACCATCAGTGTGACAGGCGGCGCAGGACGCGGCATTGGCGTTAATGGCACACTGACCATAAATGACGGCAGCATTAACGTCACCAACACCGGAGCCACAAGCAACAGCAGCACCTATCATTGCACGGCAAAGGGTCTGAAGGGCGGAGTCGTGGCACTCAACGGCGGCACTGTGACTGTCACCATGAGCGGTGCATCGGCCAAAGGCATCAAAGCTGACAGCGACGACGGCGGAGGGCACATGACTATCACAGGCGGTACAATCAATGTCACCACATCTGGTGCTGGCTCGTATGACTATACCGATCGCGACTCAAAGGGCGCGGGCTGCCTGAAGGCTGACGGCGACATGGGCATAAGTGGTGGCACACTCACATTGAAATCAACCGGCACGGGCGGCAAATGCATCAAGGTGGACGGCTCACTCCACGTCAGTGGAGGCGAAATCTCCGCCACCACCACAGGCGGCACCTTCTCGTCGAACAACAGCAAGTCACAGCCGAAAGTTGTCAAGAGTGACGGCAGTATGACATTCAGCGGCGGGAGCATCACAGCCACGTCGAACGGCCATGAAGCCATCGAAACCAAAGGCATCCTGACCATCACCGACGGCACAGTCTATGCCTTCAGTTCGTCGGACGACGCCATCAACTCCGCCTCGCATATGTATCTGCAAGGCGGCACAGTGACGGGTGTCAGCAACGGCAACGACGGCATCGACAGCAACGGCAACATGTACGTCAGCGGCGGCACAGTCATAGCATGTGGGGCAGGTGGTGCAGAGTGCGGCTTGGACGCAGCGGAACGCTACAATCTCTATATCACAGGTGGCTCAGTGCTCGGCATTGGTGCAGGCAACAACACCGTCACCGCAACTTCTGGCTCGCAGTGTGTGCTCAGCACGACAAGCAACACTTATTCGGCAGGCACGGCTGTTTCTGTAAAGAGCAACTCAACGACACTTGCATCGTTCACCATTCCAACAGGCTACTCGCCCTCTTCTGGCGGCGGTGGCGGCGGACATGGTGGACCAGGAGGAGGACCAGGGGGTGGCGGTTCTGGCTTTAGCTTCCTGCTCAGTTGCTCTGGACTGACTTCCGGCAACAGCTATACAGTGACCATAGGTTCCTCGTCAACCTCATGCAAGGCAGCTACCAGCTATTCGGGAAGATGATGTTACAATAAAATCCCTGATTCTTCCGTTTTATATATATGAAACGAAACGTCTGGCTGAAACAGTCGCGTCAGGAGAACCTGATATACTTGGCAATATGGGGTTTGCTTTTTGCAGCCCCGCTGCTGAGTTTGTATATGCGGACGGCTGGCGATTCAAATGCCGTGTTCGACTGGACTGAGGTGTTTATCGTATGGCGTCGTTTCATCCCATTCCTGTTACTGTTCCTCATCCATAGCTTTCTGTTGGCACCGCTCTTAGTACACAAACAAAAGCGTGTGGCTTATTTCTCCTTTATGGCTATCATTGTTGTAGCCTTCACGTTCTATCAATGTTCCAATAGACCAGAGGAGAGGCCACGGAAAGGCACGCCGGCAGGATTGGCCAGGAAACCGCCAATGACACTTGAAGACAAACACCCGCCGCACGCCAACGATGTGTCACCACAAGCTGAGATGCGTCCTTCACACAAACCCCATCACAAAGCACCACCTCCCATTATTGGCGAACATGATATCATGGCTGTTGTGGTGCTCATTCTGATGCTTGGCGGCAATCTGGGCGTCAAGTACTACTTTAAGACGTGCGATGATCGTAAACGGTTGGCCGAGTTGGAGCGGCAGAACCTTGAGCAACAACTGGAGTATCTACGATACCAGATAAATCCGCATTTCTTCATGAACACGCTCAACAACATCCATGCCCTTGTTGACATTGATCCGGTGAAAGCAAAGGACACTATTCTGGAGTTGTCGAAGATGATGCGCTATGTCCTCTATGAAGGCAACAAACAAGGTGTGCCACTCTCCAGAGAACTCGACTTTGTCCGCTATTATGTAACGCTGATGCAACTACGCTATACGGATAAGGTGAGGATTTCGCTTGACATGCCTCAGGTAGTTCCAGACCGCCAAATAGCACCGCTGATACTCATCACGTTCATCGAGAATGCTTTCAAACACGGTGTCAGCTATCAGCATGAATCTTTTATTGAAGTGAATATTTACATAGAGAATAACAAGCTGAAATTCACATGCCGTAACACAATAGCAGAAATGCCGAATGAAGAGAAAGGCGGCGTGGGGCTGGCCAATATCCGAAAGCGACTCTTTCTGCTCTACCGCAACAATTACATACTACACATCCACGATGACTCAGACATCTATTCCGTTGGTCTTGTCATTCCGCTTAAAACCTAAATCATAAATATTCATGATCCGCTGTCTCGCCATCGACGATGAGCCTTTGGCTCTCAAGCAACTTGTCAGCTATATCAAGAAAGTGTCATTCCTGGAACTCACGGCACAATGCCATAGTGCAATGGAAGCGCGTTCGATCTTGAGAAGTGAGACTGTCGATGCCATCTTCTGCGACATCAACATGCCCGACCTTGGCGGTATGGAGTTCGTCAAGTCGCTTGCCGTACCTCCACTCATCGTATTTACCACTGCATACTCTGAATATGCCGTGGAAGGCTTTCGTGTGAATGCCGTCGATTATCTGCTAAAGCCATACAGCCTGCAAGAATTTCAAAGGGCAGCAAACAGGCTTAAAGAAAGGATGGGTTTCATACACATGGAGCCGCTGGCACCCCTCGCGTTTGGGAAGGAGGAGAGGGGAGATACCCTTTTCCTGAAGGCTGGGCAGCGCATCGTGAAGGTGAGTGTTCCCGACATCAGATACATCGAAGGAATGAGTGAATATGTGAAGGTGTGGCTGGACAGCCAAGCTAAGCCCATCGTTACTCTGCTATCAATGACAAAGATAACGGAAAACCTGCCCAGATATTTCATGCGCATTCACCGATCATACATTATCAACCTCAATAAGATTCAGGAAGTAAACAAAAACCGCGTCATCATGGATGCCAACACTTATCTTCCCATCGGAGACTTGTACAAAGATGCTTTCCAAAGATACTTAGACACAAAGTTTTTAGGAAAATAGGTTTTCACCAAACAATACAAAAAGAAGCAAAGTCCCTCGACCTTGCTTCTTTTGTGGGCGCTGAGGGATTCGAACCCCCGACCCTCTGCTTGTAAGGCAGACGCTCTGAACCAGCTGAGCTAAGCGCCCTAACAGACTGCTTTCTCTTGAAAAGCGCTGCAAAGGTACAACAATCCCTCGAAACCTGCAAGCATTTCGCCAAAAAAGTTTAACAGAGAGACCTTTCGAGTTAATAAAAGCAGAATTTCTAAACTCTAAACTCTAAACTCTAAACTTTTTTTCGTACCTTTGCACGGAATTTACACATCTTATATATATAAGGAAGCGAAATGAAGCATTTCAGACTTATCGACAACCTGATGGGGTGGCTCACCTTCGCCATCGCTGCCTATGTCTATTGCAGCACGGTGGAACCCACCGCGAGTTTTTGGGACTGCCCCGAGTTTATAACGACAGCTTACAAGCTGGAAGTCGGTCACCCGCCTGGGGCACCTTTCTTCATGCTCACAGCCAATCTATTCACTCAATTTGTGAGCGACCCCACGAAAGTTGCGCTGATGGTCAACATGATGAGCGCCTTGTTCAGCGCCGCTTGCATCATGTTCCTCTTCTGGAGCATTAGTCATCTGGCTCGAAAGCTCGTTGGCGTGAACGGACAGGTACAGAATCTTGCTCAACTAATCACGGTCGAAGCAAGCGCGTTGACGGGTGCGTTGGTCTATACCTTCAGCGACACCTTCTGGTTCAGCGCAGTCGAAGGCGAGGTTTACGCTTACAGTAGCCTCTTCACGGCTGTTGTCTTCTGGTTGATGCTCAAGTGGGAAGACCACGCCGACGAACCCGGAAGCGACCGTTGGCTTATCCTCATCGCCTATCTGACCGGCCTGAGCATCGGCGTTCACCTGCTGAACTTGCTCTGTCTGCCTGCCCTCGTCCTCATCTTCTATTATAGAAAGGTGAAGAATGCCACGTTGAAAGGTGCCATGCTGTCGCTGGTCGGCAGCGGACTGCTCATTGCTGCCGTGCTCTACGGCATCGTGCCGGGCATCGTGAAGGTAGGCGGCTGGTTCGAACTTCTCTTTGTCAACACCCTGAGCATGCCTTTCAACACGGGCGTCATCGTGTACATCGCCCTGCTCGTAGGCATCGTGCTTTGGAGCATTTGGGAAACGATAAAGCAGAAGAGCCGCACCCGAATGACGCTCTCCTACCTGCTGAGCGTGGGCATGCTGGGCATTCCGTTCTATGGTTACGGCTGGACGAGCATCATCTTCGGCGTGATTGTTCTGGCTCTGCTTTATGTCGCTCTTCAATGGAAGAAAGAGGGCAAGCCGCTTGTTACCGCTCGATTGATGAACACGTCGCTGCTCTGCATGCTCATGATAATGATTGGCTACAGCTCGTACGCCGTGATTGTTATCCGCAGTTCAGCTAACACGCCGATGGACCAGAACTCTCCCGAGGACATCTTCACCCTGGGAACTTACCTGAGTCGAGAGCAGTACGGCGACCGCCCGCTGCTTTACGGACAGGCCTACACCAGCCAAGTTTTGCTCAAGCCCGACGGTAACTATTGCGTTCCAGTCAGCAAGAAGGGTGCTCCCGTCTATCAACGTAAGGAGAAGCAGGACAAGGAAAACGAGCCCGACCGCTATGAGATTCAGCGCTACAAGACGGACTATGTCTATCAGCAGAACATGTTCTTCCCTCGCATGTACAGCGAAGCCCACTCTGGAGCCTATGAAAGCTGGATGGGAGGCGTCAAAGGAACGGTCAAGACATACGAGCGCTGCGGCGAGATGGTGCAGATAAAGACACCGACACAGCTCGAGAACCTGCGCTTCTTCCTCAGCTATCAAGTCAACTTTATGTATTGGCGTTACTTCATGTGGAACTTCGCAGGACGCCAGAACGACATTCAAGGCAATGGCGAATGGGAGCATGGCAACTGGATTACGGGCATTCCGTTCCTCGACAACATGCGTCTTGGCGACCAAAGCAAACTGCCAAGCGACCTCAAGGAAAACAAGGGACACAACGTCTTCTACTGCTTACCGTTGCTGCTTGGCCTGATTGGTCTGCTTTGGCAACTCTTCAAGAACGACGAGAAGACTGCAAATGGTGAAGGCGAGCAGCAGTTCGGTATCGTCTTCTTCCTCTTCTTCATGACAGGTCTCGCCATCGTGCTCTATCTGAACCAAACGCCTATGCAGCCTCGTGAACGTGATTACGCTTATGCTGGTTCATTCTATGCGTTTGCCATTTGGGTAGGCCTCGGCGTGGCAGGCATTGCTTACTACCTGCAGAAGCTCTTGAAGAACGAGATGGCTTGCGCTCTGCTCAGCTGCATCTGCATCCTTGTGCCCATACAGATGGCAGGTCAGACGTGGGACGACCACGACCGCAGCGGACGCTACACTTGCCGCGACTTCGGCCGCAACTATCTCGAATCGCTGCCAAAGACAGGCTTCCCAATCATTTATACAAACGGCGACAACGACACCTTCCCTCTTTGGTACGCACAAGAGACCGAAGGCTTCCGCACCGATGCCCGCGTCTGCAACCTCTCTTACCTGCAGACCGACTGGTACATCGACCAGATGAAGCGTCCGTCGTACGATTCTCCGGCCGTGCCCATACACTGGAGCAGACTGCAATATGTTGCAGGAACTCGCGAGGGAATAACCGTTCGACCAGGCACTTTGGAACGCCTTGTCGAGTCTTATAAAGACGACCCGCAGACACTTCGCGACTTGCTTGGCGACGATCCGTTCGAGCTCAAGAGCATCATCGACAACTGGGTGCTCAGCGACAATCCCGACCTGCGCTTCATCCCAACCGACAGTATCGTCTTCACCATCGATAAGGAAGCCGTCCGTCGAAGCGGCATGATGATGGCTGGAGACAGCATTCCCGACAAGATGCACATCAGCCTCAAGGGCAAACGAGCTGTCTATAAGAGCGAGATGATGATGTACGAGATGATTGCTCAATGCAACTGGGAGCGTCCTCTCTACGTTGCCATGACCGTCGGACCTGACAACTACGGACACCTCAACGACTACTTCGTGCAGGAAGGACTTGCTTATCGTATCACGCCATTCAAGACAACAAATAGCGGCAAGGACATCGATACGGAGAAGATGTACGAGAACCTGATGACGCGCTTCGCTTTCGGCGGTATCGACAAGCCGGGCATCTACCTCGACGAGACCGTTATGCGCATGTGCGGCACCCATCGCCGAATCTTTGCGGTGCTGGCTTCCAGGCTTGTTCAGGAAGGCAAACTCGACAAAGCTGCCGACGTTGTAGCTAAGGTCGAGAAGGTCATTCCACCAAGCAATGTGCCTCACACCTACACCAGTGGCTCGCTCGAGTTAGCACGTGTCTGGAACACCATCGGCGGCAAGAAGGAAGCGAACGACATCGCCCTTTCCATCGCGAACAAGGCTTCCGAGTACCTCGAATGGTATCTGAACCTGCCGAACAAGATGCTGCTGCTCGACCAGAAGGAGTGCTTCAGCTACCTCTACCAGATGCACAGCGCTTTGGGCATTATGGAGAGTGCCGGCAGCAACAAGGTCATGGAGCTCAGCAAGAAGCTCGACCTTTACAACCAGCTCATTCAGGCCCGCTTCTATGGCAGCGTCGGCATGGATGCGCAAGCAGAAGAAGCCGATGAAGCAGAAGAGGAGGAAGCCTATGAAGAAGAGCTCCTCGAAGACGATACCATATAATGTTCATTGAGCAGCCGCCTAAAATCTTCCGCTGGTTCTATCCCCACGCTTTGTGGCGGATAGAACCGCACAGAAAGGTTGTCTTCCTTACCTTCGACGACGGACCTATCCCCGAAGCGACGCCCTTTATCCTTGACACATTGGATCGCTTCGACGTGAAGGCCACGTTCTTCATGGTGGGCGACAACGCGGCAAAGTACCCGCACCTGCTCGACGAAGTGCGGATGAGAGGACATCAGATCGGCAACCACACCTACAACCACATCTCCGGAGCACGCCACACGCCATGGACTTACCTCTCCAACATCGTGAAGGCGAACGAGCTGTTCCACACCAAGCTCTTCCGGCCACCGCACGGTTGGATAGGAATGGTGCAGTACCGAGTGCTACGCTACTGCGGCTTCAAGGTCGTGATGTGGGACGTTGTGACGCGCGACTACAGCCGTCTGCTAACTGCCGACGACGTCGTGAACAACGTGAAACGCTTCACCCGAAACGGCAGCATCATCACGCTTCACGACTCGCTGAAGAGTATCGACAAGCTCAAGCACGCCTTGCCCGAGATACTTGCTTGGCTGAAAAAGGAAGGATATGAGTTCGGCGTTATTGAATAGCAAACTTGTCAAAGCCCAGGCCTCGCGCTTGGGTTTTGTCGCTTGTGGCCTGGCAAAGGCAGAACCTGTGGCTGAGAGCTTTGCCATACGCTACCGGCGGTGGCTCGACCTCGATTTCTGTGGCGAGATGGACTACATGCGTCGCAACGTCGAGATGCGACTGAAGCCGGACTTGCTCGTGCCTGGCGTAAGAACCATCGTCAGCCTTGCCATGAACTTCATGCCTTCGGAACATCAACCCGGCATCAGCCTCTATGCACAAGGCAAGGACTATCACGATGTCCTTCGGGAGCGTATGCAGCAACTCATGCAGGCTTGCGGACTCGAAGGCCGGTGCTTCGTCGATACGGCACCCGTGCTGGAGCGTTATTGGGCTTGGCAGAGCGGCGTCGGAATCGTCACTCAGAGCGGACTCGTTGCTGTACCTGGTTATGGTCCCACTGTCTTCCTCGGAGAACTTTTCCTGACGCAGGAAGCCGACACTTACGACGAGCCTCTGCCCGACTCTTTGCCAGAAGAGGTTGGTTGGGCAAAGGTCTGCCCCGCTCTCACACCCGAAGGCCTCGACGCACGTCTCTGCATCAGCTATCAGACCATCGAGCATCGTGGTCCGTTGCCCGACAATCTTCGGCTCGCTGCCACCTTCTACGGCTGCGACCGTTGCCTTCGTGCCACTCCTCAGTTCGCCGAATCGCATCCTACGGCAGAGCCTGCCTTCCAACCTTCCGAAGCTCTCTTGCAGATGGCGCCCGACGATTGGCAAAACCTCACGGAGGAGCAGTACAGAAGCCTCTTCAAAGGCTCCGCCATCAAGCGCGCAAAATACGACGGTCTCAAGCGAAATATTGAGCGTTGGCTAAAGCATTGTAAATCATAGGCATGTGAGAAGGCAAAAAACGCCGCGTGCGGCGTTGGCAATTTCCGCGTGCGGCGATGGCAATCTCCGCGTGCGGCGTTTGAAATCTCCGCAGGCGGCGTTTGAAATTCCCTTCTCAGAAATTCAATTTTTCCCATCCTTTTCAGAGATGTACTGCATGAACTTTTCTGTGTCGTAGTTCAGGATGAGTTCGTCAGGAAATTCGGTCTCTTGCAAGAGCGGCCAGATGAAACTGTAGTTGGCAATGTCGTAGCTGATATGGGCGTCGCTGCTCAGGACGATGGGCACTTCGTACTGCTTGCACAGGCGCAGTATCTCGAGGTTGTTCGCGAGGGCCGTCTCCTTGTTTCGGCGGGGATTGAGGCTACTATTGTTGATTTCGAGCAAGGTTTTCGTTTCCTTTGCTGCCAACACGACGGGCTCGAACAAAAGTTCGGCAGTGCCGTCGCCCGGATGCGAAATGATTTGCGTCCACGGATTGCGGATGGCGTTTATCATGCCTCTCGTGTTCTCCTCAATTGTACCGCCTTCCCAACAAAGCAGATGGATGCCGGCAATGCGGATGTCGAGCATCTTGTAATAATACTCGTCGAGGTCGAGCGTACCCTTCGTGTCAAGAATGTTCAGCTCAGCACCAAGCAAGAGACGCAGGTCGCCAATCTGTCGGGGCACTACGTGCAAGTTACGGAAATAGATGGGGTTGCAGGTGCCTGGAATGCCCGGAGCATGCTCCGTGATGCCAAGTATGTCGAGCCCTTTCTGCTGAGCGGCTGCCACCATTTCCTGCAAGCTGCTGTAGGCATGGCCGCTCATGATGGTGTGCGTGTGGACGTCAAGTGATATCTTCTTCATCTTCAAATGTTTTATCTTCGAATGTAATACTGTAAGCGTGGAGCATCAACCGCTGTGACGCCCTTCCATAAAGTCTGTCGCCGACGATGGGATTGTTCAGTCCAAGCGGGTGGGCGCAGTGAACGCGAAGCTGATGGGTGCGGCCTGTAACTGGTCGAAGCTCCAACAATGCGTGACCGTCTTTGTTGTCGAGCACCTTGTATTGCGTCTCTGCTGGCTTGCCATGCTCTTTATCTACCATCTGCCGGGGGCGGTCGTCGATGTCGGGACGCAAGGGCAAGCTTATTGTGCCCTCTTCTCCGACGGACATCTCGCGCTCCAACAAAGCATGATAAACCTTGTGGATGCGTCGGTGTAGGAAAAGTTCCTGCAGCTCGTGGTACTTCTCTTCGGTCAAAGCAATGAGCATCAGGCCGCTCGTATCCATATCGAGACGATGCACAATGAGTGGGCCTTTTGCCGATGGAATGGAGCTTTTTATTGCATCCTGCACGTTTGGCAGCTCGTCTTTGCCTGGCACGGAAAGCATCCCCGCCGGTTTGCTCACAACTGCCAACTCCTTATTATTATATATAATGTGTAGCTGCAAAAGCAACTTTTCCTGATCTGCAAGCAAAGGATTCGCTTCGACGTTGAGCCCCTGAAGCATGTGGCGAAGGATGGGACGGCATTTGCTATTACAAGCCGGATAGTAATGTCCGTCGTGCCTCACTTCATCAACCGGCGAAGCGCCCACCCAGAACTCTGCCATACAAAGCGGCTGCAGACATTCTCTGTATGCGGCTTGCAGCAATCTCGGCGCGCAACACTCCCCTGCCCCAGACGGCGGAACAGCAGGAGCAAAGAGCTCAGGTAGGGCTTTTTCCTCTCCTTTCGCATTGAGAAACACAAACTGGCGGAACAACCATTGCTGCAAGGCGATGCTTCGCTCATGGCGTTCTTGCTGCAGTCTTTTTATCTCGTCTTGCTTCTCTCGCAGCGTTGCCTCATCTTCAAGAACACGTTGCTCCCAAGCTTGTTTCAATCTTCGAAATTCCGCCTTTTGGAATTGACTCTCTCGAACGAGCCTTCGCTCATTTTCGCCCATTTCATCGGGAAAAATAGACTTACGCTGGACATCACGCTCTGCTTTACTTCGCTGCATCAGCCTCTTGTATGCGGCAAGCTCTTCGTCCATCTTCGCTCGCAAAGGACTCGGCCTTAAGGCACTCTCGAGTAAGGCAATCCGACGGTTGATGTCGCTGATGGCAGCCTCTTCCTCCTGAAAGTGGCAACCGGGAGCCATGAGGTCGAAGACTGGCGGAACGAAGTACGGATGCTGCGTCTTGCCGTCGAGCGTACCAGAAAAGGCTGCAAGGAAACCCCGCTCGCTGCCTTTCGCTACCACCAATACCCCAAGCATCTTGCCTTTCTCCAATTCCTCGTGCCACTCTTCATGCTGATTGACATACGCTTGCACTTCGTTCGCCGCCGCAACACACAGCGGATGGGGCTCGTAGCAAAAGGGAAAGGTGAACTGCTCTGGCGCGTTTACCTCCTTAAAACAGGCAGGCAAGGAATGCAAAGTTACAGCCATAGAAGGCCCTCCGGTCCTTGGTTAAAGAGCAAATCCACGATGCTGAGATTGGGCAAGAAGCCGTGCTTGGAGGCAAACATTTGGTAGTAAGGTCGGACTTCAAAGGCTGGCAACTGAGCAAACGCATCGCCCTCATATGATGTTGTTCTTGTGACAGGTTTGCAGATGTCGAGCAGCGAAGCGACCAACATCATCAGCTCCTCGTTGAAATCTGCAAGGAAATCCCACTTTTTTTCGTAAAAAGGGGCGAATTCATCGGCATAATACTCGAAGAAAGGCGACTGCCTGTAACTGCTTTCTAGGGCAATCCAATGCTGATGCCTCCAGTTGCCGTGGTCGCTGATTCGCACATCGCGCATCATCGTCTTGCCTTCAGTCTTAACGATAGGAATGCTGAGGGCAAGCGGTCCCGACGGGCTGTCTATCCGACAACGGTTGCGAAGAGTTTGCTTCGTAAAGTGGTCGCAGACCTCGTACCGCACTTCATCATTGCGATAGTAGGCACTGAAGTGAGAGACGGGAGCGAGGTAGCAACAGGGCAGCAACACGGCAGAAGAGGCAACTACTTGATGTTATCGACAAGCGAGAACAGGCGATTCCATCGAATATGGTGGCCGCTGAACCATGCCCTGTCTGCATCTGTACTGAGCCATATAAAGATAGGTTTACCCACAATGTGGTCCTCGGGAACAAAGCCCCAATAGCGTGAGTCGGCAGAGCAGTGGCGGTTGTCGCCCTGCATCCAGTAGTAGTCCATCTTGAAGGTGTACTCCGAAGCCTTCTGTCCATTGATGAGGATGTCGCCTTCGTCAGTTATCTTCAGGTCGTTGCCCTCATAAATACGGATGGGACGCTCGTAGATGGCGATATTGTCCAACGTCAGCTTGATGCTCTCGCCCTTCTTCGGAATCCAAATCGGCCCGTAATTGTCCTGCGTCCAGCCCGTGTAGGCGTTCTGCGGATACAGTCCCATGTCGCGATCAAGAATGGGTGTGATGCTTTCCACGTATTCCGTGTGTGCCTCCAGCGCCTTCTTTGCCTCGGCAGTCAGAGGTATCTCGCCGCTTGCATACAAGTCCTTTACGTCCTTGACACTCAGGCCAAGTTCATAGATGAGGGCATCAGGGAGATAGTTTGTCTTGAGCTGAACGTGGTAATTGAACTGCACATTCTTGGGCGCAGGGTTCTCCTTGCCATCCAGATAGACTACCTTATCTCGTATCTCGAGCGTTTGTCCGGGAAGTCCGATGCAACGCTTCACATAGTTCTCACGACGGTCAACAGGACGCCAACCCACTTCTCCGAAGTCTTGCGAGTTAAGTCGAATGTACTGACGTCCTAGCTCATAGACCGTGCTGTAATACTGTCTTTGCTGCAACGGAGTCAAGTCTTCAGGCTGCGGAACCGTACCCGTCTGCTGCTGATAGAGCTGCGTGCCGATACCGTAACACATGGCATAGTACTCGGTTTGGTATTTGACTTCGCTGACGATGGTGTCGCCTGCGGGGTAGTTGAACACGACGATGTCGTTGAGTTGGATGGGCTTAGGCGTCACTCTCTTGTATTTCCATTGCGGCCACTCCAAGTAGCTCTTGCCGCCAAAGGGAAGTGTGTGCTGGCAAAGCGGCATGTGAAGCGGCGTCTGCGGCACTCTTGGTCCGTAGCTCATCTTGCTTACAAGCAGATAGTCGCCGACCAGCAAGCTCTTCTCGAGCGAGCTCGAAGGGATGGTGTAGTTCTGGAAGAAGTAGATGTTGACGAAGTAAACAGCGACGAGGGCAAAGACGATGGCATCGACCCAGCTCATCACGGTCCTTACAACGGGGTTCTCCGCATCCTTCCACCACGTCCATGGAATGCGTTTGGTAATGTAGGCATCAAAGATGAAAGGCACGATGATGAGTCCCCACCAGGCATCTACCCAGTAGAGGAAGGCAAGGTAAAGGGCGATGGCGATAATGCCTTTTGCCCAGTCTTTTGCTGTCGGTTGATATTTTTTCTTTTTGGTCATGACATTTAGAATTTGAATAAGTCGGACATCGTAAGCAGGCCAGAGTGCTCTACCGTATATTCTGCCGCGAGGACGGCACCTAGAGCAAAACCCCGACGGCTGTGGGCATCGTGGGTGATTGTTATCATATCTTCGGGCGAATCATACGTAATGGAATGAATGCCAGGCACTTCCTTGCGACGGATATCATCGATACGGAGAACACCTTCATTAGTCTCGTGCAGTCCCCAACGCTGTTTGCGGTCCAGGTTTTCCACGATTTGCTCCGCCAAGGTTATGGCTGTGCCGGACGGCGCATCGAGCTTGTGGACATGATGCGTCTCGACGATGTTGACGTCATACTGCGTGAAGCGGTTCATTATCTTAGCAAGATAGGTGTTGACAGCACTGAAGATGGCGACGCCCACACTGAAGTTCGAGGCCCAGAAGAGCGTTTTGCCAGCCTCGCAAGCCTGCTTCACGTCGTCGCCATGTTCCTTCATCCAGCCAGTACTTCCGCTGACGACTTTCACGCCAGCCCGCCATGCCTTGAGGTAGTTGTCGTAGGCCGTCCATGGCGTTGTGAACTCGATGGCAACGTCTGCACTTGCAAAAGCGGGGCTATTAAACTCGTCTTGATTGTCGATATCGATGATGCTGACGATTTCGTGACCACGTGAAACGGCTATTTCCTCAATCATACGGCCCATCTTGCCGTACCCGATAAGTGCTATTTTCATACGTTACAGAATAATTTTCGTGCAAAAGTACTGCTTTTCGAGCAATTTTGCGTACTTTTGTTTCACAAAATAAGTTAACAGAGCCAAAATAAGTATGGAAAGGCTGCTGCACTACGTATGGAAGCACAAGATATTGCCGCTTAAGCCACTCACAACGGAGGATGGGCAAGAGCTGGAGGTCATCGACCCTGGTTTGCACAATCACGACCAAGGTCCTGACTTCTTCAATGCCAAGATTCGACTGGCCGGAACGGTTTGGGCGGGCAATGTCGAGGTGCATCTCCGTTCGTCGGACTGGTACAGACACCACCACGAAAGTGACGCGGCCTACAACAGCGTCATCCTTCATGTCGTGGGAGAAATCGACGGAGAGGTCGTGACGCAGGAAGGAAAGACACTTCCGCAGGTCCAACTCGACATTCCAGAGGGCATCCGTCAGAGTTACGAAGAGCTCTGCCGAACAGAGGATTATCCACGCTGCCACCGCATAATTTCCTCGATTCCATCGATAAAAACGCATCAGTGGATGGACGCCCTGCTCGTTGAAAGACTGAAGGAGAGGTCGGAAAAGGTAGCCGAAAGAGCAGAGCGAACTGGTGGCGATTGGGAACGCGCCACGTTTGTCACTTTGAGTCGAAGTTTCGGCTTTGGTCTGAACGGCGATGCCTTCGAGCGTTGGGCCATGCGGATTCCACTCTCGGCTGCTGGCAAACATCGCGACGACCTGTTCCAAATCGAGGCACTCTTCCTTGGAATGGCGGGCCTTATCGATGATGTCGAGCCCCACAAGAGCAGTCAGGAAGTCCATCTTCTCCAGCAGGAATTCGAGTTTCTGAAGCACAAATTCAGCCTCGAAAACCCGATGAAACGGGAGGATTGGCGTTTCCTGCGAACCCGTCCGAGCAACTTTCCCAATATGCGTATCCTGCAAATCGCAGAACTCTATCACAGCGGACGAGCCCAGATGAGCAGGCTGCTTGAGGCAAAGAGTGTGGAAGAATTGCAAACATGCCTCGCCGTAAAGGGAATGACGGCAGCCAGTCGTCGACTACTTATTATCAATACAGTGGTGCCGCTCCTGTTCGCATACGGTCGGCACACCAGCAACGAAGACATTTGCCAGCGATCCATCCGGCTCCTGGAGGAGCTTCCTGCAGAGAACAACTACATTCTACGACAATGGAACGACTGCGGACTGAAGGTCAAGACGGCAGCCGACAGCCAAGCTCTCATCCAGCTGAAACGCCAATACTGCGACAGGATAGACTGCCTCAGATGCAGGTTCGGTTACGAGTATCTCAAGGGAGGAGAAAAAAGATAGCGTGGTTAAAATAAAAACTTAACACGTTAAAATGCCTAACTTAACACGTTAAAATGATCAACTTAACACGTTAAAATTTGAGACAACACTAGGCTCATGAAAAAACATAACACATGAAAGAATACGCATACAAACTTAAGATGAAAGTTCGCGACTATGAGTGCGACCTCGAGGGAATCGTCAACAATGCTAATTATCAGCATTATATGGAGCACACCCGCCATGAGTTTTTGCTCGAGGCAGGTATCAGCTTTGCCGAGATGCTGGAGCAGAACATCGTCTCCGTCGTGGCTCGCATCACAATCGACTACAAGACGCCGCTCCGTAGCCGCGATGAATTCCTCTCTTGCCTCAATGTCCGATTGGAAGGCATCCGCTACGTCTTCTGTCAAGACATCTATCGTGTGAGCGATATGAAACTGGCAGCAAAGGGAAAAGTCGATGTCGTATGCCTCGTTGACGGCAAGCTCAGTCGCTGTCCTGAACTGGAAGAGAAACTGAAAGCCCATTGTCCAGAACTATGACTGACCAAGAGACTCTATACATGATGGCTTTGACGCAGGTTCCTTCGCTGAGCCTCACGAACCTGCATCTGCTGATTGATGAGCTGGGTTCTGCTTCTGCAATCTACGAAAACCGCAAGAATCTCAAGCAAGTTCTACCATCGGCTTCACCCAAATTTCTCGATGGAATGGGCGATTTTTGCAATTATCTGAAGCGAGCCGAAGAGGAACTTGAGTTCTGCAGAAAGGGCAAAATCCGTTGTTTAGGCTTGAACGACGAGGACTATCCGCAGCGACTCAAGGACTGCAACGACGCTCCTGTCCTGCTCTACTATCGCGGTTCTGCCAATCTCAACTCGCAACACATTGTCAGTATGGTAGGCACGCGACAGATTACAAACTATGGGAAGGACCTCTGCCGCTCGTTTGTTCGCGACTTGAAACAGGTTTGCCCGGATGCTTTGGTAGTGAGCGGACTGGCTTACGGTGTTGATGTGAATTGTCATCGGGCTGCTCTGGAACAAGGTTTGGAGACGGTCGGCGTGCTTGCTCACGGGCTCGACCAGATCTATCCGCGTCATCATCGGGAGACCGCAAAGCAGATGGTCGATCAGGGAGGTTTGCTGACTGAGTACATGTCGAACACCATAATTGACAAAAGAAACTTCGTGCAAAGGAATCGCATCGTGGCAGGTGTGTCGGATGCGGTCATCGTGGTGGAAAGCGCAACAAAAGGCGGTTCCCTCATCACCGCAGAGATTGCACAAAGTTACAATAGGCAGGTGTGGGCTTTCCCTGGTCGCGTCTTCGACACCTACTCGTCGGGATGCAACATGCTCATCTTCAAGAACAAAGCTTCGCTGTTAACCAACGCCGAAGACTTCTGCCTGGAAATGGGATGGACGGATGATGTGCAACACCAGAAGCAACTCTCCGAAGGCATACAGCAAGAGCTCTTCGCTGACGATTATAGTGCCGAGGAACAAGCTGTCCTACAGGCACTTGCAAGGGACGACAGCAAGCAGATAAACGTCCTCGCAGTCGAGACAAATATCGCGATTGGCGAGCTCTCCAGCCTCCTCTTTTCGCTCGAAATGAAAGGCGCTGTTCAATCACTCGTCGGAGGCAGGTACAAATTGCGTCGCTGAAGCCCACACGATGCGACATATAGAACAGGAAAAGGAAATTTAGCACACCTGAAGTGGTAAAAAATATGCAAGGTGACTAATTTTTCTTGCAAAATGTTTGCAAATAAGAAAATAATTCCTACCTTTGCAGACGGCTAACATAAAAAACGAAAAATGTTAAGGGTTCCGACTTCATCTGTCGGGATTCTTCTTTTTTTTCGTGTTTGACCTAAGGCCAAAAGGCTATATATATAGATAATGTATAATTAAAACATAAACTAATTAAATGGCTTACATGACACAAAAAGGCTACGACGAGCTCGTAGCAAAGCTGCAGCACATGGAAAGCATCGACAGACCTGCCGCTAGTGCTGCCATCGCAGAGGCACGCGACAAGGGAGACCTGTCGGAGAACGCTGAGTATGATGCTGCTAAAGAGTGGCAGAGCAAGCTCGAGACTGAGATTGCAATGCTCAAGAAGACTATTATCGAGGCAAAGATCATTGACACTACCCACCTCGACACCAGCACAGTGCAGATCCTTTCGACCGTCGAACTGCGCAACGTAAAGAACAAGATGACGATGAAATACACGATCGTCAGTGCCACAGAGGCAGACCTGCGTAGCGGCAAGATCAGCGTGGAGACACCAATTGCCAAGGGCTTGTTGGGCAAGAAGGTAGGCGACGTCGTAGAGATTAAAGTGCCTCAGGGCACCATTCAGCTCGAAGTGATCAGCATTCACTTTGACTAAAAGGAGAGATTCTACAAATCGTAAATTGTAACTCGACAAATCGTAAATAAAAATGGCAAGCATCTTTTCCCGTATTGTAGCTGGCGAAATTCCCAGTTACAAAATTGCTGAGGACGAGCGCTACTACGCTTTCCTCGACATCAGCCCCTTGCAGAAAGGTCACACCCTGGTGATTCCAAAGCGAGAAGTGGATTATATCTTCGACCTCGAGGATGACGAATTGGCTGGACTTCAAGTGTTTGCAAAGAAGGTGGCACGTGCCATCAAGAAGGCCATCCCCTGCGTGAAGGTGGGACAATGTGTGCTCGGACTTGAGGTTCCGCACGCTCACATCCACCTCGTGCCCATGCAAAGCGAGGCAGACATGCGGTTCACCAACCCTCACCTCAAGCTCACGCCCGAAGAGTTCGAACAGATTGCGGAAAGCATCAGAAAGGAATTATAGCTCTAACAACGAAATAAAATACATCATGAAAACTAGAATCATCGCAGCCATTGCTTTGCTCTGCATCGCACTCGGCGCACAGGCACAGAAACACGAGTTCGCCAACTGGAAGCGTTACGCTGAATCTAACCAAGCACTTGGCGCTCCTGCCAAGGGTGAGAAGCGCGTCGTTCTGATGGGCAACTCCATCACCGACGGCTGGCCACGCACGCGGCCTGAGTTCTTCAAGGACAACAACCTCATCGGCAGAGGCATTGGCGGTCAGACCTCTTACCAGTTCCTCCTGCGCTTCCGCGAGGACGTCATCAACCTGCAGCCCAAGGTTGTTGTCATCAACTACGGCACAAACGACATCGCCGAAAACACCGGAGCATACAACGAGGACTTGACCTACGGCAACGTTCTCTCGATGGTAGAGCTCGCCAAGTATCACAAGTGCAAAGTCATCCTGACAAGTTGTCTGCCTGCAGGCGGGTTCAGTTGGCGTCCGTCGGTAACCGACAGCATGGACAAGATACGCAAACTCAACGCTCGCGTTCAGGCTTATGCAAAGGCGAACAAGATTCCGTACGTCGATTACTTCAGCGCTATGGTCAATGCCGACGGCACAGCCATGAAGGCTGAGCTGGCTAACGACAATCCCGGTGTGCATCCTAATGCCGACGGCTATGCAGTCATGGAGAGCCTGCTGCTGCCCGTCATAAAGAAACTGCGCTAACACATCTCATGACAGACAATAAGTATTGTCTCATCCTGGCCGGCGGCAACGGCAGTCGTCTCTGGCCTATCAGCCGGACTGTCAAGCCCAAGCAGTTCCTCGACCTCTTTGGCACAGGACGCACCTTGCTGCAACAGACGTACGACAGGGTCGCCAAGTTCATTGACCCGTCGCACATCTACGTCAGCACGAACGTAGCGTACCTGCCGCTTGTCTATGAGCAGTTGCCCGAAGTGGACGACATGCACATTCTGGAGGAACCGCTTCGCAGGGGCACTTTGGCAGCTGTGGCTTGGGGTTCGGTGTTTATCGCGAAGCAAGATCTGCAGTCGACTTTGTTCGTCACGCCTTCCGACCAAATCATCCTGAAAGAGGAAGAGTACCGGCAGGATGTGCTCGACGGACTGGAGTTCGCCAGCGAGAACGACGGACTTCTCGTGATGGGCATCACGCCTTCACGACCTGAAACGGGCTATGGATACATCCAGATGAACGACGACGAGCCGCTCAGCCACGACATCTTCCCCGTCAAGTCGTTCACCGAGAAGCCCAACGACGAGTTCGCAAACATTTTCATGCAGGAGGGCAACTTCCTTTGGAACACCGGTTTGCTGTGCTTCAGCACACGAGTTATGCTGGACAACCTCTTTATGCTTGTGCCCGAGTATCGCGTCGAGATACCCCGAATGATGGCCGAAGCCGAGAGTGCCGACCCGAAACTCGTGCCCGAGAGCTTCAACGTGCTGCCCAACTACAACATGGACGTCAGCATCCTGGAGCGCAGCGAGCACGTCTATGTGCAGCGCGGACACTTCGGCTGGGCAGATATCGGCACGTGGGCAAGCATCGGAAAGGACGTTCCTGGCGACAACGATGGCAACGTCCTGATGGGCACGAATGCGTATCTTTACGAATGTTCGGGCAACATCATCCGCATGCCGGAAGGTCACACGGCGGTCGTAAAAGGGCTAAAGGATTACGTCATCGCAGAGGAAGGAGAGTTCCTGATGATTTGTCCGCGTCAGGATGTCGCAGCGATGCGCCGCATGCACACCGACACGAAGTTCGGCGAGCCTAAGAGTTAAGCGCCTCTTTCACCTGTTCTGCGTTGATAAAGACGTTTCGGACAGGTTTGTCATCCCTTATAACGTCTTCCGTCCAATTGGGTTCGTTGAAGAACGCGTTGGGCTGGAAGACGTGCAGTTTATAGAACTTCGTCAGGTTTAGGCGAAGTTCTGTTGTTATAGCGGGCTTGAGGGCGAACGGTTTGTCCTGTTTCCAAGCAATGGTTTGGATGCAGAGGCGCTCCAAATCGTTGACCTGCGAGCGGTCGAACGCCTCGACGAAGAGCTTGCTGTTAGGCTCTATGATGCCTGAGAAACGCAATCGCCAGCTCGCTCCCTCCGCGCTCATCAGCGAGACCTGCATGTAGTAGTTGCTGTCGTTCACAAGGTACGACTCGAAGCCCGTGCTGGAGATTTCCTTCACTTCGTCTGGCAAGAAGGACAGATAGAGGTTGAGCCGTTCGCCTTCACGGCGTTCGAGAGGCTTCGGCTTGAACGTGATCGGCTTTTCCTCTGGCTCTTCTTCCTCCCTCGCCTTAGTGGCAGAGGTGGAGAGAGGCTTCTCCCTCTCGCGCGTATTCACCTTGCTGATGTCGTACTCCTCGTTGCCTACGACAACGACATCCTGCATCAGCATCGGTATCTCGAACCCGTCTTCGTCCTCGACGAGCACAATGTTCTTACCCTGAAAGCCACTCACTCTGCCTCCTCCCACCTCGGAGAGGAATCGCACTTGATCGCCTATTTTCATCGTTTCGCTGTTTTGTTTCTGCAAAGGTACGACAAAGCGTATGAAATTCCAAAAAACAAATGTTAAAAACGCCGCGTGCGGCGTTGGCCATTTCCGCGTGCGGGGATTGCCATCGCCGCACGCGGCGTTTGAAATCCCCCTGCACGGGGTTGAAATTCACCGTAGCGGACAAACAAAAATCCGTGCAGCTCCAACGAGTTGCACGGACAGGTTTCTTGTAAAAAGAGGTTCTCTTAAAGTTCAGCATCGCTGCACTGGAAAGTCGTGCCTCGACGGATGTCGCCCGTCTCAAGGCCAAGCTTGAGCCACTTCATGCGTTGCTTGCTGGTGCCGTGTGTGAAGGTCTCGGGCTGGGAATAGCCGCGGGCTTTCTCCTGCAGATAGTTGTCGCCGATGACCTGAGCGCAGCGGATGGCTTCTTCCAGGTCGCCGTCCTCAATGCTTCCGAACATCTTGTTGTCATGATACGCCCAGACGCCTGCATAGAAGTCGGCAAGGAGTTCGAGGCGGACGCTCAGCTTGTTGGCCTCTGCCGCGCTGAGTTTCGACATCTGCTGGTGCACCTTTCCGAGTGTTCCGAGCAGGTATTCGACGTGATGTCCCACTTCGTGAGCAATGACGTAGGCATAGGCGAAGTCGCCGTCAGCACCCAGCTGTTGCTTCATCGACGAGAAGAACGAGAGGTCAATGTAGAGGCACTGGTCGGCTGAACAATAGAAGGGGCCCATGCTTGCCGAGCCGTTACCACAACCCGTTTGTACCGCGCCCGTGTAGAGCACCATCTTTGGTGCTTCGTAGGTGCGGCCGATCTTCTTGAACTCCTCTGTCCAGACGTCTTCCGTGCCTGCGAGAATCTGCTTCGAGAACGTTGCGAGCGCCTGTTCTTCCTCGGTAAACTCACGTCCGCCCTCTGCTTGCTCCGTCACTTCGCCCATCATGCTTGGTGCCAAGCTGATGATGTCGGCCAGATTCAGGCTGCCCTTCGACATGAATGTCATCACGAGAGCAATAATGATGCCGACGATGCCGACGCCACCTGCCTTGGCAGCAGTCATGCCACGGCGGTCGTCGACGTTTGTACTTTCTCTTCTTCCTGATAGTTTCATAATATCTAAGTTTATGTGTTTTGCTTTGCAAATATATAAAATAAAGTTTAAAGTTTGATATTTAGAGTTCAAAGTTTTTCCGTATTTAATAAAATCTTTGTATTTTTGCAGTTGTATATGGACACAAAGCACATTCAAATACGCGATTACGACTATCCCTTGCCCGACGAGCGCATTGCGAAGTTCCCATTGACAGAGCGCGACAGCAGCAAACTCCTTGTCTATGAAGGCGGACGCATCAGCGAAACGGTGTTCCGCAACCTGCCTTCGCTGCTGCCCGAGGGAAGTCTCATGGTCTTCAACAACACACGAGTCATCCAGGCGCGGCTGCATTTCCGTAAAGGCGAAGCTCAGGACGGTGCCCTCATCGAAGTGTTCCTCCTGGAACCGGCCAACCCCGTGGAGTATCAGGAGAACTTCGCCACGAAAGGTTCTTGCTCGTGGTATTGCCTCGTGGGAAACCTGAAGAAATGGAAAGAAGGACCTCTGACGAGGGATTTCAAAATACAAAATTCAAAATACAAACTAACGGCAGAACGCGTCGGAACGCATGGCACGAGCCAGGAGATTAAGTTTGAATGGGATGCCAGCCTCACTTGGGCCGAGGTCATCGATGCAGTCGGCGAGTTGCCCATCCCGCCGTATCTCAACCGCAAGACGCAGGAGAGCGACAAGACAACCTATCAGACCGTCTATTCCAAGATAAAGGGATCTGTTGCGGCACCAACAGCCGGACTGCATTTCACGAAACGCGTCCTTGCAGACATCGATGCAAAAGGTATCGAGCGCGAAGAGGTGACGCTTCACGTGGGTGCCGGCACATTCCGACCCGTCAAGAGTGAAGACATCGGCGGGCACGACATGCACACCGAGCACATTGCCGTCCATCGCCAAACCATCGAACGGCTCCTTGCCCACAACGGCGAAGCGATTGCCGTCGGAACAACCAGCGTCCGCACACTCGAAAGCCTTTACTATCTGGGGGTGCTGGCCAGTCAGGGCAAGGAAGATCTCCATGTGCCCCAGTGGATGCCTTATGAATACAACGACTCGCTCTCGGTAAAGGATGCCCTCACTGCCCTACTCCATTACATGGACGAGCGACAGGAGGATGTTCTGCACGCTTCGACGCAAATCATCATCGCCCCAGGCTACAAGTACCACATCGTGCGTCGCATGATAACGAACTTCCATCAGCCGCAAAGCACACTGCTCCTTTTGGTCAGCGCCTTTATTGGCGAAGGCTGGCACGACGTCTATGACTATGCACTGAACCACGACTTCCGCTTCCTCAGCTACGGCGACAGCTCAATGTTAACTCTCAATGAAAGTATATAGCATGAAACAACTTCTCATAATGCTCCTTCCGGCACTATTTCTGGGAGCAAAAGCACAGAACAACGTTTTTCACACAACTCAAGCGGCAGAAGCGGAACCGATGTCGCAAGTAATAGAGCGAGGTCTGCAGAGAGCCACCAGTCAATCGCTACTGATGGCCAACTCTCTGAAAAACAAACAAAACTTCCTGCCACGCACCTATGAGAATGGACAGCTGCAGACCTGTCGCTACGACAATTGGGTGTCGGGATTCTTCCCCGGCGTGCTCTGGATGCTTTATGAGAATAGCGGCGATGCGCAACTCCGACAACTTGCCGAACTCTACACAGAGCGCGTGGAGCCTGCCAAGAAACTCACTAACACACACGACCTGGGCTTCATGCTCTATTGCAGTTTCGGACAAGGCTACCGCCTCACGGGGAACCAGCATTATCTGAACGTCATCACCGAAGGGACGCAAAGCCTGCTCACCCGTTGGAACCCTAAACTCGGTGTTATCAAGTCGTGGGATTTCGGCAAGCAATGGCAGTATCCTGTCATCATCGACAATATGATGAACCTCGAGATGCTCTGCTTCATGACTCGCGAGTCAGGCGACCGTCGATACGAGAAAATAGCAGAGACACACGCCCAAACCACCATCAAGAATCACTTCCGCGAAGACAACAGCACGTTCCATGTAGTGTCATACGACACCATAACCGGTCAGCCTCACGCAAAGAACACGTCGCAAGGCTATGCCGACGGCAGTTCGTGGGCTCGAGGCCAGTCTTGGGGACTCTACGGCTACACCATGATGTACCGCGAGACGCGGAATCCTCTCTATCTTAAACAGTCTCGCAAGATTGCCACATTCCTGATAAACCATCCCCGATTGCCTGCCGACAAAGTGCCCTATTGGGACTATGATGCCCCCGATATCCCGAATGCAAAGCGAGATGCATCGGCTGCATCAATAATGGCCTCTGCATTGATAGAGCTGAGTCAGCTCGACCCAAGTGAGATGGCACCGAAATGGCTGTCGGTGGCTGAAGAGCAACTCCGCACACTCAGTTCGCCTGCATATCTGGCAAAGGAAGGAGAGCAAGGCGGCTTTATCCTGAAGCACGGCCTGGGTCACATGCCAGAAAAGAGGGAAGTGGACGTGCCCCTTACCTATGGCGATTACTATTATGTGGAGGCACTGATGCGCCTGAAGAAGTTGCAGGAAAAGCCAACAGGGATGGACAACCGTCGCCTGTGGGTACAGGAAATGACCCGTATTGCGCGTCCGGTTCTGGAAAATCTGGCAGCCGGTACACTTAAAAAGAATATGCCGTTTGAGTCTCTCTCCGACGACCCCTTGCGCCGCGAGGTGTCGTATTTGGAAGCTGTAGGCCGTACAATCTGCGGCATCGCCCCGTGGCTGGAGCTTGGTCCCGACGACACAGAAGAAGGGCGGCTGCGTGCCCAATATATCAATCTCGTTACGAAAGGACTGAAGAATGCAGTCAACCCCAATTCACCTGACCATCTGATGTTCGACAACCGCCATACCCAGCCATTAGTAGACGCTGCGTTTCTAGCCGAGGGTATCCTGCGGGCACCAACACAAATCTGGGGACGCCTAGACGCACAGACCCGCAAATGGCTCATCGACGAATGGAAAACGTCGCGAGGCATCAAGCCCTACGAGAGCAACTGGCTGCTGTTTTCGTCCATTGTAGAAGCTGCTTTGCTGGAATTTACGGGAGATTATGATGCCGAGCGCCTGAACTACGGCATCAAGCGATTCCGCGAAGATTGGTATAAGGGGGATGCATGGTATGGTGACGGCAATGCATTCCACATGGACTATTATAACAGTTTGGTCATCCATCCGATGTTCACCGAAGTGCTTCGAATCATGAAGAAACACAATCTGTCGGGTGCCGACTTCCTGCCCATTCAAGAAAAGCGACATGGACGACTGGCAGCATCGCTCGAGCGGATGATATCGCCCGAAGGGAGCTATCCCGTCACCGGTCGTTCCATTACCTATCGCTTCGGTTCGTTCCATGCTCTGTCAGATGCTGCATATCTGCATCTGCTTCCGCAAAATGTCAATCCTGCACAAGTGCGCTGCGCCCTCACAGCCGTCATCCAGCGCCAACTTAGCCAACCACGCACCTTCGATGCAAATGGCTGGTTGCGCATTGGATATGCCGGCAGCCAAATCCATATGTCGGAGGATTATATCAACACGGGCAGCGTGTATCTCTGTATGGCCGTCTTCCTGCCGCTCGGCCTTCCAGCTGATGATCCATTTTGGGCAAATCCTGCCACAGATTGGACGTCCCTCAAAGCATGGAACGGCATCGATGTCGGAGCAGACCATGCCATAGAATGAGCTCTATTTCTTACCGAATCCATTAAGATAATCAACCTGCCAGCGCAGTTCTGTTGCAAACATCATACCATTTCGAAACCTTCTTGTGCAAAAATAAGCAATTAAGCAACATTTTTCGACCGAAGGGGGGGTGTTGTGTGCAAGATATCGTACCTTTGCACAAAACCTTTAATATATATGGTATGAATGCTAGACGCTCTCTTTTGGCAGCAATCTGCCTGATGGTTTCCTTCCTGGGCACCAATGCCGACGAACTGCAGGTCGTAACTTCGCCTGTCGATGGTTGTTTTGCGATTGCCGGTTCGACAACTGCAGACAAAGCCATCGTCCTTTACGATGACCAGGATGCTGAGGTTGTGAAGACGGTCATCGATTGTCTTCTTTCCGACCTCAAAGCAGTCACCAAGAAGACTTTTACGAAGTACAAGACGGGACCGACGACTCTGAAGAACCCCATCATCGTCGGTACAATCGGGCAGTCGAGCCACATCGACGGGCTGATTGCAGACGGCAAGATCGACGTGAGCGATGTCGAAGGCAAATGGGAAGCATTCGGCATGCAAGTCATCGACAACCCGATGGAAGGCGTAGCAAAAGCGCTCGTCATCTTTGGTTCGCAACCTCGTGCAACTGCGTACGGCATGCTTGAACTGAGCCGTATGGCAGGCGTGTCGCCTTGGATATGGTGGGCAGATGTCGCACCAGCCACAAAGACACAGCTCTACGTGACGCCCGGCCGCCGTGTCTTCGGCTCGCCATCGGTCAAGTTCCGCGGCATCTTCCTTAACGACGAGGACTTCGGCCTGCGTCCTTGGGCAGCGAAGAAGATGGACACGAACCTCAACAACTTCGGTCCCAAGACCTACGCCGCCATTATGGAGCTGCTGCTGCGCCTTCGTGCCAACACACTATGGCCGGCAATGCATGCAGGCTCGCGTGCCTTCTGGTTCGAGAAGACAAACATCCCGCTCATCATGAAGTACGACATCTACATGGGCAGCAGCCACTGCGAGCAAATGCTGCGCGACAATGAGTACGAGTGGGGAAAGACAGGCGACAAGTTCGGCGGGCATGGCAACGACGACTGGGTGTGGAAGACGAACAAGGACATGATAAAGCGCTACTGGGCAGAGCGCGTGGGCGAGAGCCGCGGCAAGAACGCCATCTACACGCTCGGCATGCGTGGCGTTCACGACACGGGCATCAACGGCTATAGCAACACGGCAGAACGCGTGGCTGCTTTGACAGAGATTATTGCCTACCAGCGTCAGCTCCTTGCCGACAGCATTGGCGACCCGACCACCATCCCGCAGATCTTCATTCCCTACAAGGAAGTGCTCGACTGCTACAACGCAGGCCTGCAAGTGCCCGACGACGTCACGCTGATGTGGGTGGACGACAATCACGGCTACATACGCCAGATGCCGAACCCCGCAGAGCAGGCTCGCTCGGGCGGCAACGCTGTTTACTATCACCTCTCCTATTGGGGCAGCCCCGACTCTTACCTGTGGCTGAGCAGCATTTCGCCTTCCCTTTGCAGCTACGAGCTGAGCAAAGGCTATGCACAAGGCATTCGCGACCAATGGATAATCAACGTGGGCGACATCAAGCCTGCAGAGGAGGAACTCGAGTTCTGCATGGATCTGGCTTGGGACATCAACAGCTGGACGCCGGAACGTGCCCATCTCTACACGCGCGACTGGGCAGCACGAACGTTTGGCGAAGAGTTTGCCGACGAGATAAACGAGATAAAGATGGCGTACTATCGTCTTTGCATTGCTGCCAAGCCTGAGCACGTCCAGCTTTGTCACTTTGACCACTCGAATGCACAGATTGATGCGCGTATTGCAGAGTATCAGGAACTGTACGACAAAGCTGCTGCAATGCGTTCGCGCATGCCTTCCTCGCTTCGTGATGCTTATTACCAGCTCATCGAATATCCCGTTCGCGCCAGCGCCGACATGAACATCAAGTTGCTCCGTTCGCGCCAGAGCTTTGTCTATGCTTGGGCAGGTCAGGGCGAGAAGGCGCTCACATATTCAGCAGCAGCGCAGAACGCTTTCAACGAAATCATCACGCTTACAAACAAATACAACGCCGGCTTCCTGAATGGCGGCAAATGGCAAGGTATGATGGATTACAAGCCAAACAACTGGACGCAGCACCTCATGCCTTCCGTCGCAACGGCGGACGATGTGGCAGAACAAGAGAGCAGCATCCTCGAGCCCAACGTTACCATCATCGCCGGAGGCAGCTACGACAACGCATCCTCGACGGTTAAGACGCTGGAAGGGCTCGGCATCCGAGGCACCACAGCTACCGTTTGGCCGCTCGACATGCAGGCTTACACGTCTGCCAGCTCAGCGCCCTATGCCGAATACACCTTGCCCGTGAAGGAAGGACTCAACGTCATACAAGCCCGTTGCCTGCCAACGTTCCGCCTTAACAACGATTACGACATCCGCATAGGCATCTCCGTCAACGGCGGCACAGCGAAGGTCATCTCCATCAAACAAACGGAGCGAACCGAGTCGTGGGACGAGACGGTGGCATTAGGCTACATTCCCGCAGGCGTTCATTACACGAGCACAGAGAACAAAACGGTCAGCGTGCGTGTCTCCTTTATGGACCCGGGCCTCTGCGTCAGCGCTTTGGCAAGCATTCCATTCAGTGCCGGAACGGAAGACCTGACGAGCCTCTTGACCAATCCCGACTTTGAGTATGGCGGCACAGGCGGCACTCTGAATCCGCAAGGAGGCTTGATTCGTGGTGTGCCTAAAGGTTGGAAAGCAACAAATATCAGCAACGGCAACTCTTGGGGCGTGAACCAAGATGCCAAGCATCTCTGGGGCATCAACGTCTTCTGGGCAAGCGGGAAACCTATGCCAAACACCTACGAGCTCTCGCAAACCATTGCTGCATCGAAGCTCGGCGCAGGCACATACCTCGTCACCTGCTTGCTCGGCGTGCAGAAAGACAAGATGGCGAACTGCCGACTCTTTGCCAACAAGAACGTTCAGTACTATGGGAAAGAGAGCGATTACCTTGCGTCGATGCTCACGTCGAGCGAGACAAACACCTTCGCAGGCTATGGTCCGTCCGGTGCTGGCAAGATGACCTTGCGGCCGATGGCTGTGATGGTGACGCTCAAGGACGGCGAGAGCCTGAAGCTCGGCATTCGCACCAGCAACTTCAAGGCCGACGGAACACGAAGCACCAGCGACAGTCACGGCTGGTTCAAAGTGGACCACTTCCGCCTGCAACGCATCGACGCAAAGGACGATGCAGACGGAATCATCGACCTTAAAGACCTTAAAGACCTTAAGGACCTTAGAGACCTTAAGGACTTTAACGTCCAATACTACGACCTCAAGGGGCAAGCGGTCCCTTTTGGCGTAACGCGTCAGGGCGGCATCTTCATCATGCGTCGTCCTGACGGCAGCGTCGTCAAACTCGCAAAGTAGCAAAAATCGCCCATTCCATCGATAAAACGACTCATTTTTATAAAGGGAACCAACCCTTTTCGTTAAGAGAATCAACCCTTTTTACGGGCCGAAACAATCAACCCCACATGCCGAACAAAGTGCTTCGGCATGTGGGGTTTCTCATTACCGCACGCGGGGTTCGTTATACATACATGTATCTACAATTATACATACATGTACATTTAATTATAGATACATGTATGTATAACGAACTCGACACGCGAAGTTGAGTGGCACAGCATGTGAAGTCGAATGATTCGACGTGTGGCGACGGCTGACTACTCGAATGAAATGTAGGGACGGAGCCTGTCGAGGTCGGTGGCTTTAAAGTATTTGAGGTGCGACAGCTCGTCGATGGATTGGAGTTCTCCCTTGTTCTGGCGGTGCTCCCAAATGACTTCGGCCTGATAGAAAGAGAGGTACGGATGCTTCATCATCTGCTGGACCGAGAGCTTGTTGACGTTTATCTTTGTCGGCTCGACGGGCGAAACGGTCATGTATTTCAGGACGGAATCGGGCAGTTCTATGGCTTCCATGGCCTGTTCGACCTTGACGAAGCCACCGAGCTGCCTGCGGTAAGCCACGATTCGGGCTGCCCGTTTGGTGCCGATGCCGGGTATCATCTTCAGCTGCGAAGTGTCGGCCAAGTTGATGTCGATGGTCTGGCCGAAGGCTATCTTTGGCTGTTTTGGGAAAGAATCCTCGTGGACTTCTTCCGCTTCGCGTCTCTCGGCTTCTTGGGCCTGCCATCGCTCTTCCTCGACGGAAACGGCTGACTCGACATATTGGTACTCCGTGCTGATCCGGATATAAGGCCGCAGGCGTTCCCATTGCTCGTTGGTGAGGTGGGGCACATTCATGAAGTCCTCGGGTTTGCTGTATCGTCCGTGCTTTGCCCTATAGCGATAAATGCTCCGAACCTGCCATTTGGAAAGTCCCAAGCGAAGCAAGGTTGTAGAGTCCGCCACGTTTGGATCGAAAGGGAAGGACTCGACGGCCTCTTCCTTTTCTGCATAAACGAAAGGTTTTGCCGGCTTGCTCAACCACTCGCGCCTTTCTTCCTCTTCTTCGGTGACGTCCCTGGGAGTCTGCCACTTCCAGATGGAATAGCCCACGATGCCAAGGAGCAGCACCCATTCGAGCGCAAGCAAGGCTCGTCGTTGGCGGGGAGTCAGAGTCGGAAGGCGTTTCATGGGAGGAGTTCTCGCAAGAAGACAGCCGCGATGGCAAGAGGCGCGACATATCGGATGATGAAGTAATAAAGCCTGAACAGCTTGAAGCGAAGCTTGCCGCCGTTGGTCAACTCGTTCTCCACAAGCTTTCTATCCAAGTACCACCCTACAAAAAGACAGATGATGATGCCGCCGATGGGCAGGATGATCTTTGAGGCTGTGAAGTCGAACAGCTCGAAGATGTTCAAGCCGAAAAGCTTGACGTCGCCCAGCACGCCAAACGAAAGCGAGCAGAAGACACCAAGGGTCATGCAAGCGACCGACACTGCGATGGCTGCCTTCTTGCGCGAGACGTGGAAGGCCTCCAGGACGTAAGCCGTCACGCTCTCGTGAAGAGACATCGCGCTGGTCAAGGCCGCCAGCAGGAGTAGCAGGTAGAAGAAGCCCGAGAAGATGTAGCCGAGCCAAGGCACATGACTGAATGCGATGTTGAAGACACTGGGCAGCGTGATGAAGACCAGTCCCGGTCCGGCATCCACGCTGACGTTCTCGACGCTGAAGACTGCAGGAAAGATGATGAAGCCGCTTAGGATGGCGACTATCGTATCGATGGTACTCACGCCCACCGCTGTCTTGGGCAGGTTCGTGTCCTGTCGGAAGTAAGACGCATAAGTGCAGAGGCAACCCATCGCAAGGCTGAGAGAGAAGAACGCCTGCCCAACTGCACTGAGTATCACGCTGGCGGTAAGCTTCGAGAAGTCCGGTTTCAACAGGAACCGCAAGCCTTCTCTGGAACCCGGCATACCGAAGGAACAAACCACGAGAATGCCGATGATGAGCAGCAGCAAGGGCATCATGAGCTTCGACGACTTCTCGATGCCGGACTGAACGCCCTTGGCGATGATGACGTGCGTCAGTGCCATGAAGATGACGCCCATCAGTATCGGCATCCAAGGGTTGCTGACGAAACCCGTAAAGACCTGACTATAGTCGCGGTCCGCTTGCAGCCTTCCGCCAACAGACTGAATGAGATAGAAGAGCGTCCAGCCACTGATAACAATGTAGTAAGAGAGTATCATGAACGCGACGAACACGCCAGCGATTCCCTCGATGCGCCACCACTTGCCCGGTGCGAGCTTTGCAAACGCATGAATCGTATTGGTGTGAGTGTGACGGCCAATAAGGAACTCGCTCATCATGACAGGGATGCCTATCACAGCGATGCAGAGGAGATAGACAAAGATGAATGCCGCGCCGCCATTATTGCCGACTTCAGTCGGGAAACGCCACACATTGCCCAAGCCCACTGCCGAGCCCGCGGATGCCAACACGGCGCCTATCTTGCTGCCAAAGTCCGTTCTTTTTTCCATAGGTCAGTACTTTTCGCGTTATATGAAGAGTGGGAATAGTTCGTTGAGGAAAATGACGAGAATACCAAAAGGCGCAACCCAACGGATGAGGAAAAGCAGCGGTTTCATCGTACGAACCGGGATACTGCCGTCGTTGGTCAGTTGCTGTTCGACAAGTTTCCTGTCGAAATACCAACCGACGAAAAGGGTTATGAGAAGTCCGCCAAGCGGCATGAGGAACTTCGTAACGGTGTAGTCGAAGAGGTCGAAAATGCCTTTGTCACAAAAAGTCACTTCTTTCCAAGGACCGAACGAGAGCGAGCAGAACCCGCCAAGCACCAAGCAGATGACGGTGACGATGGCTGCGGCCTTGCGCCGGCTCTTGCTGAAGTGCTCGGAAATAAAGGCTGTGCAGATCTCGTGCATACTTATGCTGCTCGTCAAAGCGGCAAGCAGGAGCAGGACATAAAAGAGGAGCGCAAAGGCATAACCTATCACGGGCATCTCGCTAAAGCTGAGCAGGAAGACGTTTGGCAAGGTGATGAAGACGAGGCCGGGCCCTGCGTCGGGCGAAATGCCAACACTGAATACTGTCGGAAATATGATGAAGCCGCTCAAGACGGCTACCATCGTGTCGATGATGCAGACGTTCATCGCGCTCTTCACCAGCCTTGTCTCTTTGCTGAAGTACGATGCGTAGGTCACAAGGCAACCGAGCCCAACGCTGAGAGAGAAGAAGGCTTGTCCCATGGCACCAAGCACGACGTCGGGCGTAACCTTACTCAGGTCGGGCTGCAACAGGAAGCGAATGCCGTCTTTTGCACCTGGCATGGTGAGCGAGAAAGCAACCAAGAGCACGATAATCGCGAGGAGCAAGGGCATCATGAGTTTCGAGTAACGCTCGATGCCGTGCTGTATGCCGCGTGCCACAACGAGGTGGGTCAGCAGCATAAAGATGGCAAGATACAGGATAGGCTGCCATGGGTCGGAGACAAACGCGTTGAATGCTGCACCGAAGTCTGTGCCTTTGCCGCCTTGCAACTGTCCGAGGGCTGATTGAATCGTATAGTGGAGCGTCCAGCCTGCCACTACGGAATAGAATGAAAGCACGAGAAAGCCGCCAAGCACGCCCATGATGCCGGCCACAATCCAAGGCTTGCCGGGCGACAACTTCTGGAAGGCTCCGATGGCATTACTGCGTGCGGAACGTCCGATGACGAATTCGCTAATCATCACAGGCATGGCGAGGAGGAAGATGAAAGCGAGGTAGATGAGGATGAATGCCGCGCCGCCACCTTTTCCCACCTCAGTAGGGAAACGCCATATGTTGCCCAAGCCCACTGCCGAGCCTGCCGAAGCCAGGATGACTCCCAACTGGCTGCCGAAGCTTCCTCTTGGGGTGCTTTCCGATTTCATATAGCGATGTTTTTATCGTAAAACGTTGCAAAGATACACAAAAAAGCCGTATCTTTGCATCGAATTGTATAAAAAGAGTCGTTATATGCTACGCTTGTACTTGCGCCACTACCCTTTTGCACTTATTATCATAGTCGTCATCGCACTTCTCTCCCTTTTGCCTATTCCAGACATGAAGATGGGCGTAGAGGTTCCGCTTGCCGACAAATGGACACACATGGTGATGTACGGTGTACTGACGCTTGCCATCTGGTTCGACTACCGACGCTGCCACCAGCGATTGGAAACGGGAAGGCTTCTGCTTTGGGCTTTCCTGGCACCCATCGCGATGGGCGGACTGCTGGAACTTGCACAGGCATATCTGACCACTTGCCGCAGCGGCGAGTGGCTCGACTTTGTGGCCAACACGATTGGTGTTTGCTTAGGAACAATCGGCGGACTGCTGATGAGAAGGTAAAAGGTTGATTTACAACTGACGGACCGGGAAGTTGAAGTAGGTGTCGGGGAACGGCTCGTCCTTCAGGCAGAAGTGCCACCATTCGGTGGGGAACGGCTTGAATCCGTGGCGCAACATGGCCTCGCGCAGTATCATGCGATTGCAGAACTGCTCGGGCGTAATGCTCCGACCGGCCGGGCTCTTGGCGTTGTCGCCCGTAAACGCCTGCGTCTCGGGGTCTCCGCAAAAGTCGGGATGGCTCTCGGGGCCAAACCAATCGAACGTTCCGCCCATGTCGAGTTCTTTTTCCGTCCGCATGTCGAAGAGCGTGAGGTCAACGGTAGAGCCTCTCGTATGCCCGCTCTTCGCACAGATATACTCTTGGTCAAAGAGGACGCTCTTGTCGAGGTCGGGATAGAAGAACTGCCGCATGAGTGTGTCGGGCACGTTTTCCGCCCAGCGTACGAAGTGGTCGACTGCCCGCTGCGGACGGTAGGCGTCGTATATCTTCAGGCGATAGCCCAAGGCCTTCAGGTCGTCGCTGACAGCCCTGAGACTGTCGGCAGCCTGACGCGTCAGCAAAGCCGTTGGCTCGAGGTAGCCGTCGATGCGCGTTCCGACGAAGTTGTATGTGCTGAAGTACCTGATCTCCAGGATGGCATCAGGCACGGCATCGGTGAGCGTCACGAACTGGCTGGAGTCTTCCTCCGGGCAGGTCGGACGATTCCGAAGGTATTCATGGAGATAATGGCCGCCAATACCGCCGCCGATGGTCAGTGCGATGACCGCCAAAAACAACAGAATTGTTTTCTTCATAGCATAGGGTTTTTCAATGCCGCCAGGGGAAGTTTCAAACGCCGCGTGCGGGGATTGCCATTTCCGCGTGCGGGGATTGCCATCGCCGCACGCGGCGTTTTATTTCCCCCTTAAGGGCGTTTTTTCATCTGACAAAGATTTTCTTCCTTTGAAAGATGTAGAGACCACTGTCGAGCTGATGGACCTGTTCGGATGTTGCATCCTTCATGACGAGTTTGCCGTCGGGCGTATAGACATCCGACGGGCCGTTGTACTTCTCCTCGCCAACCTCATTAATGGGAGTCGGGTCAGTGGCGGGGAACATCAGCATGAGGGCAGGCATTCCGCTGGCACCATAGCTCTCCACGACGGCGTCCTCTGCGGTTGCCTTTGCGAAGTTGCCAAGCTGGATGCCACGCGTCGGGTCCATGTTTGTGTAAGCCCTCTGGATGTTCTTCTGGACGTGCTCCAGATACTTCTTCTTCAACGAGTCGCTCAGGCCGCAGTCATAGACGAGCATCTTGATGTACTGCGCATAGATGGCAGCATAGATGCCCTGCTCGTAGCCGTTCTCGTACTTGAGGATGTTGCCGATGCACATCTTGCTCATCACGTAGTTGGCAGCCTTCTGTGCCTTGGTGATGTAGCTCACCTCGTTTGTCAGCAAGTAGAGCAGACAGCTGGCGCCGATGTATGTCGCCTGATTGTAAAGATGGTCGCTATACTCGGGACCGCCACCGTGGATGCCGTCGGCCACACGTCCGCTGCTGGTCACGAGCGTACCGTCTGCCCAGGCATAAATCTCCTTGGCTTTCTCGAGATACCACTCCTTCGTCTGCTTCGTCGGATACTCTGTCGTGGGCGGTGTACGGCCCTCCGGCACGAGTTGGTGAAGCAAACAGGCGGCTATGACAGTCGGAAAGTTAATGCATGCGGAGCGGAAGTCGCCAGGCTGGTGCGGATCAGCGTGAGCGATGGGCTGCCATTCCCAGAACATACCGCCACCGGATGCTCCGGGGAAGCGCGCCGGGTCGGCATAAGAGCCGTCGTCGCCTACACTGGGTGAACCATACCACACGCGGCAGAAACTTCTCTCCGAATACGTGAGATACTCCGACTTGCCGAAGGTCTGGTATGCACGAGCTAATGCACACGTCCACCACATGATATCGTCATAGACGAACCAGCCGTTGTTCGTGTTGGGATTGTGAAAATCGAAGCTCACATAGTGACGTTTCTCGCCAGCGTATATCTTGTTGTGCAGGTTCTTGTACTTGCTCGCACGAGCCTCGTTTCCCTCTTTCACAGCACGGTTGTAGGCGTTGATGACCATGTCGTACATGATGGCCTGACACCAAATGGCAGCAGCACAGCCGGAGACGTCGTTGTCGCGAAAGCCGTTACCGCGGTGGTCGGCTTTGGGTTGCTTCGTATCGGCCTTGTAAATGTTACGCGAGTTGTCGAGGAATGCCGTATTGAAGTCGTCGTACGCTTTCCACTCTGCTTCGTTGTCGTAAGTAATCGTCACCTGAGCACTGGCATAGCCCACGCACGCCATCATACCGAGGATCAGGGCAAACAATCTTTTCATTTTTTCTTCTTCTTAGCTTTACTCGTCGCTTTGTACTCCTTGCTGAAGGAATACGGCGCAGCATCGGCCGCTGTGCCGCGCTGGCGGTTGGGCTCTGCCTGCATGGTATAGTCCATCCTCATGCCAGCCACCACGTCAGCGTGCTTCACAAAGTTCTTGCCGTAATCTGAGCCATTGACCTTGAGGGCACCGACGTAGCGGTTCACGTCGCTCTGCTGTGGAGCAGTGATGACAACGTCTTTGCCATTTTCGAGATGCAAGGTCATCTTCTTGAAATAGGGTGCACCGAGCACGTACTCGCCGCTGCCAGGGCACACGGGATAGAAGCCCATAGCCGTGAAGATGTACCAGGCCGATGTCTGACCGTTGTCTTCGTCGCCGCAATAGCCATCAGCGTGCGCGTTGTACATGCGGTTCATCGTCTCGCGCAGCCAGTACTGGCTCTTCCAGGGCTGACCGCTGTACGCGTACATATAAATCATATGCTGGATGGGCTGGTTACCATGCGCGTAGTTACCCATATTCATGATCTGCATCTCGCGAATCTCATGTATGACACCGCCATAGTAGCTGTCGTCGAAGATGGGAGGCAGGATGAAGACGCTGTCGAGCATCTGGTTGAAGACATCGTTTCCGCCCATGAGGTCAATCAAGCCCTGCGGGTCGTGGAACACACTCCAGGAGTAGTGCCAACTGTTGCCCTCTGTGAAAGCGTCGCCCCACTTGAAGGGATTGAAGTTGGGCGCCCATTCGCCATTGGCAAGTTTGCCACGCATGAGGTTGTGACTCTTATCAAAAAGATTCTTGTAGTTGAACGCGTGCTCGGCATATACCTTTATCTCCTTTTCTGGTTTGCCGAGGGCCTGGCCGAGCTTGTAAATGCTCCAGTCGTCGAAAGCGTACTCAAGGGTGCGGGCAGCGCTCTCATTGATGCTGTCGTAGGGAACGTAGCCAAGCTTGTTGTACGTCTGCCATTGCTTGCGGCCGCTAGTGGTGCGGGGCAGGTCGGCATTGGCGCCGTGCTTCACCGCTTCCCAAAGGGCATCAATGTCGTAGCCGCGGATGCCCTTAAGGTAGGCGTCGGCAACCACGCTCGCTGAGTTGTTGCCCACCATGCAGGCACGGTGGCCGGGCGCACTCCATTCGGGCAAGAAGCCGCTCTCTTTGTAAGCGTTCGCCCAGCCTTCCTGCATCTTTTGGCTCATACTGGGATACATCAGGTTGACCAGGGGGAAGAGGGCGCGGAAGGTGTCCCAGAAGCCGGTGTCGGCAAAGAGATAACCGGGCAGCACCTCGCCGTTGTAGGGGCTGTAGTGCACGACCTGGCCACTCGCATTAATCTCGAAGAAACTACGAGGGAAGAGGGTGCTGCGATAGAGGCAACTGTAGAAGGTGCGCAGGCGGTCGACGTCGCTGTTATCGTCAACGTCAATGACACTCAGCACCTTGTTCCATTCCTGACGCCCTGCCTCAGACACTTCCTCCAGACTCTTGCTGCCAAGCTCCTTGAGGTTCTGCTCGGCCTGCTCGATGCTGATGAAGGAGCTGGCAACGCGCACGTTGACCTGCTCGCCGCGCTTCGTCTGGAAGCCTACAGCGGCTGCCGCATGCTTGCTCTGCATCTCAAGATTCCGACTCTCCTTGCCTTCGTCGGCTGTCGAGGTGTAGGTGAAAGGACGGTCGAACTGCAGAACGAAGTAGTTCTTGAAGTTGCGGGGCACGCCTCCACTGTTGCGTGTCGTATAACCCACCACTTTGTTCTCACCCGGAATGACCTTCACATAAGAGCCGCGGTCGAAGGCATCGACGATCACGAAGTTCTTGCCTTCCGGATACGTGAAGCGGAAAATGGCAGCGCGACTGGTGGGAGCTATCTCCGTCGTGATGTCGTAGTCGGCGAGGTACACTTTATAATAGTGAGGCTTGCTCACCTCGGCCTTATGGCTGAACCAACTGGCACGTTTGTTCTCGTCATAAATGGGAGCATCACCTGCTTCGGGCATGATGTTGAACATGGCGTAGTCGTTCATCCAAGGGCTTGGCTGGTGCGTTTGCTTGAAGCCGCGAATCTTTTCGGCATCGTATGTGTAGCACCATCCGTCGCCCATTTTGCCGGTCTGTGGCGTCCAGAAGTTCATGCCCCAGGGCACTGCGATGGCTGGATAGGTGTTGCCTGTGGAGAGGCCGCCCGTGGAGTGTGAGCCGACGAGCGGGTTGACGTACTGAACGGGGTCGTCGATAGCGAAAGCTCCTGTATACAGGAATGTGGCGATGGCTGCCAGAAAGAGTCTTTTCATTGTGTTTTGCTTTTTAGGATGCACTAGGTTTTTCTAGGAATACCTAGGCTTTCCTAGGAATACCTAATATTAAAGTTCCTTTATCTTCACGTTCTTGAACCAAACCTCGTTGCCGTGGTCCTGCAGCAGGATGCGTCCGTCGCGATTGCCGAAGTCGGGCCAGTTCTTGTACTTGCTGTAAGCTACCAGGGCGTTCCACTCCTGGTTGTTGCGTTCGTACTCCAGCATCTTCACGCCGTTGAGCCAGTGCTCCACATGGCTGCCCTTGACGATGACCATTGCGGTATTCCACGCTGTGATGTCGAAAGGCTTCTGTTCGGGAGCGGGAATAAGGTCGTAAAGCGAGGCGAGCTTGCGGTTGCCCTTCACGCCGAGCTTTGCATCGGGATGACGCAGGTCGTCGAGTATCTGGAACTCGCAGCCGATGGCACTGCCTTCGCCCTGATTCATGTCGGGATCGACGAAGTACTTGATGCCGCTGTTGGCGCCCTCGGTTATCTTGAAGTCCACCTTGAGGATGAAGTTATGGTAGGTCTTGTCGGTCACGATGTCGCCGCCGTTGCCGCTCTCGGCTCCGTTGGCAGCCTCAACCTTGAGCACGCCGTCCTCTATGCGCCAGCCCTTTTGAGGGAAGGTCTGGAGCTTTGCACCTCGCCAGCCGTTCGTTGTCTTGCCGTCCCAAAGGAGTTTCCAACCCTCGCGCTGTTCCTGTTCAGAGAGCACGTTGTCGGTTGTAGGAGCGGGAGCGGGCTGCTGAGCCACGGTCTTCTTTACTTTTGCAGATGCGGGTAGCACGGCCAGCATGGCCATGATGAATATAATCTTTTTCATTGTGTTTAGTTTTTAATTGTTATCCTTGGAATGTTATTAATCAATCTTATAGAACTCTTCCCAGCCGCGGCGTGGGGGCATGCCGGTGAGCATGGCGTTGGCGAACTCGTTGTTTGTGAACTTCTTTGTCCTCGGGTCGAAGAAGAGCTGTGTGTTGAGGCGCTGTGCGATGACACCGAGGCAGAACACCTGGCAGAGCACGCCAGCTATCTGGAACGGCGAACGCGTCTTCTCTTCTCCCTTGCAGGCACGCAGGAAGTTGACGTAGTGGTTGCTTGGGCTCTTGGGCACCTGCGGCAGCTTGTCCTTCATGGCCTCTGCCTTCTCCTTCGGGATGATTTCGAGCGTACTGCCATGACTTGCGCCCTTGAAGGTGAGGTCGCGGCCGTAGATAATCTTTCCGGGGTTAATCTTCTGCTGCGTGTATTCTCCCTGACCGCTTGCGGGGATGCCGTCGGCCAGTTTGCTCTCGCCGTAGCCTTCGGGCAGAGGCGGCAGGTTGTCGGTGCCGTCGTACCAGATGACGTCGCATGGAGGCATGTTGCCGCGAGCGCCGAAACGGAACTCGATGGTGCTGCTGAAGGGATAGAAGAACTCGTTGTGGTTCTTGGCGTACTTCATGTTTATCTCGTAAGGCAGTCCGAGGTTGAGGAACTCGTGAACCGTGTCGAGCAGGTGAGCGCCCCAGTCACCGAGAGCTCCCATGCCGAAGTCGTACCAGCTGCGCCAGTCGCCTTGATGGTAGAGCTTACTGAAGTTATGGTAGCGGATGCCGCCGTGCCATGTGTCGTAGTCCATACCTTCGGGAATGGGATCGCCCTCGGGCATCTTCGTCATGTTCCAGTCGTACTTGTGCCAACGGCGGTCGTTGTTCATGTGAGCCACCACCTTCGTGACGTCCTTGATGATGCCTGCTTCCTGCCAAGCCTTGAACTGGAAGTAGTTAGCCTCGGAGTGTCCCTGATTGCCCACCTGAGTGGCGAGTTCGGGATGACGGTTAGCCATCTCGATGAGGATTTCGCCCTCCTGGAAGGTACGGATGAGGGGCTTCTCGCAATAGACGTGCTTGCCATGCTTCATGGCAGCCATGCACACGAAAAAGTGCGTATGGTCTGGCACGCTGACAGCAACTGCATCGAAGTGGTCGCTGTACTCGTCGAAAAGTTTACGGAAGTCCGTGTAGCGCTTTGCATCGGGGTACATGTTCAGCACCTTCTGGCACTGCTTGCCTTGCAGGTCAACGTCGCAAAGTGCCACGACGTCCACCATGTTCGTCTTGGCAAACTCGTCGATGTTCTGCTGACCGCGATTGCCAATGCCGATGTAGGCAATCTTAACTTTCTCGTTCTTGGGAGCTGCTGCAGGCTGCTCTTTCTTCTTCTTGGCAGCGAGCATCTCACCGGGAGCAAAAGCCATGCCGGCTGTTGCCATACCCATTCCTTTCAGGAAATCTCTTCTAGTTGACATAAGAATAGCTATTTTGTTGTTGAAAATATACTTTCGCGTACAAAGTTAGCAAAAATAATCGTACTAACAAGCGTTTCGCTGTTAAAAAATGTACAACATGGTGCGTTTTTTCTATTTACCCTGTATGAGAGCATAAAAAACGTCGCATGCGGAAATTAAAACGCCGCACGCGGGGATTGCCATCGCCGCACGCGGAGATTGCCAACGCCGCACGCGGCGTTTTACATCCCCCCACAGCATCCTCAAAATGCCCATACAGACAACAAAAAAAGCAGGAGGCGCCACAACACCTCCTGCTCTCTTTATTGAACAGACAAACAGCAGATTACCATTCGTCGTCCCAAACAGACTTGTCGGTGACAGAGATGCCCTTTACGTCCTGCTCGTAGTCATTCATGTTGGAGTTGTCAATCTGCTCTGTGTTGTTCATCGAGAGTGCCATCAGGTTCTCAGTGTGCAACTCTACGGTCAGAAACTTTGGAGAAATATATGTCTTTTTCATAATTTGAGATCTAGATATTTAGAGAATTTGAACATAAGAAAAGGAGGCGTAATGTTGTTTCAGAAGCTGCATACGCAGCCCTTTCTTATTGTCTTATTTCCTACATTTATTATTTTACCATTACCTTCTTTCCGTTCACAATGTTGATGCCCTTCTGCATCCTGCTGATGCGCTGACCGGCAAGGTTATAGATTGTCCCGTCTTGCACTTCGCTGCCAAAGAGCTCTTCAATTGCTGTTGCTTCGTCATCTCCTTCAAAGAAGAAGGACTTCACACCACCAACGGGAACAGTCAAATAGCACTTATTCTGGCCGCAGAGTACACCACTACCGGATACCTGATAGAAGGCCTGTACGTTTGTGCTCTTATTGGTGGCAAGCATGTATGAACCACTAGGTATTTCAGTCGTGGTATTCAGAGCACCTGTCAACCAACCAGAGGTATAAGTATCATTTACTTTCTTATTCCATCCGATGATTGTGTACTTACTTCCCTCTGTAGCATGGATGATGTACGGAGTATTCTGGACATAAGCTCCAGCTACAGGAGTAAGTGTCAACACATTTCCTTCAGCTCCGCTACAAGAATATATATCAAGTCCGTCAATGCGTGTGCAAGGACAAGGCAGAATCATCGTGCCATACTCCTTGTTCATTGTGATTTTGACGTTTGCAAGAGCTCCATAGGTAGCAACCTGATTGAGATAGTTCTGAATCATCGTGCCATTTGCGCTTTCAATAAATGCCATCTTTGCCTCGTCTGTATCGGCAACTTCCTGTGCGGCATCAATGGCTGCATTGATTGATGCTGGAGCAGCAAACTCACTTGGACCCATTACGGTTGAACCGTCAAGGATGTCAAATTTGGTTGCTGTCGAGAGTTCTGTAAACTTCGTGTTAACAAAGTTATTCAAGGCAGCTAGAGCATCAGCCGGATCAAAGTCATCTGCCTCCTCTATTGCATACAGACAGCCGTCGTCCAACTCATTAGAGTCATCTCCCCAGCCATTTATGACGATACCATAAGTATATGAGGAGCTACTATTGATTATCTTACTTGAACTTCCACCGAAACGAAGCTGATACAAGGGAGTTGTGGTAGCAACGAAGCTTATGCGGTCGCTCGTTCCTGTGATACAATCTGCCAAAGGTGCAAGATTGGAATTCTTGTATGTCACAAATTTTTCATCTTCCACACTATATAGATAGTAGCTGCCCAAATAGTTGAGGATTGCAAATTTTTTAGCAGAGATGCCGAGCGCACCCTTTACAGGAGAAGCCAAGTACGTGTTACCAGAATCAGTATATGTGGAGAGACCGCCACGTGCATTGTTGCGAGTTTTAATATAATAGCTCTTATTATTACTGAGGTTTGTATAAGGATAGACAATGCCACTCTTCAATGTGCGAATCACCTTGATGTGGCAATCAGTTGTTTCGATGTTGCCTTGCGTAGAATAATCATAGTAGGTGTCGGCATTGATGGCCGAAGGTACGCTGACTTCACTATTCTTATCTTGAACAACTACCACACTGCGAACGTAAGTCTCGCCATCAGACTCATAAAGGTCATACGTTACATTGACTGTAGTAGCAAAGATTTCCAATGCTGCTGTCGGATCGAAGTCTTCGGCCTCTTGTATCAGGTATGCGCAACCATCATCTGCTGTTGCCCAAGTATCAATGGTTATCTGATTGCTGCCACCTACATTGATATTCTTGGATGCATTGAAATATACACGTACTGCGCGAGCCTTGAAACTAGAAGCATCATCAAAATAAACGGCTTCTGCCTCCAATGGATTATCAGTTAGAGTGTTAGCAGAAGTAAGATACTTACCTGCATTGCAACTATAGAGATAATAGCTCGTACCATCATCTGGGGTAACCAATGCAAATTGTTGCTTAGCATCAGAACTTGAAGGTGCAAGTCCTAGTTTGGCAATTGTAGTGAGGGCTGTTCCACCATTATCCACTGCCCAAGCACTGCGGTTACATGTAACGGTGTAGCATTTGTTCGGATTGACTTGACTCAAAGCGGAAACATAAGCAGGGTCTTCAGCAAGCGTTACTGTCAAGGCTTTTATTCCAAAGAACTCAGCTGTAGTGGATGTCTGCTGAATAGTGATAGATACGCTCTGTTGAGAAAGACCACTTTGTGTAAATGTATGCGCAGTAATACTGGATAAAGGGTCTTGGGTATCATCTCCAACCGTTATTTTATATGGTCTTGCACCTGCACAAGACTGTGCGGTCATTGAGAAACCTGAAATCAGATAACCTTCAGGTGCCGTCAATGTAAGAGTCTCATCTGTTTGTACTTCGGAAGTTTTGATTGACAGACAGTACGTGTTCCACCATAGAGCGCGATCAATAATGGGAGCAGTAAGAACCACCCCTGCCAAGCCAGAACTTGCTTTTGTGGTAAAGGTGTTTGGGGTTACACTATTATTGCGACTACCATAGTAGTCGAATGGTTGATTGGTGCTACCGCCATCAACAAGAGTGACAGTCACTTCTGCCCAAGCCCCAACTGTTGCAACGAGAGCGAGGAGTAATAAAGTTAGTTTTTGTTTCATGATTTGTTTTGATATTTTGTTAATAATGTTTTGTTCATGGTTTGCGGTATGTCGTTGATAGACATTATATATTATTTTACGCGTGTGCGCACAAAATGCAAACAAAGATATGTGTTTTTGCTTTTGAACTGCCGTTTTTTATGTTAATAAATATTAATATGCCATGAAGCAGGACAAAATGGAGAACAAAAAGGAGTATTGGGAAACATGGGAAAAGGAAAAATCATATTGCAAGACAGTTAACATAACGTTGCGAAATGTCTCACTTAACGTGCTAAAAATAAATTTTAACGTGCCGAAATGAAACACTCGACACGTTGCAATTCTGCTCGCAATGATGGGTGACTTTTGCGCAATCTGTTTTGTTTGTTCGTTCTTCCCTCTCTATATAAGGGGGAAGAACGAACAAACAAGAACAAACAAATTCGCAAAACACTCGTCACTCATCACCAACCCCACATAATACCCTGAATGTCAACCAAATACAAGGATGATGAGTGGGTGATGAGTGATGAAGAGTCGTCAGGCACTCATCACCTTCGCTACTTGCGATTAACAGGGGCTTTAAGGCCTGTTGGTGATGAGTGATGAGTGTTTTTATTTCTGGAAGCGGAGTGCTTGTTCTTCGATGAGGGCGCGGTCGTCGAAGTAGTTTATCTTCATGGCCTTGCGCACTTCGTCCATCGTCTTGCAGGCTTCTTCCCGGGCTACTTCACAACCTTTGCGGAGTATCTCGTAGACGGCGGGTATGTCTTTCTCGTACTCTGCTCGGCGCTGACGGATGGGTTCGAGCACTTCCTGGAGCACGCCCATGAGAAGCTTCTTGCACTTCACGTCGCCGAGTCCACCACGGGTGTAGTGGTCCTTCATCTCCTGCAGGGTGGCGTATTCGCCCGTAATGCGCGACACTTGCTCGTCTGTTGCGAAGGCGTCGAGATAGGTGAAGACGGTGTTGCCCTCGAGGTGCCCGGGGTCGCTGACCTGCAGGTGCTCTGGGTCGGTGTACATTGTCTTGACCTTCTTGTTGACCTCATCTGCCGGGTCGCTGAGGTAGATGCAGTTGCCGAGGCTCTTGCTCATCTTGGCCTTGCCGTCGGTACCTGGCAGGCGCAGGCAGGCTGCGTTCTCGGGCAGGAGTATGTTTGGTTCGACAAGTGTCTCTCCGTAGATATTGTTGAAGCGGCGCACGATTTCTCGGCACTGCTCGAGCATGGGCTCCTGGTCGTCGCCGGCAGGCACGGTTGTTGCCTTGAACATTGCGATGTCGGCTGCCTGACTGATGGGATAGGTGAAGAAGCCGACGGGGATGCTTTCGCCGTTGAAGCCGCGCATCTGTATCTCGGTCTTGACGGTCGGATTGCGTTGCAGGCGTGAGACGCTGACCATATCCATGAAGTAGAACGAGAGTTCGCAGAGTTCGGGTATTTGACTTTGGATGAAGAGCGTTGTCTTCGATGGATCGAGGCCTGCTGCGAGGTAGTCGAGGGCGACTTCGATGACGTTCTGTCGCACCTTCTCCGGGTTGTCAATGTTGTCGGTGAGCGCCTGTGCGTCTGCCTCGAAGACAAATATCTTGTCGTAGAGGCCCGAGTTCTGAAGTTCTACGCGACGGCGAAGCGAGCCGACATAGTGCCCGATGTGGAGCTTGCCGGTGGGGCGGTCGCCTGTAAGGATGATCTTTTTCATTATTATAAGGACTTTATGGACTTTAAGGACCTTAGGGACCTTAAGGTCTTAGTTAAACATCTTATCTATTTGTTCCTGCTGGAGGATCGTGATTATAGTCTTGCCGCTGGGCGAGAGGTTCGGGTTGTCGCACTGGAAGAGGTCGCCGATGAGCGTCTCCATCTGTACGGGTGTAAGCACCTCGCCTATCTCGATGGCATTGTGACGAGCCAGGACGAGGGCCAGCTGGTGGTGCAAGGCATCGGCATGGGCACCGTCCTGCTGCTTGACGGATTCCACCATCTGCTGCACGACAGCCACCGGATTGCTTTGTCCGGAGGGAGCGCCGACGATGGAGAACGAGCTGCCGCCAAGCGATGTGATGTCGAAGCCAAGTGCCCGCACGTCGTCGAGAATGCCGGTGAGCAGGGCTGCGTCGGACGGCGAGAGCTCGAGCAGTTCGGGGAACAGCAGGCCTTGTGTAGCGGCGTTGTGCTCCTGCATCTGCTTCATGTAGCGCTCGTAGAGGATGCGTACGTGGGCGCGTCGCTGATCGACCATCATCAGGCCCGACTGCACGGCGGTCAGGATGTACTGGCCCTTGTATTGATAGTGTTGGCTGCTCATCTCCATCTCCTCTTGGAAGAGGTTCTGGGAACTCTGGATATTCTGAGTGTTCGGAATACTCTGATTAGTCTGAGAAGCTGCCGCTTGCTCGTAGAGTTTCTCCCATTGTCGCGTTGGCTTGCGGCTCTCGTTATGGCTGCTGAAGGGGTTGTAGGTCGGATTGACTTGCACGCGAGGCACTTTGACATCGCCAAGCCCTCGTGCATCGTAAGTCGGTATGTCGGGACGCCCTTCCACATCGAAGTCTATGGTGGGCACAGCGTTGAACTTGCCCAAAGCATCGCGGACGCCAGCAAGGACGATGCTCCAGATCTCCGTCTCGTTCTCGAACTTAATCTCCGTCTTCGTGGGGTGTATGTTGACGTCGATATTGGCAGGATCGACCTCGAAGTAGATGAAGTACGGCACCTGGTCGCCGTCGGGAATGAGATGGCTGAAGGCTTCCATCACTGCGTAATGGAAACGCGGATGTCGCATGAAGCGGCCATTGACGAAGAGAAACTGCGAGGCACCTTTCTTGCGTGCTGCCTCGGGTTTGCCCACGAAGCCACTTATCTTCACAAGCGACGTCTCTACCTGTAAAGGCAAGAGCTGTTCGCCAAGTTTCTTGCCAAAGATGCCGACGATGCGCTGCAAGCTACCGCCGGCAGGCAATTGCATCAGCTGATTGCCGTTGCTCGAAAGGGTGAACGAGACGGACGGATTAACCAAAGCAATGCGTTCGAAATCCTGTATGATGTTGTTCAACTCGGTCTGGTTCGACTTGAGGAACTTCCTTCGTGCCGGCACGTTAAAAAAGAGATTGCTCACCTCGAAGTTGGCTCCAACTGGGCATGAACAGACTTCCTGCGACACGACTTTCGAGCCTTCGAGGCACAACTGCACACCCAGCTCTTGCTCTGCCGTTCTTGTCGTCAGCTTGACCTGCGACACAGCAGCGATGGATGGCAATGCCTCACCCCGGAAGCCCATCGTCTGGAGCGTGAAGAGGTCTTCGGCCTTCGCTATCTTGGACGTTGCATGGCGCTCGAAAGCCATTCGGGCATCTGTCTCGGTCATGCCCTTGCCATCGTCGATGACCTGTATGGACGTACGACCTGCATCCTGCACCAGCACGTCGATAGTCGTCGCACCTGCATCGACAGCATTCTCCATCAATTCCTTGATGACGGATGCCGGACGCTGCACAACCTCGCCAGCGGCAATCTGGTTGGCAACGGAGTCGGGCAGAAGGTGTATGATGTCCATTATATTTCGTTATGACGTTCTAACGTAATTACAAGGTTCTCTATCTTATTCCTGTCAGCAGGAAGCGCCAAAGGATGAGCAAGCCGAAGAGTATGACGAGGATGATGGGCCAGCCAAGCTTCGAGCCATTCTCCTTGTGTTTCTGTGCACGTGGGGTGTAGTTGATGAATGTGCCACGAAACTTGTCGGGATCGTAGGTCTCTTCGTTTGCAGGCACTTCTCCCTGCTCACGCTTTACCTCATCGACAAGTTTCTGCAGACGGTCGCGCGACTCGTCTGTGTAAATGCTTACTCGGCGGAACTTACGTGGTTCTCTTGTGCTGAACAGTCTCATATTCTTACTCTTCGACGGGGTTTATGGAGTTAATGGAATCAGCAGGCTCTACAGGTTCTGTGGCTTCAACAGGTTCTGTGGCTTCAACAGGTTCGGCAGGGTTTAAGCCTCGCTTCTTCTTGATGTCGCTGAGCTTCTGCCTTGGAGCCGAGTGACGCACGCTCTCCTTGAGCTCCGTGCCTGCTCTCTTAGGTCGCCACTCGAAAAGGTCGTACTGGTCGAGCGGCCGTATGTAGTCGAACCATGCAAAGTTCTGCAAGTAGAGTGCGTCAGAGGGGATGAGCGCTATCGGATACATGATGCCCGTCGCGGCGGGCATCCAGATGTGGTCCACCTGGTTCTTGTTCACAAACATCTTCAAGAGGGAAGTCTCGGTGTGGTTCATCTCAACCATGATGCTGTCCTCGTCGAAAGGATAATAGTTAACGAAGACGTTGCCCTCAGACGTCGACAGATACAACTCGCCGTCCTTGAAGTAGGAGTGCATCTCGTGTCCCGTCACTTGATTGTAATGGATATCGTCTATCTTCTCGACCGACATAGCTTGCCGCAGCACTTGTATGCTGTCGATGTTCTCTCCGTTGAAGAAGATTCTTATTTCTTCGCCCAGCTGCTGTTGCCCTTGCTGCCAGATGATTGGGTCGCGGTACATGAAGAGCACGCTGTCGCGCGTGTCATAAACCAACGAGTCGCAAACAGCTTGCAGGTCGCGACGAAAGGCTCGCATGTGATAGTAAGCATGAACGACGCGATAGGTGGAGTCTGTGTCGATGTTGTACGTGAACGCTTTGATTGTGTCGGCATGGGCATACATCGTGTCTTGCTGGCTATAGTCGATAACCAAAGCGCTGTCCGTCGCCATGACATAACCTGTGCTGTCTTCGTAGTAACAATATTCGCCAGTGAACATATTCTTGTTAACAACGTCAGTATATACAACGTTGCCAAAAGCCTCAGCGGTAGCGACATCGTCGTTCCATACTACGCTGTCGCCGACGAGTCGCTTGCCGTTGTTCGTCAGGATGCTTCGGTCAAGCAAATGTGTATGCTGGGCTTGCGTATCATAGTAACCGAGCTCGCTATAGATATGGTTCTCGCCATTCTCAATGTTCGAAGGGCCAACGATGTGGGCAATAGCGGTCTCCGTATTATAATGCAGCGTGTCGGAAATAAGAATGGTCTCTGGTTTGGCAGGCGGTGCGGGATTAACCAAGCGGACGTTGTAATTGAAGACCGCTTCATGCGTTGGAGGGCTGTACTCGCCCCAATCGCTTGTCAACTGATTGTTGTGGTCGAGGACCTTTCCGCCTTCGAAGAAGTAACCGAGTTCATAGAGACGGTCATAGTCGAGACTGTCGGTGTAGATGGTCATAGTTCCGTGCTTGAGCACAACATCATATCGTGCCCGTGCCAAACGGTCGAGGCCGTTATAGTAAAGCACTTCGCTATTGAGATGAAGCGTATCGCCTTGGTTCATTCGGACATGACCGAAGGCGTCGAAGGAGTTACTGTCCTCGTAGTAAAGTGCACTGTCGCAGTACATGAGTACACCTTCGTGGCGGAAGCGGACATCGCCCACAAGGATTTGTGCCGTTCGATGAATGTGCTCGTCGAAGTATAGGTGGTCAGCATGCAACAGGTGCACCTTGCTGTCGGATTGCGTTCGCTTTCCAGCAGGCTTGCGGTCCGGTGTTACAGCCATAAGCAGGCAAAAGCAGAAGAACAGGGACGCACAAAGGATGTATAGTCGCCGACTCTTCACTTTACCCAGCCCTCATATTGGAACTCGCAGTCTCTCCAGTCAGGATTGATGCGGATGTATGTACTTTTCTGTTTCTCTTTTATCCAATTAAGGATTGTTTCCTCGCCTTTCTTGTTTTTCACGATGTCCTGCATCACCTGGAAGTCTTCGGTAATGCTGGCACGGTGTGTGAGGGTACGATTCTTAAGTCGGGCGATGGCACAGACTGTCTTGCCTTTCGTGTTAATCATAGTGAAGGGCTTCGATATCTCGCCCACTTCGAGCGACTCGACCGTGCGGGCAAGTTCGGAGGAGAGAGCCGAGAGTTCGCTCATCTCGAAACGAGTGGAGGTCTCGCCCGTTTCTCTGTTAATGTTGGAGACGATGCCGTGATTATTGCGCGAGTCCTTGTCATCGGAAGCATAGCGAGCGGCATCCTCGAACGATATCTTGCCATCGACAATGTCTGCCTTTATGGAATCGAGGACGACGAGTGCGCTGTCAATGTCTGCCTGTGCCACTTCGGGCCGCTTAAGGATGTGACGGCACTTAATCTTATCGCCGCGCTTGTCGATGAGCTGAATGATGTGGTAGCCGAACTCGCTCTGAGCAATCTTGCTCACCTTATTGGGATCTGTCAGGCTGAATGCAATGTTGGCAAAGCCCGGGTCGAGCTCTGTCTTTCCCATGTATGGCATTTCACCGCCCTGGCGCGCCGAACCCGGGTCTTCGCTATAGAGGCGGGCAAGAGTAGAGAAAGACGTCGAGCCACTATTGACACGCTCTGTGTAGTCGCGCAGCAAGTCTTTGATGCGATCAATCTCTGTCTGGGGAATACGCGGCTGAAGCACGAGAATCTGCACCTCGACCTGAGTTGGGATGAGCGGCAAACTGTCTTCTGGCATATCCTTGAAGAAGCGACGAACTTCTGCTGGCGTCACCTTGATATCTGACATGAGCTGCTCACGCATACGCATCGCAACCATTTCGTTCTTGACCATATCGTGCATCTCTTCGCGTATCTGCACCATTGGCATCTTCATGTACTCTTCGAGCTTCTCCTTTGAGCCTGCCATCATGATTCTCTTGTTGAGTTCCTCCTCGACGTATGGGCTTGCATCGGCATCGCTGACATCGATGCTGTCGATGACTGCCTGATGCAGAAAGAGCTTTTGGATGGCAAGCTGTTCCGGTATAACACAATAAGGATTGCCCTTCAGCTGTGTGCCATATTCCATGCGGCGCTTCTCGACGTCGGAGCGCAATATAGCCTCATCCCCCACGACCCAAACGACCTCGTCTATGACATTCTTCTGTGCCACAGAGAGCAGGCTGAAGAGCACTGCGAAGAGGCAAAGCGCGTATCGTTTCCTTGCGTTCATGCTTTTAATGGTTGTTTACTGTCGCGAGCACTGCTTTGTCTATCTCGACGGTGTAGCGCTTGCGAAGTTCTGCCACAAACTCATCTTCCTTGAAGCGTTGATAGTCGCTGACCACCTGATTGCTGACGTCGGTCCACTCGGCGGGTCCTTTCTTAAGCATTTTGCCGAGAACGCCGATATAATTGCAGTTCTTATAGGGTTTGAGTTCGGCGGTCTTGTCTTTGAAGGCGATACGGTCAACGTTGGGATTTTCGCCTTTCTTGAAGACACGGCGCTCCATGCGAACCATAACGCTGTCCTTGTTGTATACCGAGCGGATGGTGTTCAGCCACTTCTCCTGCGGCAGCTTCTTCACGAGCTTCTTCACGCCCTTGACGTCTGCCTCGTTGCGACAGTAGTACACCATACCGCTGTAGTGCGGCTCGTCCCAAGCATATTGCTTCTTGTTCTTCTTGAAATACTTCTGAAGGGAGAGGGTGTCTGTCGCTGCGGGTTCCCAAATCTTCCTGTTGCATTCCTCGAAGAGGAGCAAGCCATCGTGATATTCCTGCACTAAGTATTTGAGCTCATTGTCCTTTGCACAGAACTCTTCCGTCTTCTCGTCAAGAATTTGCTCGATGGTCTTTTCGTTTTTTCCTGAGATAGAATCGAGGACTTGCTGAGAAAGCTGGTTCTCGATGCCTTGTGTCTCGAGGAACTGCTGAATCTTGTCGTGCAGTTCGTCGTATGTCTCAAGGTCTTTTCTGCCCATAAGCTTAACAATGTCGTAGCCGAAAGGCATGAGGAAAGGCTCGCTCATCTCACCTTCCTGGAGTGAATAGGCGACGTCCTCGAACTCCTTTACGAGCTGATTGGGACCAATCCAAGGCAGCATGCCACCGCGAGAGGCAGAGCCATAATCCTGTGACTCTTGTTTTGCCATCTCAGCGAAGTCAGCGCCGTCCTTCAGGGCCTGATAGATGGAGTCAATCCGCACTTTGGCTGCCGCCTTTTGTTCTTCGGTGGCGTCCTGTGCCAGATGAATCAGGATGTGAGCGGGCTGCAAAAGCTGCTTGCCTTCGAGTCGGGCGAGCAGACCGTCGTAGTAGTTACGAACCTCTTTCTCCTTTGCACCTTCGGGCACGAGAAGCGGACGTATCTGCTGGTCGCGATACTGACGGAACTCTTTCTGATAGCTTGAGAGGGTATCGAGATGGTCGTCGAGGGCAGCTTGCACCTTGAGCTTGTAGTTCACGAAGAGGTCGGCATACTCTTCGACGCTCTTCTTGTCGATGACGCCTTCCGAATTGTTCTTATTGTAGTTGTACTCGAATTCGCTGCGAGGAACGGGGACTCCGTTGATTCGCATCACGATGGGATCTTCCTGAGCAGCAGCTGTCAGTGCCAGAGCTACCAATGCAAAGCTGATAAGTATCTTTTTCATCTTAATGGGGTTAATAGGCTTTATAGGGTTATTGGGTTAAGGGTTTACTGCGGACGGCTGTAGTTGGGCGCCTCGCTGGTAATGGTAACATCGTGCGGATGGCTTTCCTGGACGCCGGCGTTGGTGATGCGGACGAACTTGGCATTGTGCAAGTCCTTGATGGTTGCAGCGCCGCAATAGCCCATACCGCTGCGGAGGCCGCCGATGAGCTGATAGATGACTTCCTGCACGGAGCCCTTGTAGGGAACTCGTCCTGCGATGCCTTCGGGCACAAGCTTCTTCGTATCCTTCACGTTGCCTTGGAAGTAACGGTCTTTCGAGCCGCACTCCATTGCTTCGAGCGAGCCCATACCGCGATAGCTCTTGAACTTCCTTCCGTTATAGATAATGGTATCACCGGGGCTTTCCTCTGTGCCAGCGACGAGCGAACCGATCATCACGCTGTAACCTCCGGCAGCAAGAGCCTTGACGACGTCGCCGCTATAGCGCAAGCCACCGTCGGCAATGAGGGGCACATCGGTTCCTTCGAGTGCAGTGGCAACGTCATAGACGGCACTGAGCTGAGGCACACCTACGCCTGCGACAACGCGCGTGGTGCAGATACTGCCGGGGCCTATGCCGACCTTGATTCCGTCTGCGCCTGCCTCGACGAGCATCCTGGCTGCTTCGCCTGTGGCAACGTTGCCTACAACGATATCGACATTGGGGTACATCGCTTTGGCTTCCTTCAGTTTCTCGACAACGAACTTGCTGTGTCCGTGAGCGGTATCGATGACGATGGCATCGACGTCGGCTTCGACGAGCGCCTTGATGCGGTCAAGCGTGTCGGGCGTTACACCCACGCCTGCAGCTACGCGCAGACGGCCTTTGCTGTCCTTGCACGCCATCGGTTTGTCCTTTGCCTTCGTGATGTCCTTGTAGGTGATGAGACCGATGAGCTTGTTGTCGTCGTCGAGGACGGGCAGCTTCTCTATCTTGTTCTCCTGCAGAATCTTGGCAGCGGCACCGAGGTCGGTCTGGACGTGGGTCGTAACGAGATTCTTGCTCGTCATCACTTCGTCGATCGGGCGGTCGATGTTCTGCTCGAAGCGAAGGTCGCGATTCGTCACGATGCCTTTCAGGTGACGTTCATCGTCGACAACGGGAATACCGCCGATATGGTATTCTGCCATCAGCTCGAGGGCGTCGCGCACGCTGCTGCCCAACTTTATCGTGATGGGATCATAGATCATGCCGTTCTCGGCACGCTTCACGATGGCAACCTGACGAGCCTGCTCATCGATGCTCATATTCTTGTGTATCACACCGATGCCACCTTCGCGGGCAATGGCAATCGCCATTGTTGCTTCGGTGACGGTGTCCATCGCTGCCGTCACGAAGGGAATCTTCAGTTCGATGTGGCGCGAGAAACGTGTTTCGAGCGAAACCGTACGAGGCAACACCTCAGAATAGCCGGGAACCAACAGGACGTCGTCGTAGGTGAGACCGTCCATCACAATCTTGTCTGCAATAAATGATACCATAACCTTATAATAAAATTTTTGCGTGCAAAGATAAGGAAAAAAAGCTTAGGTTGTACCGCCTGCCATTGTATTTTTTCCCTTATTTCACATTTATTATATAAATCGCGCAGGTGGTGTTGGGATTTTCGGCATAGCTGATTGACGAATATGGCACACCATATTTTCAAACGCCGCAGGCGGCGATTTAATTTCCGCGTGCGGCGATGGCAATCCCCGCACGCGGCGTTGGTCATCCCCGCACGCGGCGTTTTTTACCCCCGAAAAACAAAAATATGCCTCTGCACAAAAAAAATTGCAGACTTTTGCAGGAGCATTCACCATTTATTAGTACATTTGCAACGGCAGAGTACACATTATAATCATATATAGTTATGCTGAAAAAAATCCGTTTGACATTCGCCATCATCTTCTGGGTGCTGATTACGTGGCTGCTCCTCGACTTTACGGGAACAGCGCAAGCCTACTTGGGATGGATGGCCAAGATTCAGTTCATTCCGGCACTGCTGGCGCTGAACATCGGAGCGCTGCTCTTTGTCGTCACACTCACCCTGCTGCTGGGACGCATCTACTGCTCCGTCATCTGTCCCTTGGGCGTAATGCAGGACTTCATCGCCTGGCTGCGCCGCAAGAAGAACAAGTATAACTTCTCGCCGGCCAAAAACACTTTGCGATACACAGTGTTGGTTATTGCCTGCGCCTCGCTGGCTCTGGGCGTTGCCTGGCTGGGCGGACTTATCTTTCCCTATAGTACGTACGGCCGCATCGTCTCAACGATTTTCGCTCCGTTATACAAACTCGCGAACAACGGACTGGCAGCTATATCCGAGCACTACGACAGCTACGCCTTCTACGAGGTTGAGGTTTGGCTCAAGAGCGTCGCTGCTCTTATCATCGCTCTGCTGACATTGGGCATCATCGCAGTGCTGGCCTGGAAGAACGGACGCACATGGTGCAACACGATCTGCCCAGTCGGAACACTGCTCGGGCTCATCAGCAAGCAGTCGTTCCTCAAGATTAACATCGACGCCGACAAATGCAAGAACTGCCACAAATGCGAACGCAACTGCAAGGCTGCCTGCATCGACCTCGACACGCATACCGTCGATTACTCCCGTTGCGTGGTGTGCGGCAATTGCCTCGATGAGTGTAAGTTCGACGCGTTGAAACTCACCTCAAGCCCCTCGACACCTTCCTCTTGCTCACAAAAAGCAGATGAAGGGCGACGTGCAGTACTGACGGGAGTAGCTTTGCTTGCTGGCACAGCCATCGCTAAGGCTCAGGCAAAGGTCGAACCTAAGACGACCGATGGCGGCTTGGCTGACATCGTCAAGAAGAAGAAAACGCGTCGCGAGAAACTCATCACACCTCCGGGTTCGCTTTCGATACGCAACCTCCGCAGTCATTGCACGGCCTGCCAACTCTGCATCGACGCTTGCCCGAACGACGTGCTACGTCCCAGCAGCAGCCTCGACCGCTTCATGCAGCCCGAGGTTAGCTTCGAGAAAGGCTATTGCCGACCGGAATGCACACGTTGTTCCGAGGTCTGCCCGACCTCTGCAATACATCCCGTCACCGTTGAACAAAGGACTGCAATACAGGTAGGGCACGCTGTGTGGACGCGCGACCTCTGCGTTCCCGTCAAGGACGAGAAACCTTGCGGACTCTGTGCCCGCAAATGTCCAGCCGGAGCCATACAGATGGTGCCCCTGCATGCTGGCGTGCATCAGGACGGTTGGCGCTGGCGCGATGCCGACGGCCAGGAAATCCCAAGAGATAAAGTCCTGCTCATTCCCGTCATCAACGAAGAGAAGTGCATCGGTTGCGGTGCTTGCGAGAACCTCTGCCCATCGAGTCCCATCAGCGCCATCTACGTCGAGGGACACGAAGTGCATAAAGAAATATAAAAGGAGACCAGGTTATGAAAGATATCACAAGACGAGACTTCCTGAAAGTCTCTGGCACAGCAGCCGCCACAACAGCTTTGGCATCGTGCGGCATAAAAGACGACAACGCCGACGGCGAAGTGGATTACATGGGGCACCACGACGGCCCTGTCCCCACAGATAAGATGACATACCGCACCAATCCCAAGCAAGGCGACAAGGTCAGTCTGCTCGGTTATGGATGGATGCGCCTGCCCAACACAAAGGACGAAGACGGTCGCGACATCATCGATCAGGAGCAGGTGAACCGCCTCTGCAAGTACGCGCTCGACCACGGCGTCAACTACTTCGACACATCGCCCGCCTATTGTCGCGGCAAGAGCGAGGAAAGCCTGGGCATTGCCCTCGAAGCAAGCGGCTACAAGCGCAGCGACTACTTCATCGCAACAAAGATGTCGAACTTCTCGCCCTCGCAGTACGAATTCGAGGAAGGCAAGGCGATGTTTGAACGCAGCCTTGAATATCTCAAGACAGACTACATAGACTATCTCCTGCTGCACAGCATCGGGGGAGGCGGCATGAACCCCGTCCACCAGCGATACCTCGACAACGGACTGCTCGACTGGCTCGTGGAACAGCGCGAGGCAGGACGTATCCGCAACCTCGGCTTCTCGTTCCATGGCGACGTCGCCGTCTTCGACTGGGCAATGGCTCATCATGAAGAATATCATTGGGACTTTGTACAAATACAGGCGAACTACGTCGATTGGAACAACGAAGAAGACAAGGGACGCTCGGGCAAATATCTGTATGACGAACTCGTGAAGCGCAAGATTCCCGTCGTCATCATGGAACCCTTGCTTGGCGGCAGGCTGTCCAAGGTGCCCGACCACGTCGTGGCGCACTTCAAGCAACGCAAACCCGAGGACAGCGTGGCATCGTGGGCATTCCGCTACATTGGCTCCAAGCCGGCAGTGCTCACCGTGCTGAGCGGCATGACCTACATGGAGCACCTTGAGGACAATCTGCGCACGTATTCCCCGCTTGAACCTCTCACCGAAGAGGAACAGCAATGGCTCGAGGGCGAAACGGCAACACTCATCAAGAGCTACCCGACGATTGACTGCAACGACTGCAACTATTGCATGCCTTGCCCGTATGGCCTCAACATCCCGGCCATATTTGTACATTATAATAAATGCGTGAACAAAGGCAACGTGCCAGAGAGTCAGCAGGCGGCGAACTACGCAAAGGCTCGTCGAGCATTCCTCATCGGCTACGACCGCAGTGTGCCCAAACTCCGCCAGGCCAACCACTGCATCCAGTGCCGCGAGTGCATACCGCACTGCCCACAGCAGATTGACATTCCTCGCGAGATGCAACGCATCGACAGCTTCGTCGAAAAGCTCAAGCAAGGAACGCTCTAAGTCAGGGCGGACACGAAAAAAGGCGCCTTCCCGCGTTGGGAAGGCGCCTTTCCTGTTGCCTCTTATTTCTTTTCGCTCATCATGAAGTCGAGCGTGCCGCCTTCGACGAGTTGCTTGTGCGTGAGCTTCCAGTCTGTTATCTTCTTGCTGTTAAGCTTCACGCCCTTGACATAGATGGCTTTGTCTGACTTGCGCGGCGCATTGATAACCAAGTCCTTGCCGCTGGGCATGTGCAGCACAGCGCGACGGAAGAGCGGCGTTCCGATGACATACTCTGCAGCGCCGGCATTGAAGGGGTAGAAGCCGAGAGCCGAGAAGATGTACCAGGCGGACATCTGTCCACAGTCGTCATTGCCTGCATAGCCGCAGGGCGTGGCGTTGTAGAACTGGCTTCGAACCTGTTCCACAAGCTCCTGCGTACGCCACGGCTGACCGGCGAAATTGTAGAGATACACGGTGTGATGGCTCGGCTCATTGCCGTGAGCATACTGTCCGATGAAGCCTGATGCGTTGCCATTCACTTCGCCGCTCGTTTCTGTCAGTGTGAAATTCTCGTCAAGCTTCTTGAGGAAAGGCTTCACGCCACCGAAGAGGTCGATGAGCCCTTGCGGATTCTGCGGCACGAACCACATGTATTGCCATGCGTTGCCCTCGACGAAGCAGGGATTCTCGTAGCTCAACGGGTCGAAGGGCTCAATCCAGTTGCCCTTGTCGTCCTTCGGCTGGAAGAAACCTGTGGCGGGGTTGAAGAGATTGCGGTAGAACTCGCTACGTTTGATGAAGCGCTCGTAGTCGGCTTGCCTGCCGAGCTTCTTGGCGACGGCTGCCACACACCAGTCGTCGAATGCCTGCTCCATCGTGATGCTGACGCTGACGTTCTGCTTGTTCTGCGGCATGTAGCCATACTCTTCCCAAACCTCGAAGGGACTGTTCGGATGAGTTCTCGTGCTACTCTCCACCATTGTCTGATATGCTTTCTCGACATCAAACCCGGGCAGTTCGGACATGATGGCATCGGCAACGACGGGGATGGCGTGGTTGCCTATCATGCAATAGTTATCCTGTCCCCAAAGGTCCCAAATCGGCAGGTAGCCGTAGGTCTCGTGGTGCAGCACCATATCCCTGACGAACTGCACTGCAATCTTCGGATAGAGAAGCGTGTAAAGAGGATGAGCTGCGCGGAAGGTGTCCCAGAGGCTGAACGTGCTGTGATAGCTTTGGCCTGCAGGCATTTGCTTAATCTCGAAGTTCGTGTCCATGTAGCGGCCATCGACGTCGCTTATCGTATTGGGCTGCATGAGAACATGGTAGAGGCCGGTGTAGAAGATGGTCTTCTGTTCGTCGGTACCCTCGATGTCAATCGTCGAAAGCTCCTTCTCCCATGCGTCATGGGCGGCCTTTGTGTAATAGTTGAAGTCGAAGGACTGTGCCTCTGCCTTCATGTTCTTGCGTGCTCCGTCGTTATCGACAGCCGAGATGGCGACCTTCGCCAATACATCTTTCTTATTATTAGGGAAGCGCAGGGCAGCCCTCAGTGTGCGTCCGTTAATGACATCGCTGCCGCCTGCGTTGCGTCCGCCGTCCATCAGCAGACGGCTCTCAAACGGACGCGAGAACTCTATCCTGAAATAGACCTTGCGGAGTTTTGCCCAACCGGTCACGACACGGAAGCCCTCGATGGTCGAATCATCGACGATGCGTATCTGGCTCTGGATGATCTGATAAGCGCGTCGTCCGGTATAATACGCGTCACCGCGGAAGGTCATGCGGTCGAGGTCGAGAATGACGGTCTGCTCCTTGCCTTCGGGGAACGTGTACTTATGGATGCCGGCATGAACGGTTGCCGAAAGTTCGACGTTGATGTTCTCGCCGCCAAGTAGGTCGACCATGTAGTAGCCGGGCACAGCCTTTTCCTGCGAATGCTTGAAGGGCAGCGCGAAGATGCCCTTGCGCAGTAGTTCGGGCGTAACATGCTTGGTGGTCGGCATCAGTGAGATGTCGATGAGGTCGGTGCAACCCGTCCCGCTGAGGTGCGTGTGGGTAAAGCCGAAGATGGAGTCACGGTTGTAGTCGTAGCCGCAGCAAGGGTCCCAGGTGACGTACTGCTCCGTCTCAGGAGCCAGCTGCACCATGCCCTGAGGCATTGTAGGGCCAGGGAAAGTGCTGCCACTGAGAGCGCCGGTATCGTCGGTCTGCGTGCCGATAAACGGGTTGACATACTTCGTATAGTCCGTCGCTACGCTGCTCAGAGCGGCACATGCGGAGAGACAAAGAATTGCTATGCGTTTTGTGTAATACATAATTAAAACATGTTAATAGTTTGCGCAAAGTTCGGGATTTCTTTTGTCATTCACAAAAAAAAGCCTAACTTTGTGGCGAAAAAGACGACGAAACGCATGAAACACCCTCTCTTCCTGCTGCTTACGGCACTGCCATTCTGCACTCTTTCCGCCCAATTACGCGACACGACACGCGTCGATACCCTACGTCAAGTTGAGGTTCAAGCCGACTCTGTCCTGCGCGTCAACGAAGCCATACGACGAGCAATAGGCAAAGAGAATGCCACACGCATCGGCTACCCCTCGGTGAGCGACGTGCTCGGCCCACGCATAACGGACAAAATCATGCACCCGTTCGCCGTGAAGGACCGCAAACGCGACAAGAAGCACGCACGCGACCGCAAGATTCTGCAGGAGTACGAAGAGCTGGGGCGCATCAAGACCTTCGAAGAGCTCCTCGACGAAGCCATCCGGCAGCAAGCCATCGAAGACGGCAAAGAGCCGCCCACTCGCTCAGGGAAAAAGAAGTAGCAGGCAAGTACTTCCGTAGCCCCCATTTTACCCATTCTGTCCATCAAACTCATCTTTCCCATTTAGCCCCCCAAAAAACGCCGCACGCGGAAATTGCAATCGCCGCACGCGGGGATGGCCAACGCCGCACGCGGGGATTGAAACGCCGCCTGCGGGGATAATTTTTACCCCGAACGAAACAAGCAAACATAAACCCAAAAAAATGAACTGGCACAAACTCTCTCCTGCCCTCCTGACCCTGCTCGTTTTCCTCTTGGCACAAGGAATCGGCACACTCTTGATTGTACTCATCGCCATGCTGGTCTCGCCAGAACTCCGCACAAGCATCGGAACCTACATGAGCGGCGCCGCCGACGGATTGCCCCTTTTCGAAACAATACCCGCCGCGTTCATGGCACTCACCCTCATAGCAGTGGACATCATCGCCGTGCTCTTTTGCTACTCCCCCCTGCGCTACATCCGACCCGTCACAGCCGCCGACATCGCCTCCATCCGCTGGCGGCCAGGCTTGATAGCCGTCGCAGCAGGCATCCTCGGAGCGCTCTGCATCTCTATACTTACCGAGAAAGTACAGCTGCCCGACGTCATGCTGCAAATGATGCTCGCAATGTCGCACAACCTCTGGGGCTTGCTCGCACTCATCATCATCGGCCCCATCGCCGAAGAACTCCTCTTCCGCGAAGCCATCGAAGGCGAAATACTCCGCCGAGGCGCCAACCCCTGGCTGGCAATCATCGTCTCAGCCATCGCCTTCGGCGCAGTGCATCTCAACCTCGCCCAAGGCCTCTACGCCCTCCCGCTTGCAATCCTCTTTGGCATCATCTACTACAAGACCGGCAACATCGTGCTCACCTCCCTCCTGCACATCCTTAACAACGGCATCGCAGCACTGCAGCTATACACCCTCGGCGAAGGCATCGAAGACATCTCCTACGCCGAATGGTTCGGCGGATCCACCCGCGCCTACACATTCACGCTACTTTGCGGCATCCTGTCCCTCCTTCTCATCAAGATTTTCTGGAAATCCTATCCCACAAACGAAAAGCAACAAAAAAAGGCCCTTCCCGAACGGAAAGAGCCTTAAAGGTGTGTTAAATTTCTTAAACAGAGGCGCGTTTGTGTTAATTTTACTTAAACGCACCATATCACACAACGTTATTACTATATGAAATCGTACCTTTGTGGTGAATTTACACCTAAAAGGGGTAAACTATGTAAAGAAAAGAAAGTCACAACGGAACTACATTATTTATTAATTAATAAACGTTTTATTACAAATGAAAAAGAAACTCATTCAAATTCTCATGCTGATGGTAGCTACAGTCAGCGTGGGGTCGTTCGTATCTTGTAAGGATACTAACGAAGACCTGTACAACGAGTTGCGTACCCAAAATCTTGAGAATGCAACTGTTGCCGAGGCTCTTGAGGCTCGTATCAAAACGTTAGAGGATCTCATCGGTAAGATGAAAGCCTGCGAATGTGATACAACCTTGATGCTTTCTTGGGTAAACGCAGAAGACCAGCATCTGCAGGATCAGATTGACGAGCTCAACAAGAAAATCGCAGACTTGGCAGAAGCTGACAAGTACTACACAAAGGAAGAGATCGACAAGATGATCGCAGACTTGGCCAACGAGTATGCGAAACTCCTTGATTTCACACAGCTGAGAGATGACTTCCAGAAGCATGTCATTGCTTACACCGTGGCCGTAACACTCCTCCAAGAAAAGGTTAAGGATCTTGAGGAATGGAAGAAGGACGTCGTTTCCTGCAAGTGCGACCTCGAAAAGCTCGGCATACTCGAAGGACGCATCATCGAAGCTGAGGCCAACGCAAGCGCAGCACTGGAGCTTGCCCAAGCAGCAAAGAACCTGGCAGACATTAACAAGACTAACATCGAGAATCTCCAGAACACCGTCGACGGACTCGAAACAAAGGTAACTGTCGCATCAACCGACGCTGCCAACGCACTGGAGAAAGCTGCCGAAGCTAAGGCTAAAGCCGATGCCAACGAGGCACTCATCAGCGCCCTCACAGCACGCGTTGCAGTAAACGAAACCAACATCGCAAACCTCCAAGAGACTGTCAACAACCTGTCAAAACTTGCTGAGCAAGTAGGCGCCAACACAGAAGCCATCTCTACTCTCAAGACCAACGTTCAGGATTTGAGCAACAAGTACGACGAGATGAGCACAACCCTCGCAACTCTTCAGCAGCAAGTTGAGGACTGCCAGAAGATTTGCGCAGCAAACCTCGCAACAGCAAAGGCAGAGCTCAGAACTGAGATCCAGGAGCTGAAGACAGAGCTCTTGAAGGAAATCAGCGCAAACTCTCAGGCCATTGAAGACATCGTTAAGCAGCACGAGGCAGACGTAGAGTGGATTAAGGAAGCTCTCCGCCAGCTCGGCGAAAAGGCTGAAAGCCTCACATCTATCATCGAGCGCCTCGAAAAACTCGAGAAGACAGAAACTGGCCTCGACAAGCGTCTCAAAGATGCAGAGACAAAGCTCAAAGACCTCGAGCCCAGAGTGCAAAAGCTTGAAAACAACGTAAGAGCTCTGTGGGATCACATGAAGGTTGCAGAGGATCAGCTCAAGGCCATCATCCCCGTCGTTTGGGGCCTCACAGGAGAAGTTGACGCTATTCAGGAATACCTGCGCAGCCAGGTAACAGGGCTCATCGTTCAGGGCACATACAACCCCATGTTCGGTAGCTTCAGCATCCCCGCTAACATCCAGTCTAACGTCCTGGTTGCATACTATGGCAAGCCCAAGACAAAGGTTGAATTCCCAACCACTGACAACGCAAACTACGTTCGCAAGAAGGAAGTTCTCACCGCTAAGGATTGGGAAATGATCAGCGATGTGGAAAAATTCATACAAGGTGCCAACATGCCACTCATAAACGAGGCTGAAGACGGCAATGCAAGTGCCGGCAAGGTATACGTAACAGTTAACCCAACCTCTTTCGACGCTACAGGCCTGCAGCTTGACATCGTCAACACACAGGACGTGGTATCACCCATCACACTCTCTCCCCTCCAGAAGAGCGACGCTACTCTGCAGTTCGGCTTTACCCGTGCAGACAACGGCTTCTACGAAGCTGAAGCTTCCATCAAGAAGAAAGATCTCGATAAGGTTGAGCTCGCTTTCAACGAAGAAACGATTAGAGGAATCATCGCAGAAGCTCAGGACAAGATGCACGAAGCTGCTGACAACTTCTTCAACACCACAGGTGCAAGCGGAGATCTCGGTTGGCTGGCTACCAGAGTTTACAACATCATCCACGAGCTCAGAATTGACCAGAGCGGCCTGAAGTGCCCGTATAAGGATTTCGAAGGAAAGGATCAGGCAATCTATTCTCAGTACAACATCGCTGCTACAGTGCTCAGACCTCTCAGCCTGGCATCGTTCAAGGACCTCCACTTCTACACCATCCCCGGTTACGAAGATGTCAACGACTTCCTTGATAAGATTGCAGCAACCCTGAACGGCCACGTTCACGTAATCTTCCAGGACAACAACATCTGGAAGGTTCAGGATCTCTTCAACAACCTGCAGGTTGAAGGCATTGACCTCGCATCATACACCAACAACCTCATCGCTCGCTTCAACGCAAGAGTATCTCACTTCAACCTGAATGGTCTCAACTACACACTGACTATCCCCGGCACAGGTTATCTCGACGTTAAGTTCAACAAAAACCTGACAGATGGTGGCAGTGCAGTAACCATTCCTGAAGAAATCGCATACGACGAAAGCAATCCTACCATTAAGAAGTCTGCAATCGTTATTGGCGGCGACATTACCACAGGCTTGACAACAATGCTTGTTGTTCCCGCAGTAGATGGAGACGGCATCATCAGCGCTTATGCATGCATCGATCTGATTGATGTAACTGCAACCCTCGCCGACGGTGAATTCGTACTTACCTCAACAAATGAAGGTGCACGTGCGGTTGCTGTCTATGCAGGCGGTGCAATCAATGCTACAGGCTATCCTGAAATCCTCAAGTTCGACACCGTTGTTGGAGCTGATGGCGAAGTCAACATTCCTGTTGTAACAGAAATTGCAGGCGATGCAGCTAAGATCGTTGAAGAACTCACGAAGCTCCTCAATGAAGTAAATGACGCTTTGGCACAAATCAACAAGTACGAAGACATCATTGCAGGTGAGAACGGTTGGATTAACAAGTTTATCAACCAGTACATCAGAAAGTATCTGGACAAGATCAACCACACCTCTGTATACTTCTTCAACTCCATCAACCGCCGCTTCGGTCCGTTCTTAGTAGCAAGCAACGACTATAAGGGCTTCAAGAGACTGAGCACTAACGTTTATCTGCCCACCGAGCTGGAGAAGGAAGGTCTGCATCTCTATCCCACAACGAAGAACATGGAGCTCATCGTGCCCATCGCAAGAAAGCACATTGCAGTAACCAATGTTTACGACGGAACAGGTAAGAGCGCACAGAAGGACAATGACTACAATCTGATTAAGGCTTTGAAGGATGTCAACGCATCTGACAAGTTCAACACCGTTATCGATGGTACAGAGCGCATGATTGCTGTTGACCCATCAACAGTGAAGAGCGGTTACACCTACGAGGTTGCATACTCTGTTCTCGACTTCGAAGGCAAGATTTCTACCCAGAAGTACTACATCAAGATTAAGTAAGGCAACAACCTCTTTCTGAACTAAACTCATTTAAATAAACGATTATGAAACTTAAGACAATATTCATGTCAGCTGCACTGCTTGCGGGATGCCTCACAGCTTCCGCACAGCAGCCGCAGGCTGCGGACGCAAAGCCTTGTAACGGTTTTGCTCCTCATTGGTATGTTCAAGCTCAGATTGGTGGACAGTACACTCTGGGCGAAGTAAAGTTCGGTGACCTCGTATCTGGCAACCTTCAGGTAGCTGGCGGTTACAACTTCACTCCCGTGTGGGGTCTGCGTCTTGCTCTTGACACATGGCAGAGCAAGGGTGGTACCGACCTCTCTTATCTTGGCCTCGGCGAACAGACCTGGAAGTGGAACTACATTGCTCCCACAGTTGATGTTACCTGCGACCTAACGAATTGGATTCTGGGTTACAAGCCCAATCGTGTTTGCAACTTCGGCCTGTTGGCAGGTATTGGTGCCAACATTGGCTGGAACAATGACGAAGCAAACGACCTGAGAGCTCAAATTCTCGGTCAACCGTTCACAGATCCCGCACACCAGATGGTATATTGCTGGGACGGCACAAAGACTCGCTTCGTGGGCAAGGTTGGTGCTTATGTTGACTTCAACATCAGCCGTCGCGTTGCTCTCGGTCTCGAACTGAATGCTAATGCTACTTCTGACCGTTACAACTCAAAGAAGGCTGGTAACGCTGACTGGTACTTCAACGCATTGGCTGGTGTCAAAGTTCGTCTTGGCAAGCTTGCTCCGAAGGCAGCAGCTGCAGAGCCCGTCGTAGTAGAGAAGATCGTCGAGAAGATTGTTGAGAAGCCCGTTGAGAAGATCGTCTACAAGGAGCCCGAAGCACCCAAGCGTGAGACTCTGCGTCGTGACATTTTCTTCACTCTCCGCGGTTCACAGGTCAGCAGGACAGAAATGGCCAAGGTGGAGGATGTTGTGGCTTACATGAACAAGTATCCCGAATCCAAGGTTTCCGTTACAGGTTATGCTGACAAGGGTACAGGTAATCCCAGGCTTAATGTTGGCTATGCTCAGAAGCGTGCCGACGTTATCACCAACATGCTGGTTAACCAGTTTGGCATCAGCCGCAGCCGCATCATAAGCGACAGCAAGGGTGACACCGTTCAGCCTTACGAGCAGAACGACCTCAACCGTGTTACTATTTGCATTTGCGAGTAATCTTTGATTTACTTCAAATATTAACTTCCCCCCGTCATTCTGCTGCAAGCGTAGTGGCGGGGGGATGAATTATCATCTATGAGAAGACTCTACACATTATTCATTTTGGCCTCGCTCAGTCTGGCGAGTGCTATTGCTCAGAACCCCACAGGAATTGTTGGCGACAACTACTATCGTGTTCATAACCTTGCGTCGGAACGATACATTTATGTGACGGACAACAAGGACTACTACGACATGACTCACGACGCGGAAGACTTTCAGGCCATCCAGTTGTGGAAGGATGCCAGCAAGACCATATCGGATCCTGCCAGCGTTATTTTCATTGAGAAACATGGTTCGAAGTACGATCTTAAGGCGCAGGGTACTGGCATTTATGACCTTACCAGTACATATCAGGAGAACGGTGTAGGTTACTATGTTACGATTGAGCAGAAGGGTGAGGGCATTTACGAAGTTTCAGCAGAGAAACGCGGTGTCAAGAAATACCTTTCAGACGACAGGTCGAACAACGATCCGCAGGGACAGTTGGGCACGTCCAACAAGCTTAACTACCGTCGTTGGGTTGTAGATAAGATTGACGCGAATCATGCCACCAATTACTTTGGCATCACGCCCTCAATCACGCTGAACGACAAATACTTTCAGCCTTTCTATGCTGCTTTTCCGTTCAGGACAGCATCGCCCAACATGCATGTATATTACGTTTACAAGGTTGCGGGCAACATTGCGACCCTGAAGGAAATCAGCGGCGACATTCCAGGCAGCACTCCCGTTATCATTGAATGTGCTTCGGCCAATCCCTCTGACAATCGCTTAGAGCTTCTTGCTCCGTCGTCGGCTGAACTCTCGGACAACAAGCTTGACGGTGTATACTTCCGCAACGGCGAACGTCCGGCGGAGTCGACAGATGCATATACCGAGTTCGATGCCTCTACGATGCGTCTCCTCACGGTTGCCAACGGCAAACTCGTCTTCAGCGACAATGCTCCGGAGCGTTTAATCGAAACTGAGGCTATCGATTGGGAGGAATACGAGTACTTCTATCCGATGTGTCTTCCTGCCAACACAAGTTATCTGAAGGCAGACGCCGGCACACCTGCTGTGCTCGACGTACGCATTGACGGTTCCGGCATTGATGAGATACTTGCCGAGCGAGAGGACACTTCTGTAGAAGGAGTCTTTACGCTTAGCGGCATGCAATTGCGTGCGACGAATAGCGTACAGGGCCTGCCGGCTGGCGTGTACGTAGTAGGCGGCGTGAAGGTTGTCGTCAAATAAAGAGCCATAAAAGACCATCTACATTATTATAATATATACATAAGACTTTCGCATGATGAAGAAGTTTGGCATATGTCTATTTGCACTATCGCTGACGACAGTTGCAGTTGCTCAGAACGAGGCAGGAGAGAGGTCTGCATTCTTTTCCCGCCTAGCAGAGAAGAATATCCTGAACCACATGGATGTCGGCGTGAACGTGGGCACCGTGGGCATTGGCATTGATGTGGCGATGCCTGTGGGCGACTATGTTCGCATCCGCGCAGGATACGAATATATGCCGAGCATCAAATTCACGTCCGATTTCAAGATCGAGACGCGCGGTGGCAGCATCCAGCGGTTCATCGACAAGATGAACACCATCGACGTCGACCAGAAGCTGCAAGAAGTGGGAGTTGACCTCTCCGACCCGAAGTTCAGCGAGTACAAAGCGCTGTTCGACAAGTTCCGAAACGTGGAACTCAAGGACAGGGTGACGATGAACATGAAGCCCAACGTGCATCAGTTCAAGTTCCTGGTGGACGTTCTGCCCTTCAAGAACAACAAGCACTGGAGCTTCACGGCCGGTTTCTTCGTAGGCCCTTCTACGAGCGGCAAGGCGCACAACCAGGACAAGGAGACGCTGCTGCTGGAAGGGGTGACGGCCTACAACGACCTCTACGTGCGCTACTGCCAGAATGGCATAGCGGGCAATTACCACGAGAAGCTCGACGATTTGTTCTACAACAACGGCGTAGCCGGTATTCCTCTGGGGCATTTTGCCGACGGCGACAAGGCCATCATGGTGCCCGGCGCAGGCGGTGTGGCAAAGGCCGAGATGCAGCTGGGCAACTTCCGCCCTTACCTGGGCCTTGGCTACAACACGCATCTGTCGAAGGACAAGCGTTGGAACCTGAACGTCGATGCCGGTGTGCTGTTCCTCTGCGGAAAGTCGCACGTATATGTGGACAATGTTTACAAGATTGACGAGAGCAAGATTGACATCGACAACTACGTGTTCGACATTCTTCGCCCGAATGCCGACTGGACGGACTACGTGGTCGACAAGCCCCTGCAGCAGGTCGATTTGCTCCACGACGTGGAGGACATCCCTGGTAAGGTTGGCGACATGGTGCACAAGGTGAAGAATTTCAAGGTCTATCCGAACGCTTCCGTAACGTTTTCCTACAGGCTCTTCTAAACAAGAAAAAGCCTCCCCGCCGACGGGGAGGCTTTTTTGTTCACAGCGGCCCGCATCCCATGCACGAGGTGGTGGTCAGGGCTGTGAGGAAAGCGGTGAGTGCGGCTACTAAAACCTTTGCCGCGAGCTCGATGAAGTTCAGTTTTTTCATGATTTGTTTCTTTAGTTTTCGGGTTTGTGGATTAATGATTAAGTACGTTAACTGTATCTTCTCAGTTAATAGAGTTTGTAAAGGCAGAATCCTCTGACGACAGTCTGGTCGCGGAGCACGACGCCGCATTCCTGGCGCGCCATAGCCTTGACGAGTTGTGGCCAGTCGTATTCGGTGAGGCGTTCGTTGCCGCCCAGTCCTGTCCAGAGGCAGACGTTGCGAATGTACTGCTCGGTGTTGTTCTCGGAAGTCGGTGCCCATCGGCGGACGATGTCTCTGATGCAGACAGCGCCATATCGGCGTGCGTATGTGCGGAAGATGCAGAAGGCGGCACGCAGTCCCCACTCTACGGCTTCGAACTGCACATACCTGCTGTCGGTCTGCAGCGGCGTTTGCCCTCGCCATCGGGTAGCAGCAACCCGCCGGATGTTCAGCGGGTTGCAGTTTCTCATTCCTCTTACCATAGGGGCTTCAAGATTTCTACTCGAGTCCGTGGATGGTGTCGGTATTTTTGATGACTTCGATGGCGTCGGCTGCCATCTTTCGGCTAGGCACGAGCTGGAAGGTTGCTTCGCCTCGGAGGTTCTCGAACTCCTTGCCGGGCGTCCATCCGACGTTGACGGCCTTGATGTTGCCGATGTTGAAGTCTTCGGTCGTCTCAGCGCCTTCGGTCTTGAGGCGTGGCTGGAAGTCGCCGAGGTCTCCGAGCTTGACGCGCTTGCCCTCAAGCATGAGTTCGCGCAGGCAGCCAACAGCGATGGTGAGCAGGCCGACTATGTCGCCCTTGCTATAGACGCAGCCATGATTGGCGATGTGCTTTGCAAAAGCGTTGATGTCGATAACTTCAGCGACCTGAGCGACGCCATATGCCTTTGTCTCGGTGATTTCAGCCTTCTTTGTGCCGGGCTTGGTGCTTTGGATTGCGATACTGTAGTTAATCATAGTAATAAACTTTTAAGGTTAAAGATTAAAGTTAATGATTAAGGGTTAAAGATTCGTGTTTTTCAGAAGCGCTTCTGTCTTTATATACTCGGCACCCCCCTTTTTGTTAACCCCTGAAGCCGACTTTTTTGCACTCGGGAGCAAAATTTTTTCTTACACATTATATATATTTTAGTGTGCGCAGGTGATGCGCGCACGCTCGCGCGTTTGGAAACGCCGCGTGGGGCGATGACCATTTCCGCGTGCGGCGATGGCAATCCCCGCACGCGGCGTTTGAAATCTCCCCACGCGGCGTTCCTGTTGCAGCACAAAAAAGCCTTTCCTCCTGTTTTTGGAAAGGCACAAAAAAAGCCTCTCCGAATTGCGGAGAGGCTGTCTCAACTGTAAGTTGCTTCAATTTAGAAAGCAAGCTCCTTACCAGCTTTGAACTTAACCACCTTCTTAGCAGGAATGGTGATAGCCTTCTTTGTAGCGGGGTTGATGCCCTTACGAGCCTTACGCTTTGTTACGTCAAATGTACCGAAGCCAACGAGAGCAACCTTTTCACTCTTCTTAACGGCCTTCTTGATAGCCTCCAGAGTTGCGTCCAGAGCCTTCTTTGCATCAACCTTGCTCAAGCCAGCGCCCTCAGCGATCTTGGCTACTAATTCAGTCTTGTTCATAAGATAAATGTTAAGTTGTTTGTAATTAGGTTATTTAATACACTGTTTATTGCACATTTGCATGACAAATTTAGCGAAAGTTAGCCTAACCGCAAAGCTTTTCCGCAAAAAAATGCAATAAATAGTGAAAAAACTTTATATAATGCCCGTTTTGCCCCGATATTCAGCCTATTTTTCGTACCTTTGCACGCAAATTAATAAATATTCGACGTAATACGATGAACTCAATACCTCCTGTAACGAAAAACCTGCTCATCATCAACGTGCTGTGCTTCTTCGCAAGCCTCGCTTTCCGCTCGCACGGCATCGACTTCGATGAGCTCTTCGGCTTGCATTTCCTGCTGGCCAGCAACTTCCGCCCCTGGCAACTCTTCACCTACATGTTCATGCACGCCAGCTGGCAGCACCTCTTCTTCAACATGTTCGCCGTCTGGATGTTCGGACGCATCATCGAGCAAACGATGGGCCGTAACCGCTTCCTCTTCTACTACCTTACCTGCGGACTCGGAGCAGGACTCATGCAGGAGATAGTGCAGATGGCTGAGTACTGGTACTACGGCTATGCCGCCTACGAACAAGCCAACCTTGGCGGAGTCCTCGTTCCGATGGCTGATTATCTCAACCGCTGGAACACCGTCGGCGCATCCGGTGCTGTCTATGGCATCCTGCTTGCCTTCGGTGTCACCTTCCCCAACGAACGACTGTTCATCTTCCCCATTCCCGTGCCCATCAAGGCGAAATACTTCGTCGTAGGCTATGCCATCATCGAACTCCTCTCCGCCCTCTCACAGAGCAGCGACGGCGTGGCACATATGGCACACCTCGGCGGTATGCTCGTCGGACTGCTACTCATCATCTACTGGCGCAGAGGCGGAGGCAACGGTAGCAACGGCGGCTACAGAAGCTACGGGCCAAGGGACGATTCGTGGAACGGCTTCCGCAACTGGTTCTCATCCCTCTTTAAGAAAAAAGAACCGCACATCGACGTCACCTACGGCGGCCGATACGGGCAAGAAGCAGCCTACCGGCAACAGAAGAAAGAACAGGAGGAAGAGCTCAACCGCATCCTCGACAAAGTGAAAAAGAACGGCTACGAAGGCCTCACAGCAGAAGAGAAACGGCGCCTCTTCGACATCACAAGGAAATAGTCATGCTGAAGCGCTTCTCAATCAGCCTCTTCCTCGGCGCCAACCTCTGCACCATCGTGCTGATGTGGCTCTGCGTCGCCCTGACATTCGTCTCGCCCAACGTCTTCCCGCGCCTCTCGCTGCTGACACTCGCCTTCCCCGTCTTCCTCGCCGTCGACCTCCTCTTCGTCATCTTCTGGCTCCTCTTCAAGGCCCGGCTCGCCTGGGTGCCCATCGCAGGAGCGCTCGTCATAGGCGGCTACATCCTCGACTACTGCCCCATCCACTTCAGCAGCAATCCGGACACCGACAGCACCATCACCATCATCACATACAATGCCGGGAAAGCCACAACAGAAGAGCAAGAAGACCACCTCATTCAATTTCTCAATACAGCCGACGCCGACATCATCTGCCTGCAAGAGATCGGACTACGCGTCCTCAGCAAACCAAAGGCTAAGGCCTGGCTCGACTCCACACCCTACCACACACTACAGGCCAGCAACAACGCCATACTCTCCAAGTTCCCATTCCTCAGCGACACCATACACATCGACTTTCCTTCGCGCTCCAACCACAGCTTCGCCTGCTGGATTGACTGCAACGGCGACAGCCTGTTCATCGTCAACAACCACCTCGAAAGCAATCACCTCAGCCCAGAAGAGAAAGACGAATACACCAACACCATCATCGACCCGAACCGCGAGTCCATCCGCAATAGTTCGCAAATGCTCATGGGCAAACTGAGCGAAGCCGCAGCCTACCGAGGCGCACAGGCAGACAGCATCTGCGCCCACATCAAACGCAACGCCGACTACCCCACAATCGTATGCGGCGACCTCAACGACACACCCATCTCCTACGTCTATCAACGCTTCGCCCACCATCTCACATCAGCCTACAGGGAAGCAGGCAACGGGCCGGGCTTCACATACTCCAGGCGCTCCTTCCCTGTGCGCATTGATCACCTCTTTTATTCCGACGACTGGAACTGCACCTCGTGTCGCATCGATCGCGCCGTTTCGTCCTCCGACCACTACCCTCTCATTGTCCGATTGAGCAAAAAAGAACGCTAAAAGTCACGTTAAGCAGAAAAAAATGCCTCTTTTGCTCGCTGTTTAAGGAAAAAGTCGTATCTTTGCACGCTATTATGCCAAAAACGGAAAATAATTAAACAAAACATTAAATAATTACTAACAATGCAAAACAAAGGATTTGTAAAGGTTTTCGCGGTTCTGCTGACACTCGTCTGCCTCTTCTATCTGAGCTTCTCCGTCGTGACCAATCACTTCGAGAACAAAGTTGCGGCACTCGCAGAGACAGAAGGCCAGGCTGCTGCCGACCGCTACATGGACTCACTGCTCAACAACAAGGTGTACTGCAATGTCTGGACATTGAAGGAATGCCGCGAGATGGGCATTGGCCTGGGTCTTGATCTCAAGGGCGGCATGAACGTCATCCTCGAAGTCAGCGTGCCCGACGTCGTCAAGGCACTCGCCGACCACAAGGAGGAGACCGACGAAAACTTCCGCAAGGCCGTAGAACAGGCCACAAAGGAGGCTGCAAACAGCCAAAGTGACTTCATCACATTATTCATCAAGGACTACAAGGCACTGGAGCCCAACAAGGCTCTCGCCGAACTCTTCGCCACACAGCAACTGCGCGACAAGGTGACAACAAAGAGCACCGACAAAGAAGTCGAAAGCGTGCTGCGCGCAGAGGTAAAGAGCGCCATCGACAACTCCTACAACGTGCTCCGCACACGTATCGACCGATTCGGTGTCGTACAGCCTAACATCCAGGCCCTCGAAGGACAGGAAGGCCGCATCATGGTCGAAATGCCCGGCGTCAAGGAACCCGAACGTGTACGTAAGCTCTTGCAGGGCAGCGCTAACCTCGAGTTCTGGGAGACCTACAACACTCAGGAAATCGTGCCTTTCCTCGTTAACCTCGACACAAAACTTGCTGCTGCACTGAGTGGCATCAAGGACGAGGCTTCTGCAGACTCTACAGAAGAGGCTGTAGCTCATACCGACGAACAGAAAGTTGAAGTTCCTGCCGACACTACAAAAGCTGCTGCCGACCTCGCTTCTGCCGTTGCCGAGAACAACGACGAGACAGTTGCCGACGCCAATGCTTCTGCAGCCGACATCGAAAAGCTCCACAAGCAACACCCCTTGCTGAGCCGCTTGCAGCTTGCACAGGGCGCTTACGGTTGCGTAGTTGGCTTTGCCAGCAAGCGCGATATGGCAGACATCGACGAGCTCCTCGCTTCTCCCGAGGCTAAGGAAGTGCTCCCCTCTGACCTTCGCCTCAAGTGGGGCGTGAAGGGCATGGGCGAAGGTGCCAGCGCAAACGTTTATGAATTATACGCTATCAAGGTTACCGAGCGCAACGGTCGTGCTCCTCTCGAGGGCGATGTAGTGACCGACGCCAGCGACTCTTACGACCAGCGCGGCATGCCTTGCGTCAGCATGAAGATGAATGTCGACGGTGCACGTCGTTGGGCTGCCCTCACAAAGGCTAACCTCAAGCGCAGCGTTGCCATCGTCCTCGATGATAACGTTTACAGTGCTCCCACCGTACAGAGCGAGATTACCGGCGGCAACTCCGAGATTACCGGTCACTTTACAGCAGAAGACACTCGCGACCTTGCAAACGTACTGAAGTCAGGTAAGATGCCTGCTCCCGCAAAGATTGTCAGCGAGGAAATCGTTGGCCCTTCTCTCGGTGCAGAGTCTATCCGTCAAGGCATCTGGAGCTGTGTTATCGCATTTGTCATCTTGATGGTCTACATGATCACGATGTACGGCTTCATTCCTGGCATGGTTGCAAACTGCGCTCTTATCTTGAACCTCTTCTTCACGGTCGGCATCCTGACAAGTTTCCAGGCAGCCCTGACCATGAGCGGTATCGCAGGTATGGTGCTGTCGCTCGGTATGGCTGTCGATGCTAACGTGCTCATCTACGAACGTACAAAGGAAGAAATGAAGGCAGGCAAGAAGGTACGCGAGGCTCTTTCTGCTGGTTACAGCAACGCCTTTAGCGCCATCTTCGACTCTAACTTGACGTCTGTCATTACGGCCATCATCCTGTACTACTTCGGCACAGGTCCTATCCGTGGCTTCGCAACGACCTTGCTGATTGGTATCTGCGTCAGCTTCTTCACCGCAGTGTTCCTGACACGTGTCGTTTACGCACAGGTAATGGACAAGGACAAGTGGCTCAACCTCACCTTCCGCACCGCGATTGGCGACAAGATCTCGTTCCAGAACCCCAACTTCAAGTTCATGAGCCAATACAAGAAGAGCTTCGCTATCTTCGGCACGTTGGCTGTCATCAGTATCGCCTTCATGCTCACTCGTGGCTTCAGCAAGAGTATCGACTTCACCGGCGGTCGCAACTTCGTTGTGATGTTCGAGAATGAAGTACAGCCCGAAACCGTTCGTGGCTTGCTGGCTGAGGCATTCCCCGAGAGCAACACGAGCGCCATCGCACTCGGTACCGAGGGCAAGACCATCCGTATCTCAACAAACTATCGCATTGAAGAGGACGGTATTGAAGTGGACAGCGAGATTGAACAGAAGCTGTTCGAGGTACTCAAGAGCGGCAATCTGCTGGCAAGCGACCTTACTCTGGAGAACTTCATCAACCGCGACGAACGTGCTGGCGGCTCTATCATCAGCAGCCAAAAGGTAGGCCCCTCCGTTGCATCCGACATCACAAAGGGTGCTATCTGGAGCGTCATCCTGGCCTTTATCGCCATCTTCATCTACATCTTCATCCGCTTCCGCAACCTGTCGTTCTCTATCGGTGCTATCACCGCACTGATTGTGGACATCATCCTAATCCTCGGTATGTACAGTATCTGCTGGGGTTGGATGCCGTTCTCACTTGAGATTGACCAGACGTTCATCGGTGCAGTGCTGACCGCCATCGGTTATTCAATCAACGACAAGGTGGTGGTGTTCGACCGCATCCGTGAGTTCCTCCACTTGCACCCGAAGCGCGACAAGCAGGAACTGTTCAATACTTCTCTGAACAGCACTTTGAACCGTACCATCAACACCTCTGTATCTACGTTCATCGTACTTGCAGTTATCTTCTGCCTTGGCGGTGCCAGCATCCGCAGCTTCGCCTTCGCAATGATTCTGGGTGTCGTATTCGGTACGCTGTCTTCTATCTTCGTAGCTGCTCCCACGGCTTACCTCACCAAAGGCAAGAACATTGTGGAAGAGCCCGAACAAAAATAAGCATTTAGCTTAACTCTTGTGGATAAGTAAGAGCCGCAGCGTTGCAAAGTCAGCGTTGCGGCTCTTCATGTTTTTATGCTTCTTTTTCTTTTCTTGCCTTGCAAGCTCGACAATTTGTTGTATCTTTGCAGATGAATAAGCAAACAAAAAACGTTATGCCACTTCGCATCAAGTCAATTTTGGCCGTTTTCATCGGCTTTTTCGCGATTCTGCAGCCAGCATCTGCACACAATTACAACGAGCAGGGCATCTGCACAGACAGTGATTGCAGCGAGCCCTACCAGCCTGCCGAGTTGCAGGAAGGCTGGTATCTGCTCAGCAACGCAGGCAACGTGGAGTGGTTCGCGGCGCAGGTCAACCAGGGCGGCAACAACATCTTCCTCTGGGGAAAGATGGTGGACGACATTGACTTCACGGGTGTCACGCACACCCCCATCGGGGTGAGCGAGGGCACGAAGTTCAACGGCAAGTTCGACGGGCAGGGCCATCGCATCCTGAACCTCAAGCTGCAGAACTCGAAGGACCTGCAGGGCTTCTTTGGCGGACTGCGCGGCGGCGGCACGACCATCAGCAATCTCGTCATCGACAAGTCGTGTGCCATCAAAGGAAAACAGCGTGTGGGCGGCATTGCAGCGTTTGCCCAGACCACGGGCAGCACGGCCATCGTTATCGAAAACTGCATCAACGAAGCCAACATCACAGGCACCAGCACCGCTGTCGGCGGCATTCTCGGGGGAAGCATGAGTCCTCATCCTGCCATCCACATTCGCAATTGCGTCAACAAAGGCATTGTGCGCGGCTCGGGAGAGTCTGCTACGATAGCCGGATGGCTTGGCGACAACAGCGGTTCTCTCGTTGAGAACTGCTACAACACGGCACGCCTCATGGGACTCGACGGCAGCAAGCGCAACATGGTTCGCCACGGCGGCTCGTCCGTCATACGCAACCTCTTCGAGCTCTACAACAATTCGACGTACACACAAGGGCTTAAGAATGACTGGATTACCAGCGCGCCTCTGTCGAGCGGCGAGCTTTGCTACTGGCTCTCGCAAGGGCAGAATGCCGACGTTTGGAGGCAGACGATTGGCATAGATGAAGCGCCTCTGCCCTTCGGAGAGTCTGCAAGAGTCTTCCTTTGCGGCAAGGCGAACTGCGACGGGACCTTAATTGACGGCGAATCTTTCTTCTCGAACGAGGACGAAGGTCTCACGGTTCAGGGCCACACATACGAGAAAGGACACTGCATCGTCTGCGGCGCCTTGCAGCCCGATTACACGTTCCCGCCCCGAAAAGTCTTCCTCATGGCCGGCCAGAGCAACGCCGACGGACGTCCTTCTATCAGCACGATGCCGCAATATATCCAAGACTACGCGACCAACGGAAGCCGCTTCTGCTACTGGAGCTACGCGAATGGAACGGACGCGGCCTGGCAGATGTTTGGCGGCAAGCTGCAGCCTTATATGCCTTACACCGATAACAATTCGCTCTCGCGCTGCGGCTTCGACGGCATCGTCTACCACCTCATCGAGGAGAGCCTAAGGCAGCGCTTCTTCGTCATCAAGGAGAGCCGAGGCGGCACAGCGATTGACACGAGGTGTTCCAGCTCGGGAGACCTCTGGTGGAACGCTGCTCCCGAATGGCTCGCGACAGCCTCACCTCGCAGCGGCCACTCGTTGGCTTTGGAATTTACGCAGAACATAGGGCTTTGCATCGACAACGTCTTGAGCCAACTCGACGAGGGTTATCGCATACAATGCATCATGTGGCATCAAGGCGAATCGGACCGAAGTCAGGCTGCCGACTATCACGACAACCTCAAGCAACTCGTCGCGTACCTGCGTTCCTTTCTTGTCGGCAAGACTGGCGACGAGCGCTACGCCACGCTGCCCTTCATCGCGGGCACCGTCAACCGCAGCAGCACGCAGTACAACGCTGTAGTGGAGCAGGCTCTCTGGCAGTTGGAACAGGAGGACGCGAACTTCCACGTCGTCGATATGAGCGACTGCAAACTGGGCTCAGACAACTTGCACTTCAATGCCGAAGGCTGTCTCGACGCTGCTCAGAGAATGTTCGGAAAGCTCGTTTCACTCGGTCTTCTGGAAGACGAAGATGCCACCGGAATCACTTGTCCAAAGGCGATTTCCACCTCGACAAACGGCGTTCTCTATGACCTGTCTGGCCGCCTCATAAAAGATGCCCATTCGTCAGAATCTAATCTTCAATTGAAGTCGGGCATCTACATTCAGTCCGGTCGCAAGTTCATCAAGTGACGCCAGCTCTTCCCGCACGCCTCCTCACCCCTTTCCAAACGCTCTTCCGCCCCGCACAAAACGCGGTTTCACCCATCCCAACACATTGAGTTGCTCAACTCAGCGTGCCGCGTTCGTTATAGATACATGTATGTATAATTATAGATACATGTATGTATAATCGTAGATACATGTATGTATAATGAACCTCGCCTGCGAAGTTTTGCGACACACCCTTTGAAGTCGGGAAACTCGGCCTGAGATGTTTTTGCGCACACATATTATAATTTATAATATTGTATTTTGAATTTTGAATTATAATGTGTACCTTTGCACCATTATTTATTGTAAAGCACTCAAAGCCATGAGTCCAAACGAACTCAACGAGCAGCTGAAGCAGACCGTCAGCCAGCTCTCGGAGCCCGAATCGCTGCACGGCCTTTTCCGCGAAGTCAGCGAGGGCGACCCACTTCCATCAGCCCCTGCACTGGCTGAAATTATCGACCTTTGCCGTGCCATCCTGTTCCCCGGCTTCTACGGCAAGTCCCTCCTCAGTCGTGAAACACTCCCCTATCACATCGGCGTCAGCCTGGACCGCCTTAGCCACCTGCTCACGCAACAGGTTTTGGCAGGCCTCTGTTTCCAAAGAACCGAGCCGGTGGAGACGTGCAAACTCACCGAAAAGGCACAGACGATTACCGGCGAGTTCATCGCCTGGCTGCCAGAACTGCGCCAGATACTGGCCACCGATGTCGAAGCAGCCTACAACGGCGACCCGGCTGCCGATTCGTATGGTGAGATTATCAGTTGCTATCCTGTCATCAAGGCACTTACCTGCTACCGGATTGCCCATGAATTATTGCTCTTGGGCGTGCCCTTGATACCTCGCATCATTACCGAAATGGCCCACAGCGAAACGGGAATCGACATACATCCGGGTGCCAAGATCGGTCATCACTTTACCATCGACCACGGAACCGGCGTGGTGATCGGAGCCACCTGCATCATCGGCAACTATGTCAAACTGTATCAGGGCGTTACGCTTGGTGCAAAGAGCTTCACGCTCGACGACGACGGCAATCCCGTCAAAGGCATTCCCCGTCACCCGATTCTCGAGGATAATGTCATCGTCTACAGTAATGCGACGGTGCTCGGCCGCATCACCCTCGCCAAAGGCACCGTGATAGGCGGCAACGTTTGGGTAACCGAAAGCACCAAGCCAGGCGAGCAAATCGTCCAAGCCAAAAAGCGAAAGAGCCAACTGGTGCGGCCTGAAGACTGGGGATGCCTGTGATAAAGTTGATAGTTTATAGTTGAAAGTTTAAAGTTAAGCAACACTTATAGATGGAAAATCCCAAGTGGAAGACTCCCGCAAGCAATGCCGGAGAAGAGTTCGAAATGATAGCCAAGACCTTCCAAGGCCTTGAGACAGTGTTGGCAACGGAGTTGATAGACCTCGGTGCAAACAACATACAGATAGGACGCCGAATGGTGTCCTTTACAGGCAACAAGGAGCTGCTTTATCGCGCGAACTTCCAACTTCGCACGGCCATCCGCATACTTATGCCCATCAAGCACTTCCATGCCACCTCGGCCGACGAGGTGTATGATGCCATTCAACAAATCGACTGGACAAACTACCTGACCAACGAGACGACTTTCGCAGTGGACAGCGTGGTCTTCAGCAACGAGTTTCGGCACTCTAAGTTTGTGGCATACAAGGTTAAAGACGCGATAGTTGACCAAATGCGGGAGCGGACAGGAGAACGCCCGAACATCCGCGTCACCAATCCCGACCTGCAGCTCCACATACACATCGCTGAGTATGACTGCACTCTGTCACTCGACACCAGCGGAGAAAGCCTGCATCGTCGTGGCTACAGGCAAGAGACGGTGGAAGCTCCCCTCAACGAAGTCCTGGCAGCCGGCATTATCATGTTGACCGGTTGGAAGGGCGAATGCGACCTCATCGACCCGATGTGTGGCAGCGGAACCATAGCCATCGAGGCCGCTTTGATAGCCCGCGGCATCGCACCTGGCGTGTATCGCAAGGAATATGCCTTCGAGAAGTGGCCCGACTTCGACCAGGAACTCTTCGACAGCATCTATGAGGATGAATCGAGAGAGCACGCGTTCGAACACCACATCTATGGCTACGACATCAATCGGAACGCGGTCGCCATCGCCACAACAAACGTCAAGGCAGCCGGCCTGAGCAAGGAGATTACCATTGCCCAACAGGACTTTGCCGACTTCAAGCAGCCCGCAGAGAAGAGCATCATCATCACAAATCCCCCATACGGCGAACGCATCTCGGCACCCGACCTCTTGGGCTTGTACAAGATGATTGGCAGCAAGTTCAAACACGACTTTACGGGAGGCGACGCGTGGGTGCTCAGCTATCGCGAGGAATGCTTCGACCAGATAGGCCTCAAGCCGTCGCTCCGCACACCGCTCTACAACGGAAGCCTCGAGTGCGAACTCCGCAAGTACCAGATATTTAGCGGAAAATTCAACGACATGCGTGCCGGAGGCGGCGACATCAAGACCGCTCAGGAGCGTCGCATGATGGCAGATCGCAAACGATTCAAGCAGCACCGCGACTTCAAGGAACGCCTCGAGGACGATCCTCGCGAGCGTTTCACCCGCAAGAAGGACCGCGAAGACTATCGCAGAGACAGCAAGAAAGGCGACTTCCGCAAGGAATCCAGAGGCGAACGCAAGGAGTTCCGAGGCAGCGACCGCAAGGATTTCCGCAGCGACCGCAAGTCGTACGACAAGAATAAGAACAATAAGAAATATGGTAAGAAACGCTATGACGATGAAGATTAAATACCTCACCCTCTCGCTCATTATGCTCACAACAACCGGTTCTCTCTTCGCACAAAAACTCTTCACACTCGAAGAGCTCAACTTCGGCGGCAAGAACGCTTCGCAGTTCTACCCCGAACGATGGCAGTTGCGATGGGACGGCGACCGACTCATCGATGCAGCTTCGAAGCCGGCGAGCGTGATAGATGCAAAGACGGGCAAGGCCATCGACGGCGAGACCGTTGACCTCGATGCCAACAAGCGTTCGAGGCATAAGGGCGAGCTTGAGTACTGCAAGGCTTCCGGCGCGGTGGCTTTCCTGAAGGACAACAACCTGTGGGTTGCCGACGCAGACGGAAAAGAATTTCAGTTGTCCTCCGATGGCTCGCGCGAAATTGTGTATGGCCAAAGCGTGCACAGGGACGAGTTCGGCATCTACAAGGGAACCTTCTGGAGCCCCGACGGACAGCTGCTCGCGTTCTATCGCATGGACCAAAGCATGGTGGCGGATTATCCGCAGGTCAACACTTTCGAACGGGAGGCGACGCTTGCTCCGGACAAGTACCCGATGGCCGGAATGACCTCGCACAAAGTGACGGTCGGCATCTTCTCGCTCCAAACGGGCAAGACCATCTACCTCGACCTGGGCGATCCTACTGACAGATACTTCACCAACATCGCCTGGGCACCGGATGGCAAGACGCTCTATCTCTACGAGCTCAACCGCGACCAGAACCACACGACGCTCGACGCCTACGACACCGTAACAGGCCGCAAGCTCAAGACTCTGCGCGAAGAAAGCTCCGACAAGTACGTCGAACCGCTCCACCCCATCACCTTCCTGCCTTGGGACGACACGAAGTTCATCTATTGGAGCTGGCGGGACGGCTTCAAGCACCTGTATCTGATGGACATCAACGGCAAGGAGCTCGGGCAACTCACCAGCGGAAAGTGGGTTGTCAAGGAGCTCGTCGGCTTCTGCCCGGCCACGAAGAGTGCCATCATCATCACTAAGGAAGCAGGCGATTTGCAACGCAACATCTACCGACTCGACCTGAAGACAAAGAAGCGCACACTGCTCGACAACGGCCGCGGCTGCCACTCCGCTCAGCTCTCTGCCAACGGGCGCTACCTCATCGATACTTGGCAGGAACCGACCGTGCCGCGCGCCTGTGCCGTTACCGACACGAAGAGCGGCAAGCAGTCGTTGCAAAGGACGGCAAAAGACCCGTGGGAAGGTTGGTATCAGCCCATTTTCGAACAGGGCACAATTCTCGCCGCCGATGGCCAGACAACGCTCTATTGGCGCATGGTCAAGCCGATGGACTTCGACGCCTCGAAGAAGTACCCGACCGTCGTCTATGTCTATGGCGGCCCGCACGCCCATAATGTAGAGGCCTCGTGGCACTGGGGCTCGCGCTCCTGGGAAACCTACATGGCACAGAAGGGCTACATCCTTTTCATCCTCGACAATCGTGGAAGCGAAGACAGAGGCAGGGACTTCGAGCAAGTGACGTTCCGCCACCTCGGTCAGGAAGAAATGAAAGACCAAATGAAGGGCGTCGAGTTCCTGCATTCGCTACCTTACGTCGATAGCAACCGCTTGGGCGTACACGGCTGGAGCTACGGCGGCTTCATGACCACATCACTGATGACGACCTATCCCGACGCGTTCAAGGTGGGCGTGGCAGGCGGTCCGGTCATCGACTGGAAGTGGTACGAGGTGATGTACGGCGAACGCTACATGGACACACCTCAGCAGAACCCCGAGGGCTACGAGCAGACGAGCTGCATAGGCAAGGCAAAGAACCTGAAAGGCAAACTGCAGATCATCATCGGCATGAACGACCCGACCTGCGTACCACAACACAGCCTGCAGTTCCTCAACGCTTGTGCCGAGGCCGGCACGCAGCCCGACTTCTTCGTTTATCCAGGCGAAGGCCACAACATGGCAGGGCATAAGAGCGTCCACCTGCACGAAAGGATTACGCAGTACTTTGAAGATTACCTGAAACCGCTGACAATAAATACGACACCCTAAGGGGGAGTTCCTAAACGCCGCGTGCGGAAATTGCAAACGCCGCACGCGGAAATGGCCATCGCCGCACGCGGGGATTGCCATCTCCGCAGGCGGCGTTTGACGACTCAGCGTTCCACTTGAAAAACAACGACTTACGAAATCACCCGAAAAAGCACAGAAAAAATATGACAAACAACGGAAAATCATCCTCTTCTTTTGAGGGAAATCAGGGAGACGGACTTCGCATTCTCCTCTTAGGCAGCGGCGGGCGTGAACACGCGCTTGCCTGGAAGATCAGTCAAAGCGATAAGTGCAAAAATCTCTACATTGCTCCCGGCAACGCTGGCACAGCGGAAGTGGGCGAAAACGTCAATATAAAAGCCGACGACTTTGAGGGCATCAAGAAGTTCTGCCTTGAAAAGCAGATACAGATGCTGGTCGTAGGGCCCGAAGACCCGTTGGTAAAAGGCATCTACGACTTCTTCAAGAACGATGCCGAGCTAAGTGGAATCCCCGTCATCGGACCGAGCAAGCAAGGCGCGGTGCTCGAGGGCAGCAAGGACTTCGCGAAAGGTTTCATGCAACGGCACGGCATTCCGACGGCGGCCTACAGGACGTTTACCCAAGCAACCATGGAGGAAGGCATCTCCTTCCTCAAAACTCTGCAGCCACCCTACGTCCTGAAAGCCGACGGACTGTGTGCCGGCAAGGGCGTCCTCATTCTGCCTACGCTTGAAGAGGCTGAGAAAGAGCTCGGCGAAATGCTCGGCGGCATGTTTGGCGGTGCAAGCAGTCGTGTCGTCATCGAGGAGTTCCTGGACGGCATCGAATGCAGCGTCTTCGTTCTCACAGACGGCAACAGCTACAAAATCTTGCCGGAAGCAAAAGACTACAAGCGCATCGGTGAAGGCGACACAGGCCTGAACACCGGCGGCATGGGCAGCGTGAGCCCTGTTCCCTTTGCAGACGAGACATGGATGAAGAAGGTGGAGGACCGCATCATACGCCCAACAGTCGAAGGCCTCAAAGCAGAAGGCATCGACTACAAAGGCTTCATCTTCTTCGGCCTCATCAACGTGGGCGGCGACCCGAAGGTCATCGAGTACAATGTCCGCATGGGTGACCCGGAGACGGAAACTGTAATGCTGCGCCTCAAGAGTGATATTGTGGACCTCTTCGAAGGCGTTGCAACGGGCACGCTTGCAGAAAAGGAAATTGCCTTCGACGAGCGAGCTGCCGTCTGCATCATGCTTGTCAGTGGCGGCTATCCGGGCAAGTACGAGAAGGGCTTTGCCATCACGGGCATCGAAGACGTCTGGGGCAGCATTGTCTTCCACGCCGGCACAGCCATCAAGGACGGTAAACTTGTGACGAACGGCGGACGCGTCATTGCCGTCAGCAGTTATGGCAAAGACAAAGAGGAGGCCCTGCAGAAGAGCTTCGCCAACGCTAAACTGATAACCTTCCAGGGCAAAAACTTCCGCAGAGACATCGGCGCAGACCTTTAACCAAACTTAATGCCTTGAAGCACAACAGGCTCCAGAACAGAATTGCAGGAAGCGTCTTCACCTTGCCTTTCTGTGTCGCAGCGGCAATCGCGATGTGGTGGCTGCCACAACAGGCTTTCACCATACCGCACGCCCTGGGGCTGGCACTCTGCTTGCTGACGACCTACGTCGTGATGGAAACGAACGCTCGGCAGCACATCATCCGCATTCGCACCCGTATGATGTCGTGCGTCTGGCTCATCATGGCTGCCAGCCTCGCCTTCATGCATCCCCTGGGCAAGCCGCTTGCTGCAGCCGCATTCCTTTGTGCAAGCTATTTCCTGCTGTTCCGTTGCTACCAACGTCACCGCCCGCAAGCCTACGCCTTCCACAGCTTCCTGATGCTCAGCCTGGGCAGCTTCTTCGCGCCCATCATGCTGCCGATGGCGATACCCTTCTTTCTGTACCTTATCGTCTTCTTGCGTTCGATGACTTCCCGCACGTTCTGGGCAGGCATACTCGGTCTCGCAGTACCTTATTGGTGCTACGCCATTTGGAGTTTTGTAACGGGAAATATGGAAAGTTTCGTCGCAAGGCTGACTGATATGGCTCAGGCGGAAATGCCTTCTGTCGAGGCGATTACATCGATGCCCTTCGTCTGCCAAGTCTCTGCAGGCGTCGTCGCTTTCCTCAGCCTCATTAGCATCCTGCACTACCTCAACACGAACTACGACGACAAGATACGCGTCCGCATGTTTCTCTACATTTATGCATCGCAAACAGTGCTCTTGACGGCGTTCCTCGTGCTGCAGCCCGTGCACTATGAGACAACGATGGCCTTGCTCGTTGCCAGCGCGAGCCCGCTCATTGCCCACTACTTCGCGCTTACAGGCAGCTGGTTCAGTACCATCGTCTTCCTGCTTTCACTACTGCTTACGGCAGGCATGGCAACCCTGAACCTCTGGCTGACAACGTTCACCCCGTATTAAAAAGGAACAAACTCACCAGATGTCTTCCGACTCTTCTGGGTTGTCGTAAACCTCTTTCGCCACGTACTCGAAGTAATCCATGAAGAACTCCTTGGCTTCCGCGTCGAGGACAGATTGGAAACGTATGTAGTAGTTCTTGTAAGGCTCGAGGAAGGTATTGATGATGATGCGACGCGACATGTAATGGAACGTCCGCACAGGACTGCCGCTGCCGTTGGCATTGCACCACGCATACGGCGCTTTCATGAAGCCTTTCGTACGCATCGCCTTCGTCACGCGGTCGTTGTATTCCTCGTCGTCCGTGTCGGCTTCCCAACCCACGTTAGACGGCACGGTGATGTTCTCCATGCGTTTCTCCAAACCGCCCATGCGGAGGTCCATAGGAATGCCAGCGGCAGGCATGCGGTCGCGATTGGTGCCAAAATAGACTTGCGCCATGGAACGGACACGCGAGCCAGTCGCAACGCCAAATCTAATCTCGTACTGTCCTGCTCGCGGCACAGGCGGAAGCTGCATCGTGAAGTCGTAACGTCCGATGATGTTGAACTCGTCGCCCTGCAGATTGTGGTAGCCCGACATGTAGCCTTGCAGGTAATAGAACAGCGTGCCTTCGCGGATTTCCACGCCAGAGAGGTAGGGATAGTTCGTCGGAATGGCTCTGACGTTTGTCGCGCCATAGGGATAATAGGCGCGCGTTTGGCGGATGTCGTTGTTCATCATCTCGGGCATCGTGCAACAAGCGTCGAAGCGAATGCGTTGGCTTGACATCGTGTTGCTGACGTTCTCGGTGCAGACAAGCAGCTGCTCGATGGGATAGACAACAGCGTTGGCAATGCTGCTTGGGTCTGTGCCGGCTTCGGTGCTGGTGAGCACTCGGATGCCTTCGTTCTCGTTGGGCGTCGTACTGGAGCCCTTGATGCGTGGGAACTGTCCGCTTTCGTGATAGTCGTTAATGTTTTGCTGATAAACGCCGAACTGTCCTCGGCCGTTCCTCAGGACAGGGAAACGATTGAGGTATATGCCGTTCGACTCGAGGCTCTCGTAGGTCTTGAGCATTCGTGGCAAGCCCATTGTCTGGTAGTAGTCCATGATGGGAATGGTGGGAACCTTGGAGGACGAGTAGTTATAGCCCGTTTCGTTGTAATGGATGACGAGCTTCTCCCTGCCGATGCGCTGCGGCAGGATGTGATACGTGACGAACTGATTGAGATAGTTCAGCTCGTTCCTGTAGTCCTCGTCATAGACAGTTCCCGGCACATAATCGAAGAGTCCGGAGTTCTGAAGATAGGCACACACATCTTCGACTGTAATGTCCTCGACGGCTTTGCTGAGCGTTTCTTCCCAGAAGTGGTCGGTCTCGGCAAACAGCGTGAAGCCAAAGAAACGATGCTGTGGGATGGTGCCAACCTGACCGACGGAGGTGTGGCTCGGAAGGTCCTTCACCTGTCGGGTTTGATAGAGGCGTTCCCAAGTCTCGTCGCGATAAGCATTGAGCGTATCCACCATGCCACAAGCCAGCAAGAGCTTCGACATCACACAGTACCCGCTGCCCGGCTTTTTCGACCATTGGCGCATGAAGTCGCCTAAGCGTCCGTCGCTCGGTGCAACGACGTTTTCCACCTGATGCACATAGCCATTTGAAAGCACGATGCCTCGGTTCTTCTTCGATACGGTAGCGATGCCGTCGATGCTGATGCTGTCGAGATCAGTCGTTCCATAGAAGACGCGAAGTTTGCGGTTGTTCATGTTTGCCAACCCGAACTCGTGCTCGTGAGCAGGGAAATCGGAGATGTCGTAAGCCGGCTGGTCGCCGCTGTCGAGAATGCTGTTAAAGACGATGACTTTCCTAATGCTGTCCAGCGTGCTCTCGTCGGGGAAGCCGTCCCAAGTGGGTTCCGAGATGATGCCTTTGCGACAGAGAGAGTCGAGGTAGAGTTGGATAGCATCGTTCGTTGGCGCAAAGACGGTGTAGTGTCCGCGAGCCGACAGCAATTGCTTCATCGTGGTCTCTGTGTACGAACTGACTGGCATACTGCCGAGCAAGCGCACATACTCGCTGTAGTGGTCAAGCCCCGACAGATATTCTGTAATGGTCTTGTTCGTGAAGACGTATCGCGCAGACGAGTCAATCTGCTCTGTGCAGCCCACCATAGCAAGCAACAAGGCGGCTGCCATCAATAGTTTTTTCATTCGTTAAGGATAAAGTGCAAGGCTTCTCTGAGCCGGTCTTGCAAGTTAATAAGTTGATAGTTTCCGTGCAAAAATACGATTTTTTTCAATACGATGTATGGTTTTACCTTATTTATTATATAACAACCCCTCATTTTTTATCCGACGTCGTATTATTTGATATGCAGCGTCAACGTGTTCCGAAGCATAGATTTCTCAACGCCGCTCACGGGGTTCGTTATAGATTCATGTATGTATAATTATAGATACATGTATGTATAATTGTAGATACATGTATGTATAATGAACATAGCATGCTGAGTTCTGCAATACGATGTGAGGTGTAGGGCAACACCGGGTGTCGCAACCGCTAAAACCCTGAACTGCAAAGGAAAATCAGACGCAATACGAAGGCAAGAAATCAATTTTTCTTTTACCATCTTCTAATTTTCAACTTTCTATTCTCTATTTTCAATTTTATTTTCGTAACTTTGCAGGCATGAAACCGTATCTTGTCGATATTCCGGTCCTGATTCTGTTCTTCAACAGGCCTCAACAACTGGGACAGGTCTTCGAGCAGGTCAAGAAGGCCCGCCCATCAAGGCTCTTCCTCTATCAGGACGGCCCCCGAAGCGAAGCCGATCTGCCCGGAATCATGGCTTGTCGCGAGGTCGTGGGGCAAATCGACTGGGACTGTCAGGTCGAGACGCTCTTCCAGGAGAAGAACTTCGGCTGCGACCCCTCGGAATTCATCTCGCAGAAATGGGCGTTCAGCCACGTCGAGAAGTGTGTTGTGCTCGAGGACGACGACGTCCCCAGCGTCAGTTTCTTCGCTTTCTGCAAGGAGATGCTCGACCGCTATGAACACGACGAACGCATCACGATGATCAGCGGTTTCAACGTCGAAGAACAGACTGAGGACGTGGAAAGCGACTACTTCTTCACCACGAACTTCAGCATCTGGGGTTGGGCCTCGTGGCGACGCGTCGTTGACCAGTGGGACGAGCATTACACATGGCTCGACAACCCGACCCAGGTGCGCCAACTTGAGGAACTCATCAAAGAGCGCGGTTATCGCGACGACTTCCTGCCGATGTGCCGAAAGCACCGCGAACAAAACAAGGCGTTCTACGAGACCATCTTCTGGTCGCACCTCCTGCTCTCGAACGGCCTCGCAATCGTGCCTCGAAAGAACATGATCAACAATCTCGGAGCAACGGCAGACAGCACACACTTCGGCGGCTCGCTCAAGACAATGCCCCGCGGTTACCGACGCATCTTTACGATGAAACGGTTCGAAATGGACGAGGGTCACGAGCTCACTCATCCACCCTTCATCGTCGAACACGTAGCCTACCGACATCGCGCTTACCGCATCATGGGTTGGATGTGTCCGATGACAAAAATTGCCCGTTCCATCGAAGAATTTGCCCTTAATCTGCGCTACGGCAACTTCGCCTACATTCTCAAATCCATACGCAACAGAGTCAATAAATGGCTGGGAAAGGAGGCTTACCGATGAAGGTATTGCTCATTAGTACCTGCGAAAGCAGCGGCGGCGGCGCGATAGCTGCACGTCGTCTCATGGAAGCACTCAACAAGAACGGCGTCGAGGCAAAGCTCATGGTGCGCGACAAGCAGTCGGACGACCCTCGAGTCGTGAAGGTGGGAGGCTGGCTGCCAAAGCTTCTGGAACGCCTCTCCATCCTGCCTCATTGCGGATTCCGCCGCTCACGGCTTTGGCAAGCAGACATCGCAAACTTCGGCATCAGCATTACACGCACGAAAGAGTTCCAAGAAGCCAATGTCATACACCTCCATTGGGTCAACCAAGGTATGCTTTCTCTCGATGAAATGGGCAAAATCATGAGCAGCGGGAAGCGAATCGTCTGGACGTTGCACGACGAATGGCCCTATCTGGGCGTGTGTCATTATCGAGGCGAATGCAAGCAGGAGAAATGCCAGAAATGTCATATCATGAGCGGCATCACACCTTATTACGTTTATATGCGCAAACGTGCGATGTACGAACGTTGGCATCCGGCCTTCGTGGGTTGTAGCCGATGGATTACAAACGAGGCGCAGAAGGCTTTGCCATCGGAATGGGTGACGCACGTCAACAACTGCATCCCTTCAGAAAAGTACCATTCCATCGATAAAAAAGAGGCTCGCGAGGCGCTCGGCTTGCCAAAAGACAAACGCCTGGTTCTCTTCTGCAGCCAGAAGGTAACGGACGAACGGAAGGGCATAAAGTACCTCATCGAAGCCTTACAACTGCTCAAGGAAGACGACCTCAGCCTCATCATCGTGGGAAAAGACTCAGAGAAGTTGCCGCTGCCTGAGAGCATTGAAGCCTTCCGCTTTGGCTCTGTCAGCGAACAGAAGATGCCTCTGCTCTACAACGCAGCCGACGCCTTTGTCACACCAAGCCTGCAGGACAACCTGCCCAACACAATTGCCGAGGCGATGAGTTGCGGCACACCCTGCATCGGCTTCAACATCGGCGGCATTCCCGAGATGATCGACCACACGAAGAATGGCTATGTAGCTCGCTACCAAGACGCTGCCGACCTCGCCGAAGGCATCCGCTTCGTGCTCAGTCACGACCTCTGCGCTGCCGCACGCAGCAAGGCCTCCGTCGCCTACAACGAAACTGAAGTGGCAGAACTGTACACTGAAATCTACGAAGGATAGCATGAAACCTCTCATCACCATAGCAACCGTTACCTACAACGCCGAAGCAACACTCGAAAGGACACTCAAGAGCGTTGCCGAGCAGGACTATCCACGCATCGAACACCTCATCATCGACGGCTGCTCGAAAGACCACACACTCTCGCTTGTGCAACGTTACGTCGAGGAAAACCAAGCACGGCACAACATACGACTCGTCTGCGAACCCGACAGCGGTCTCTACGACGCAATGAACAAGGCAATACAGGGTGCCACAGGCGACTACATCGTCTTCCTCAATGCCGGAGACTGCCTGCACGAAGCGACCACCATCTCTGCGATTGCAAAGCAGACGCAATGGGTGAAGGGAGAACATCGGCATCCTGCCATCCTCTACGGCGACACGCATATCGTCGATAACGACGGCAACTTCATCCGACGCCGCCGGCTCACACCACCGGAAAAGCTTACGCCTAACAGCTTCCACAACGGCATGCTCGTCTGCCACCAGTCGTTCTATGTCAGGACCGACCTTGCGAAGCAGGAACCCTACGACCTCCAGTATCGCTTCTCCGGCGACTTCGACTGGTGCATCCGCCTTATCCGTCGTGCCACAAAGCGTCGCTACAGAATCGTCAACACACACCTCGTCCTCACAGATTACCTTAGCGAAGGCATGACGACGCTCAATCATCAGGCATCGCTGAAGGAGCGCTTTCGCATCATGGTGCACTACTACGGCTGGCTTCCCACTGTCATACGGCACTTTTGGTTCATCATCCGAGCCATCATCAAACGCTAAAGAACTTGCTCCTGCCCTTCTATCATAAAGACGTCATTGAGGCCGGCTGCGACGAAGCAGGGCGCGGTTGTCTTGCCGGCCCGGTCTATGCGGCAGCGGTCATCTTGCCGAAAGATTTCCAGAGCGACATGCTGAACGACTCTAAGCAGCTCAGCGAGAAGAAACGCTATGCGCTACGTGAAGTCATCGAGCGAGAAGCAATAGCGTGGGCAGTGGGCATCGTGAGTAACGAAGAGATTGATCGCATCAACATTCTCCGTGCCAGCATTCTCGCCATGCACCGTGCCCTCGACGGGCTCAAGGTGCGACCAGAAGAGATTATCGTCGATGGCAATCGCTTCAAGCCGTACAACGACCTGCCCTACACGACCATCGTCAAGGGCGACGGCAAATACATGAGCATCGCCGCGGCAAGTATCTTGGCGAAGACTTACAGAGACGACTGCATGAAACGCCTCAACGACGAGTTCCCGGCCTACCATTGGGATAGCAACAAGGGATATCCGGCACCAGCGCATCGGCAAGCTATCCGCGAGCACGGCACAACACCCTACCACCGCTTGACCTTCAACCTACTCGGCTCGCCACAACTGGAATTCGACTTCACGACATAACCTATTTCGCCCACCAGACCCATTAACCCAATATATAAAAATATGAAACGGCAACTATTCCATTTCCTTTTCGTGCTGCTGGCCATCTTTGCGGTGCAAGCCCAAGAGCTTACCGTCTGCACCTACAACGTCAGATACAAGAACGGCGACGACACAGATGCCGGCAACGGTTGGAACACGAGGCGCACCTACCTCATCAACCTCGTCAACTTCCAGCAGCCTGACCTGCTGGGTGTACAGGAAGCACTGCCGGCACAAATGACCGACCTGAAGAACGGACTGACCGACTACGGCACAATCGGCGTCGGACGCAACGACGGAGCCAACAGCGGCGAATACTCTGCAATCTTCTACAGGAAAGAGCGCATGGTGCTTATCGACCACGGCGACTTCTGGCTGAGCGATACGCCCTACAAACCTTCGAAGGGCTTCCCAAGCCAAGGCGGCGGCACTTCCTACTACCGCATCTGCACGTGGGGCAAGTTCTACGACAAGGCGACGGGCGTCACTCTCTTCCATTTCAACACCCACATGGACCTCGACGAGACGAACCGCCAGCAATCTTTCTACCTCATCAAGCAAAAAATTCAAGAACTCGCAAGCACGACTGCTCCCGTCATCATCTCCGGCGACTACAATGCCGTGCAGACTGGCGACGCCTACAAGCTGTTCCTTAACTCCGGCTTTCTCATCGACAGCTTTGAAAAAGCGAAGCAGAAGTTCATGACGAACGGCACATGCCCTGGCTTCAACTCGGAGAGCTACAGCACCGTATCGGGGCAGTTGCGACGCATCGACCACATCTTTGTCACGAAGAACGCCTTCAACGTCAACCACTACGCCGTACTTAACCCATGCTACTATTCAACATCGGGCACGGCGAGTTACCACTTGAGAGCTTACTCTGACCATAGTCCCGTGCTAGCCAAGCTGGCATATAAGGACGCGGTGCCCAGGACCGAGCTCCCCACGACCAAGCCGCCCATTGTTGACGGCGTGTATCAGATCTCGACGCCCGAGGAGCTGCAAACCTTCTCGTTCATCGTCAACGGTGTCGCTGGCTTCACGCAGAATCAGGCAGCGAAAGCAGTCCTGCTGGGCAACATCGACATGACAGGCATGCCGAGCTGGCTGCCCATCGGAACGAGCAGCAAGCCCTTCACCGGCACTTTCGACGGACAGGGCTACAGCATCGAGAACATTGCCATCAAGACGAGCAAGTCCTGCTCTGGCTTTGTCGGCTATGCAACGGGCGCCACAATAAAGAACTTCTCCATCAGCGGCAAACTGACCGTCTCTGAGGGCTACACCGATCACGGTGTCGTGGGTTATTCCAATGGCTCAACGATATCGGACGTGCACTCGTCGCTGGACATCACTGCCACCAAGTCAAACAACGACACGCAGCACATCGGCGGCGTAGTCGGCTCGATGTTCAACACCTCTGTCGTCACGAGATGTTCTTACGCAGGTAAGCTGACCGACGCTGGCACAAACACCGTGGGCGGCATCGTCGGCTACGCTGACGGCACCTACAACAGCATAACCTACTGTCTCAACTACGGAACGGTTAAGTCTACGGGTTCCGAGACGAACATCGGCGGTATCCTGGGCTACGTGAACCACACAGGTTTCCGGATGTCGTACTGCGCCAACGTGGGCACCGTGACTGGCTCTGCCACACATGGCGGACAGATTATCGGTCGCCAGCTAAAGGCGATGACAACACCTCCCACCAGCCTCTATTACTTGAGCGGAGCAACGCAGGAAGCTTTCGGCAGCAACACAAACGCAGCTTCCGCCACCGGCGCAACGGCCGTAACGGAGGAAGACGTCGTGAGCGGCAAGCTTACTTTCCTGCTCAACGATTGCCAGAGCGAAGGCTCGCTCAGCTTCTATCAGAACATCGACGAGGGCGAGCAGACCGATCCCTACCCCGTTCTCTATCCTGGCCACAAGGTTGTATGGCAGGGTCAGCTGGGCGAGCAACTGTCGCCTGAGGACGAGACGGACTATAACTTCTACGTCAACGAAGGCGGACGCCTGCCGAACCTCGGCCTGGTCAATGCATTCTCTACACCCGTTACCTTCACTGCCGACCACGCAAGCTATTCTTGCGAACAGGCGAACACATGGGGAAGAGCTTATCTGCCCTTCGCTGTCGCTTCGACCGACAACGTGCAGTTCTACGAAGTTGTTCCCGAGCTGTCGGGCGGTTCCGTGCTTGCCATCGCTCCGTGCGACTCGCTGCAGGCATACACGCCAGGCTTCTACAGCCTCGCGGACGGCTCTGTCTTCGAGGTGAGCGCAGTGGACGCCCCCATCGCTGTGCCGCCCACATCCAACTACACCCTGAACCAGCTCATCTTCATCGGAATGCTCAGAAGCGGCACCCCCACAGGCAGTCTCTATGAGCTGAACGGCGACACCTTCCACCTCCAGGAGAGCATTCTGGTCAACCCCTTCGAATTCTACCTTGCTTATGACGGCGGCGACTGGCAGCAGGACATCACGCTCCTCGTGGTCGATGCTACTGGAATCAAAGAGCTTGGAGACCTTTCCGGCCTCAAGGACTCCAACAGCGCCATCTACAATCTCGCAGGTCAGCGCATCGGGAAATCCCAGAAGGGCATCTACATTATTAACGGCAAAAAGTACATAAAGAAATGAAACGCTCAATAACATCCGTCATCATCATACTGATGGCCGCCTGTGCCTTTGCGCAGGACCTCTACATCGGCAGTTTCTACGTCACCACCACCGACGAGGAGAAGCTCTACGGCGACGGCAAGAACAGATGGACAACCCGCAAGAGCCACATCTGCAACATGTTCAAGTACGAGAAGCCCGACGTCCTGGGGCTGCAATCGGCAACCGAAAGCCAGCTCACCTCTATAAAGACGGGCATGAACTCAGGAATGACGGGCCTCGCTTCATACAACCTGGCTGGCGGCATCCTCTACAACAACACCTGCCAGCTCGACACATGCGGCACCATCGACGGACTGCCCGACAGCTGCACCTGCTCGTGGGCAAAACTCAGGAAGGAAGAGACAGACTTCTACGTCTTCAACATCTACTTCACACCCGACAGCGCACAGCAAGCGGTCAACCACCTTCGCACAAGCATCACGGCAATGGAGCTCGGAAACGCGCCAATCTTTATCGTAGGTTACCTCGGCGTCAACGAGACAAAAACGGCCTACACGAGGATAACCGGCAGGTACCCAGACAGCTACATCAAAGCGACATACAAGAGCGCGGAATACGGCACGGTGAACAACTTCGACCTCGAGAACAACCACGGGAGCAACCGCTACGACTTCGTCTTTGTCTCGAAAAACATCACCGTCAAGGCATACGGACAGCTGCAAAGCGCCTACTTCTCTTCCGATAGCGGCGCCTACACACGTCGCCTGCCTTCCACGCACTTCCCCGTGATGGCAAAAGTGAAGATGTAGGCACTCAACAAAAAACAAGCGAACATTTGACAGGAAGTAAGCAAATTTGCGGATTTGCTTACTATCTGCTTTTATGCAGATCACTCAGAATCGCTAGAAATGGCCTCGCCTATGGTTTGAGTCATTTTTTCGAAAAAACGCGCTTAAAACGCAAGCATTTTGCAACCCTTTGATTTACAGGCAGCATTTCCAATCTTCAACTTTCAGTCTTTAATCAAAAAACGCAGAATTGCCAACTCCACATTGCAAAATCGACCCATTTCACCGCCAAAAACGCCATTTTCGGCTATAGAAAACAGCAAATTTCCGCAGGCGGAAAATCAAACGCCGCACGCGGAAATTGCAATCCCCGCCTGCGGCGTTTGAAATCGCTCCGTGCGGAAATGCCAAATTCGGCGTTTCGGGAGCCATTTTTCCGCGTTTTCCATCCACTCCGAAAGTAGCAGAAAGTAAGCAAAGCAAAAGAAAAAGTTTCTTTTTGTCAAATTCGCCAAATCGTTATGCTTTTTTCACTCATTTAACCACCATACGCGACAAGATACCACTATTCGTGTTAAAATGTGTTAATCCACTTAGCTTTTTTGCGCATACACGCACTATATTTATAATTTTGTGTGGGAAAATTCATCAAAACCCTATATTAATTCTAAAACTAACTAACATGAAACAAAAACTCTACTCGCTCTTCCTGACTGCCTTGCTGGGCATGATGGGAATGACGGTATGGGCGCAGGAACTGACCACCACGGAAATCGACGGCGTCACATACTACGAGATTGGCAACGCCGACCAGCTCCTTGCGTTTGCACAGCTGGTAAACGGTGACCCGGACAACGGAATCGCTGGTCAGGGCGATGCCAACGCCTTGCTTACGGCCGACATCAACATGGCCGAAGTGCTCTGGGAGGCTGCCATCGGCACCGAAGCAAGCCCCTTCACGGGTATCTTCGACGGACAAGGGCACAACATCACTGCCTTCGAGGCAACCAGCGTGGGACGTGGCGGACTGATTGGTGCAGCAAGCGACGCCACCATCAAGAACTTCAGCATCGACGGCTCGCTCGAAGTGACAGCCGGCGAAGGCTCAGGCGTCATCGGTTTAGCCAGCGGCTCTGAACCCGCCAAGGGATGTCGCATCACCAACGTCCACTCTTCCCTGGACATCACCGTATCAGAAGCAGGCTGCTCCCACGTAGGTGGTGTGGTTGGTTCCGCAGCCTACAACAACGACATCCGCAACTGTACCTTCTCAGGCACAATGTCAGTAGTCGAAGGCAACCACAACTGCTTCGGCGGCATCGCAGGCTACATGGCCTCGGACAGCATCCTGTATTGCGCCAACTATGGCGAGATATCCTTCGCGACCACCAATGCATACTGCGGCGGCATCACAGGTTACATGAACAATACAGAAGGCACAGTGAAGGGCTGCCTCAACATGGGCACCATTACCTTCACCGGTGAAGGTAATGCCGACTACGGCGGCGCAATCATCGGCCGCATGAGAAACCACACACCTTCCCAAATAAGCAACAACTGCTGGCTCGAAGGCACAGGCAAGACCGGCACAGGCGAGAACAGCGTACCCACGACACGCAGCATCAACATGGACGAACTGTCATCGGGCGAGATATGCTACTACCTCAACGGTAACCAAGAGGAAATCGGTTGGTATCAGACATTGCCCGCAGACCAACAACCCACACTCGACGCAACTCACGCGCAAGTTTACCTGAATGGACGCAAGCACTGCAACGGCGAACTCTATGAGGGTTATACATATTCCAACGAGTGGATCGAAATCATCCAGGACGAGCACAACATGGTCAACGGAGTCTGCGACTATTGCGGTTACTATGACGAAGAAGCCATCGCAGCCACAATGGTTCTCAACGAAGAGGGCTTCTACGAGATTGGCAACGCGCCTCAGCTCATGTGGTTCGCAAAGTATGTCAACGATAATCACCCCGATGCCAGTGCAATCCTGACTGCCGACATCGACCTCGCAAAGATTCTCAGCAACAAGACTTGGACTCCTATCGGAACTGACTACACAGGAACATTCGACGGAAAGGGCTACACTATCTCCAACCTCAACTCCACCTCGAATTGTGACTACTATGGCTTGTTCGGCAAACTTGCTGGCGGCGCAATCATCAAGAACTTCACCATCACTGGCGACATCCTCAGCCTTAACCAATACGTCGGCGTTATCGGCGGCGGTGGCGGCGGCACCATCAACGTCAGCGACATCCACAGCTACCTGAACATCACTTGCTCCAAGTCAAGACACGCCGGCATCTTTGGCTTCCAAAGCAGCACCGGCACCATCAACATCGACCGTTGCTGGTACTCCGGCACGCTTGATGCAGGCACAACAGTCGGCAACTTGGGCGGCATCATGGCGCTCACACAAAACAGCACTAGCGCATACGTCAACATCACTGACTGCCTCTTCGATGGCACAATCCTGGACGATGGCGGTTCAAACGCTGGCGGCATACTTGGCTATGCCAACAGAACAAGAGTTACCATTAAGAACTGCTTGTCCGTTGGTACCGTGATTGCACCCAACCCAAGCCCCTTCATCGGCCAGCTCAATGCCAGCAACTCAAAATGGGCAGGCAATAACTACTACACCACCGCAGGCGAACTCGTAGGTCTCCCGGGAAGCGGCGTCACAGTAAGTGGCCCAGAACCTCAAGCTGCAAGCGAAAGCGAACTTGAAAGCGGTGAGATTTGCTGGGAACTGAACGAAGAGAAATTCATCGACGCTGCTTGGCGTCAGACTCTCGAAGTTGATCCTTATCCTCAGCCAAAGGGCGAAGGTGACTACGTCTACTACTTCACCGCCGGCTACGAAAACATCAACAGCGAAAACATCTCTACTCTGATTAGCGACCTGAGCGCAGAAGAGACAGAGTTCATCGAGGACGAAGACCTGATTGCTTACCAGGCATTGATCGACGCATACAAGGCAGAGATTGAATCTTGGGAGAACTACACAGACATCGATGAGTTCCTCGAAGCTTATCAGGCAGCAGCCGAAATCAAGGAAGACATCATGGAGTCTGTTGCCAAATACGAGGCATACGTTCAGGCTTGCGAGGCTGCAGCTGCAGAAATCGACGAGAACGGCCTCTCTGGCGAGACGACAGACATCCTCCTCACCTATCTCGAGGATAATACCATCGAGGCAGGCGACGAGACTTACCCCAACGGCAGCTACGGCTACATCATGGATACGCGCAATTTGGACAACGACGCTCTCGATGCCGAGATTGCCTTCGTCAACCAAATGCTCGAAGCAGCTGTTGCAGCCGACGGCATCTTTGCCGGCAACGACGTGTCCCGCCTCTTCATCAACACCTCGTTTGCTGAAGCATTCGAAGGCTGGACAGTAGAGAACGAGGAGAGCGTTACCATGTCATACGGCGGCACAACTGATGTGATGCATATCGTGCGTGGAGGTGGCAACGGCGCATTCAAAGTCTATCAGACCGTAAACAATCTGCCGAATGGTATCTACATGACGGCAACCAACGCCATGTTCCGCGCAAGTTCTGACGTTTACCTGAACTTCTACGCTGGTCAAGTATACATAAACGACATCGTGAACTACGTCATGACTCCCGGCGAGGATGTCATTCCCGAGGACGAAGCCGAGGATGGCGTCAACTGCCTCATCAGCGCCGACACTCAATACGATGATGGAATTGTATTCGGCTACACACCCAACAACATGAATGGCAGTTCCTACGCATTCAACGCAGGTCGCTACAAGAACTTCTGTGCAACAGAGGTTACCGACGGCACACTGACCATCGGTGTTCGCAATCTTAGCAACGGTCTGGCCAGCCAGTGGATGCCTTTCAGCAACATCCATGTCTACTACCTCGGCACAGCAGAAGAGGCCGACGAGCGCCTCACGGAAGTCCTCGCTGGCTACGCTCAACGCGCTCAAACCATTGTTGAATTCGAATCGGACTACGAAGAGTATGCCACATATCCCAACATGTATGAGGGACTGAGGACACAACTGGAGGAAACTATCGAGAAGGCAACAGCAATCATCGATGACGATGGTGCAGAAGAAGTAGAGGAAAGCAAGCTGGAACTCATCAGCATCTTCTCTGCCCTCTTCAACGAAGTATATGCTTGCCGCATGGCTTACATCGAAATGTGCGCTACCGCCAACGGTCTCTACGACTTCCTCAACGCACTGGATGCAGCAGGTTTGATTTCAGACGCCGACTACAATCTCTGGGATGGAAAGATTCAGGATGCTCTGGCATATTCTGAAACTGGTGAGATTACAACAGAAGAGGCCATTGCCATCACACAGGAGTTGAAGGAATGCGAGTTTGCACTCCAGGTTGTTGACGGCGTTTATCAACTGGCAAGTGCAAGAGACTTGCTGCTCTTCGGCACACTTGTCAACACCGGTCAGACCAGTCTGAATGCTGTCATGACAAATGACATCGACATGAGCGAGTTGGAATACTTCGATCCTATTGGCAACAGCAGCACTCCCTACACTGGCACATTCGACGGTCAGGGCTACTCCATCAAGAACTTCGTATATGTGGCTGCCGGTGACAACAATGGACTGTTCGGTTGCATCGACGGCAGTGCTCAAGTCAAGAACTTCCGCATCAGCGGTTCGCTGACGTCAGACGGCTACACATACAACGGCGTGATTGGTCAGGCAGAAGGCAACTCAGTAATCAGCGGCATCTATAGCAACATGAGTATCAACGTCTCCAACAAGAACGCACATAGTGGCGGTATCGTAGGCGGCATGACCACAGGAAGCAAGATGGAAATTCACAATTGCGAATATGCAGGCACGTTTACACACAGCGGTCAAGGTGACTGCCAGGCAGGCATCTGCGGATACACTTACGGCGGTGGCATCTTCAACTGCGTCTTCAGCGGTACTATCATCGGACAGAGCTCGAAGTATGGTGGCATCCTCGGCTATTGCAAGGTTCCTGGCTTCAAAGGCGTTCAGAACTGTCTGTGCGTAGGTAAGATTATCGCCAACGAAGGCTGCACCACTGCTGCTGCAATCATTGCAAACTGGAATGGTGCCAACACAACAGCTGTGAAGAATAACTACTACCGCTTCCAGCCGGGTTCTACCACAACTATCGCCATCGGCAACAAGACATCAAGTTGTGAAGCTCCTACCGAGGTGACCGAGAAGCAGCTGATGAGCGGCGAGGTTTGCTACAAGCTCAACGGATCTCAGTCTGTTATCAACTGGTACCAGAACATCAACGAAGACTCTTATCCCGTTCCGTTCGAGAATCGCGAGCAAGTGTTCTACAACGAAACTGAGGACTTCTACTACAACCTCATCAACGATGTCGTAGTAGGTATCGGTTCTGTCAAGAGCGAAGAGCCGAAGGTTGAGACCGTCATGACTGGCATCTTCAACCTCGCCGGTCAGCGTCTCGAGAAGCTGCAGAAGGGCATCAACATCGTGAACGGCAAGAAAGTGCTCGTTAAGTAACTGCACATTATATTATATAAATAATGTATAAGAAGCGAGGGGGCTCCGTCCGAAAGGGCAGAGCCCCCTTACTTTGTCTTGTGGAAGTTTTTCGTGCCTCGATTTCCTATCTTCGATAAAATGTTGTATCTTTGCACCATCAACATCACAAAAAAGTATTAATAAGATGAAAAGATTGTTTCTTTCGCTCCTGCTGCTGTATATGGCATGCGGAGCTTGGGCATTGCCCAGGGCTGAGTATCCTCGCCCTCAGTTTGAACGCCAAGACTGGCTTAACCTCAATGGCGACTGGACCTACACATTCGACTTTGTAGGCTCGGGCATGGAGAAGCGCCTCTTCGAGAGCAAGGGCTTCCAGGGCAAGATTACCGTGCCCTTCTGCCCCGAGAGCAAGCTCAGTGGCGTCGGCTACACGGACTTTATCAACAACATCTGGTACCAGCGCGACATCCAAATGCCGCAAGCATGGGCTGGCCGCAACATCATGCTGAACTTCGGAGCCGTCTATTACAACAGCGAAGTCTTCATCGACGGACGCCTGGCTGGACGCCACTTCGGCGGCAGCACTTCTTTTGCCATAGATGTAACGAAGTTCCTTGCCGACGGTAAGCAGCATTCGCTCGTCGTACATGCCTACAGCGACACGCGCACTACAAAGCAGCCCGCAGGCAAGCAAAACGTCCGCCTCAACCAGTTCGAGTGCATGTACACTCGCACCACAGGCATCTGGCAGACGGTATGGATGGAGCCGGTCGACGAGAACGCACTTCTGCGCGCCCAAGTCATCACGGACATCGACCAGAGTCAGGTCGTCCTGCACCCCACATTCTATCGCGAGTCTAGCGGCACGCTGACCGTCACCCTGAGCGACGCAGGGAAGGTGGTCGCCACGAAGACTGTCAAGGCTCAGAACAACTCCACCATCGTGCTGCCTGTCAAGAAGCAGAAGCTGTGGAGCCCGGAAAGTCCCTTCCTCTACGACCTCACCTACGACGTAAAAGACGCCTCGGGCAAGGTCATCGACCACGTCAACAGCTACGTAGGAATGCGCAAGATACACGTCGAGGGCAACAAAACGTACCTCAACAACGAACCTTTCTACCAGCGCCTCGTCCTCGATCAGGGCTTCTATCCCGATGGCATCTGGACGGCACCGACTGACGAAGCCCTGCGCCATGACATCGAACTCTCAATGGCTGCAGGCTTCAACGGCGCACGACTCCACCAGAAAGTCTTCGAGGAGCGTTTCCACTACTGGGCCGACAAGCTGGGTTACATCACTTGGGGCGAAGCACCCTCCTGGGGCATGAACGCCAACGACCCGGAGGTGGCACGCAACTTCCTCACCGAATGGACCGAAGAGATTGTGCGCGACCGCAACCATCCGAGCATCGTGACATGGACGCCCATGAATGAGGAATGGTGGCCCGACAGGGTGCAGTTCCCGCGCTTCGTGAGCGATGTCTATGACCTGAGCAAGGCGCTCGATCCCACCCGACCCGTCTGCGACGTCAGCGGCGGCGTGCACATCAAGACGGACATCTGGACAACGCACAACTACGAGCAGGACCCGAAGAAACTCAAGGAAGCCATTTTCAACGGACAGCGTTGGTTCCAAACGCCCAACGAATACCCGGGCATCCCTCGCACGAACGTCGGTTTCAACCGCCCAACAGATAACGAGGTCTACGACTTCCCACGCTACGAGAAAGCCGACAAGCCGTATCTTCTCGACGAGTTCGGCGGCATCAAATGGGTGAAGGGACAAGACCAACAGACAGGCAACTCGAATGCCTCCTGGGGCTACGGCGAGCCGCCACACTCCCTCGAGGAATTCTACACACGCCTCGAAGGCCAGGTCGATGCACTGATGGAGATTGCCGACAACGTCTGGGGCTACACCTACACGCAACTCACCGACGTCGAGCAAGAGCAGAACGGCATCTATTTCTACGACCGCTCCTCGAAATTCGACATGGCTAGAATCAAGGCCATCTTCTCGAAAAAACCCGCTTCCAGCAAGTGAAACACCCCACTCCACATGCCGGCACTTAAAACACCGCATGGGGCATTCGTTATACATACATGTATCTATAATTAAATGTACATGTATGTATAATTATAGATACATGTATGTATAATAAACCCCGCACGCGGCGTTGAGAGACACAGCGTGCGGGGTTTGGTTTTTTGGCGCGCCGAAAGGGGTCAGTTGTGCACCAGCGTGCCGATTTCCTCGCCGTTGAGGACGCGCTTGAGGTTGCCCACGATATCCATGTTGAAGACGTAGATGGGCAGATTGTTCTGCATGCACATGGCGGTGGCGGTAATGTCCATCACCTTCAGGCCGCGCGAGATGACCTCTTCATACGTGATGTCGTGGAACTTCGTGGCAGTCGGGTCTTTCTCCGGATCAGCCGTATAGACGCCGTCCACGCGGGTGCCCTTGAGCATGACGTCGGCCTCGATTTCGATGCCACGCAGTGAAGAACCCGTGTCCGTCGTGAAGTAAGGGCTACCGGTGCCTGCGCTGAAAATGACCACTTCGCCCTGCTTCATTGCTTCGATTGCTTTCCATTTGCCGTAGAACTCGCCGATGGGCTCCATGCGGATTGCCGTCATCACACGGTTCTTCTGTCCGACAGCGTCGAGTGCGCTGCTCAAGGCCAACGAGTTGATGACCGTCGCGCACATACCCATCTGGTCGCCCTTGACGCGATCGAAGCCCTTGCCAGCTCCCGTCAAACCGCGGAAAATATTGCCTCCACCGATGACGATACCGATTTGCACGCCCAGGTCGGCAATTTCCTTAATCTGTGTGGCATACTCATTCAGACGTTTCACGTCGATGCCGTAGCCTTGTTCGCCCATCAGACTTTCGCCCGAGAGCTTGAGAAGAATTCTCTTAAATCTTGCCATACTGTATATATTAAATAATGTAGTTAACCTCCTTGAATTCGTAGCGACGGAGCTTGCCCTCTTTGTCCAATAAGACGAGGTGTCCGGACTGCTCTACATCGATGATTTTGGCGCGAAAAACGCCCATTTCATCGCAAAATTCATGTTCCTCACCAAAGCGGTAGAGACGCTTTTTGTAAAGATTATGGAGCGATTCGAGTGCGTCATCTTTGCCCTCGTCTATCGTCGTCATATAGTGTGTGAAGCGTTCCATGAACTGCTCCAGCACGAAGCGTCGCTCCACGTCGTGCCCCACGATGTCTGCCAGAGAGCGCGGGTTGGGGGCGTCGCTCAGGAAATGGCGCTGGTTCACATTGATGCCGATGCCAATCACAGAACGTCGAACCAGAGCGCCCTGCAGGTCGTTCTCGATGAGCATGCCCGCCACCTTGCTATCCTCGAAGTAGATGTCGTTGGGCCACTTCACGGAAAAGCCAGGAAGCGCGGACGTCCCATCCGCATCCGCCGACGGCAATGAATTGTTGTCGGGAAGGAAGACATCAAGCGCCTCTTTGAGCGCCAAAGCCGTCGCTTCCGAGATGGCAAACATCCGACGCACAGGCAGATTGGCGGGCATCACACGGATGCTCAGCAAGAGGTTCTCGCCTCGTGCCGACTCCCAGCGGTTCGTGCCAGAGCCCCTGCCTGCCGTCTGGAACTCGGCCGTCACGAGTGTCATTCGCTGGTCGCCAGGTGTGTTGAGTTGCTTGAGGAAGCTGTTCGTAGAGCCAACCTCGTCAAGCTCCAACATGCGGAACGTGGGCGAATCGTCTAAACAGAAATGTCTCTCCATTGTTCGCTTGCCATGATTGCATAGTGCAAAGGTAGCAAACTTTTCCTTTTCCATCGGCAACACGACATGAAAAAGAGCAAAATATAACAAGTTTTTGGTCGCATCGCTTCATAATGTGCAAACTTTTCGCTATCTTTGCACGAAAAATTCGGTTTTATGAAACGAAATCTTTTGACAATCATGACGCTGCTGCTGGCTTTGACAAGCACGGCAAGGGAAGACCTCCTGCGGGAATTCCCCTCTGGCAGCACGCCGCAGGAAGTTGGCCGACGACTGGCCTACCATTTCATCGACGGCAAGCACGCTACCTGGGGCGACACGAAAAACCTTGGCTATCACGAGGTTTGCACTTGGAATGGCGCTCTCATGTGGGGACGAGCCGTGGGCGACGACGTCATCATACGCAAGATGAAGGACCGCTTCGACGATCTCCTGACGAACTACAAGGAGAACATCCCGGCCAAGAATCACGTGGACTTCAACATGTTCGGCTCTCTGCCGCTGAGTCTCTACAAGTCCTTCCCTACGGAAGAAAGCTACAAGCAGATGGGGCTCTCGTATGCCGACTCGCAATGGGAACTGCCCGCTAATGCGAAAGAAAGCGAGAAGCGCCTCGCCCGAAAGGGCTACACGTGGCAGACACGCATGTGGATTGACGACATGTATATGATTACCATCGTGCAGGCGTGGGCCTACCGCACGACAGGCGACCGCAAGTACATCGACCGCGCCGCGCACGAGATGGTGCTGTACCTCAACGAACTCCAAAGGCCCAACGGCCTGTTCTATCATGCACCAGATGTCCCGTTCTATTGGGGACGCGGCGACGGCTGGATGGCCGTCGGGCTGACCGAAGTCTTGCATGCCCTTCCCAAGGACAGCCCTTACTACAAGCGCATCATGAAAGGCTACAAGAAGATGATGAAGAGCCTGCTTCGCTATCGTAACGCAGAAGGCCTTTGGAACCAACTCATCGACCAGCCAGACTTCTGGACAGAGACCTCGGGGTCGGCTATGTTCACCTACGCCTTCATCCGCGGCGTGAAGGAGGGCTGGCTTCCCGCCAGAACGTATGCACCGGCAGCGCGTAAGGCATGGCTCGCCCTTATACCTTATATTAATAAAGACGGCGACGTGACCAACATCTGCGTGGGCACGGGAAAGAAGAACGACTTCAACTATTATCTGGATCGCCCCAAGATGACAGGCGATTACCACGGGCAGGGGCCGTACCTCTGGTGCGCTGCAGCGTTACTGGAGAATTAGAAAATGAGAAATGTAGAGAAACAGAAAAGAAGAGACAGAACAATGATGAAACATACACTCCTAACCCTATTGACATTCATCGCATTGTTGCCCGCTTCGGCTAGCAGCAGACACAACTACATCAACCTCGACTCACGACTTAAGCACGGCGGCAGCAACACCTGGTACATGATTCGTGCCGACGAAGCAAAGGCTGGTGGCAGAGAGATTTCCATGCCCGGCTTCAATCCGCAAGGCTGGGCAGAAGCCATCGTGCCGGCAACCGTACTGACAAACCTCGTTGAGCAGAAAGTCTATCCCGAACCTTACTACGGACAGACCAACAAGCTTGCGAACAACATCATCCCCGACATCGCTAAGGTGGGCCGCGAGTTCTACACCTATTGGTTCCGTACGGAATTCATCGTGCCGGCTGACTTCAAAGGCAAACGCATTTGGCTCGAGCCGATGGGCATCAACTACAGGGCAGAGATTTGGGTGAACGGCTACATGATCGGCACGATGGCAGGCATGTTCAACAGTCAGCCGTTCGACATCACCGACCGTGCCGTGCAACCCGGTCAGGCAACGGCCCTCGCCATCCGCGTCTTCCCTGTCGATGTTCCTGGCACAACAGCTCCGAAAGGCTGGGGCGCCGTGGGCGAATGGCACAACGGCGGTGATGGTTGGATGGGACAGAATGTCTCGCAACTCATGACGGTGGGTTGGGACTTTACGTTCGAGGATGGCATCCGCGACCGCAACACCGGCATCTGGCGCAGCATTCGCCTTTATGCGACCGGCCCGCAGCAATTGCGCAGCCCGTTCGTCGCGTCGGAATTGTCGCACCCCAACTTCGACGAGGCGCGAGAGACGGTAAGCGTCGAGGTGTGGAACCCGAACACAGGCAGCGGCGAGTGCGTGGTAAGCGGCAGTATCGAGGGAACTGGCATCACGTTCCAAAGCAAGAAGTTCAAGCTGCAACGCGGCGAACACACAACGGTAACCTTCTCGCCGCAGGACTTCCCGCAGCTCATCATGAAGAGCCCGCGCCTCTGGTGGCCCAAGAACAAAGGCGAACAGAACCTTTATACTTTGCGTCTGACGCTTGCCGACAGCAAAGGCAACCTGTTGGACAGTCTCTCCACGCGCTTCGGCATCCGCGAAGTCATCGCTTCACGCGAAACGCCCGACAAGTCGAAAGTCTTCATCGTGAACGGCCACAAGACCTTTGTTCGCGGCAGCAACTGGATACCGGAGGCAATGCTGCGTACCAACGACCAACGCATGACGACCGAGCTCGCACTGACCGACCAGTCGGGCGTCAACCTGCTTCGCCTCTGGGGCGGTGGCATAGCTGAAAGCGACCGCTTCTACGAGCTGTGCGACGAGTACGGCATCATGGTTTGGCAAGAGTTCTGGATGACAGGCGACACTAAGCATCCTATGGACGAAGCGCTCTATCTTGCAAACGTGGAGAACACCATGAAGCGCATCCGCAATCATCCCTCTATCGTCATCTACGTCTCGAGCAACGAGAGCACAGCCGTCACGGGTGCCGAGGAACTCATCAAGAGCTTGGCCCCAAGCGTGCCTTACCAAATGCAGAGCGAGTGCGACGGCGTGCACGACGGCAGCCCTTACAAGCAGGTGAACCCCATGCGTCACTACGAGAACACCGGTTCGGACCGTGGCAGCCGCGTCGATGGCTTTAACCCTGAGTATGGTGCACCGACGTTGCCCATCGTGGAAGACCTCTACGACATGATGCCTCGCGAGGACCTCTGGCCCATGAACAAGGCAACGTGGGACTACCTGGACGGCAACGGCTTCCACCTCATGTCGACGCTCTACACGGACATGGTGGGACAGTATGGCGAGTCGCACAGCATTGAAGAATTCGCTCGCCGAGGACAGATGGTGGGCGCCATCAACTCGAAGAGCATCTGGGAAGTGTGGAACGAGAACAAACTCCAGTACGGCGACCGCTGGTGCTCGGGTTTGCTGTTCTGGTACCACAACTGCCCGAACTGGCAAGTCTGCTCGCGCATGTGGGACTGGTTCCTCGAGCCGACGGCCTCGCTGTATCATACGATGCACGCCCTCGAGCCCGTCCATATCCAATACGACTACCTGAAAGGCACGGTCAGCGTCGTCAACGACCTCGTCAAGGAGCAGAAAGGGCTCAAGGCGAAAGCCGAAGTCTATGACCTCAACAGCCGACGCATCAACTCTGTCACTGCGAAAGTCGATGTGCCTGCAGACGGCGTGGCAAACGACGTGCTGACGGTCAACATTCCGCAGGACATTACGCCCGTCCACTTCATCGCCCTCGAGCTGACAGACGCCAGGGGCAACGTCGTGAGCCGCAACTTCTACTGGCGCTCGACGAGCCGCTACGAAGGCAAGCAGACCGTGACAGGTCCATGCACAGGCGGCTTCGAACCGCTCGCCTCGATGCACGAAGCGAAGCCGACCCTCATGACGCGCCGCCTCAGCGACAAGGACGGATGGCGCGAATGGGAAGTGACGCTCAGGAACAGCGGCCGCCGCATCGCCTTCTTCTGCCAGCTCCTGCTGACCGACCAAAACGACAAGCCCGTACACGGCACCTTCTATAGCGACAATTTCTTCTCGCTCTTGCCGGGAGAGAAGCAAGTCATCACCATCCGCACGCCTCTGAGCGACGGCACAAGCTACCGCCTGCGCTTCTGCGAAAACATGGGGGCGAAGCAGAACGTCGCCTTGAGGTGAAAAAACGCCGCGTGCGGCGATTTAATTTCCGCGTGCGGCGATGGCAATCCCCGCGTGCGGCGTTTGGCATCCCCGCAGGCGGCGTTTGAAATCCCCCTGAACCGAAACATTCAAAATACACATACAAAAACCATGAAATGCCAAGAAAGATTCAATGAGATCTACAAGCGCGAGGCAGAGGCCCTTGCCTTCTGTCCGTATCGCGTCTGCCCAGTCGGGGCACATAGCGATGCCAACCTCGGCAAGATAACAGGCCTTGCCATCGACAAGGGCATCCATCTTGCCTATAGTCCCAAGCACAACGGCGTCATCGAGCTTTGCTCGCTGCAATTCGACAAACGCGCGCAGTTCCACGTTCGCGATGTACCCAAGCACAAATGCGACGACTGGGCCGACTACCTGCGCGGCGCTACGCTGAAGCTCGGCGAACGCTATCCCCTGACATACGGTTTGAGCGGCGTCATCGAGGGCAGCCTTCCCATCGGAGGCCTCTCGTCGTCGGCAGCCGTCGCGCTCGTCTTCCTCAAAGCCCTCTGCAACGTCAACAACATACAGCCCACGCCGCTGGAGATGATACTCATCTCGATGGCTGCCGAGAACGACTACGTCGGCGTCAACAGCGGCAAGCTCGACCAGAGCTGCGAGGTCTATTCGAAGAAGAACCACCTGCTCTATCTCGACACGAAGACCGACGAGTATGAGCTCATCCCCACTTTACCGACGATGAAGCCCTACCGCATCGCCGTCTTCTTCAGCGGCATCGAGCGCACACTCGCCGGCAGCAAGTTCAACATGCGCGTCGACGAAGCACGCAGCGCCGCATACGCCCTGATGGCTTACGCCGGCATGGAGTACGGCAAGTTCCCCGAAGCGAACCTGCGCGCCGTGCCCCGCGAGATTTATGAGCGCTATAAAGAACGCCTGCCGGAGAACTGGAGGAAACGCGCCGAGCACTGGTACACAGAGTTCGACCGCGTGGAACAAGGCGTGGAAGCCTGGCGCAGAGGAGACCTCGAGACATACGGGCGCCTCAGTTTCGAAAGCGGACAGAGCAGCATTTCGAATTGGGAAACGGGCTCGCCAGAACTCAAAATGCTCTACGACATCATGCGACATACCGACGGCATCTACGGCGGACGCTTCAGCGGAGCAGGCTTCAAAGGCTGCTGCATGGCGCTCATCGACCCGACATTCGAGGCGGACATCAAAAAGAAAGTGACCGAAGAATACCTCCGTGCCTTCCCAAACCTCGAAGGCAAGTACAGCGTACACATCTGCGACAGCGCCGACGGACTCCTCTAAACCTTTTACCAATATCTTTTCCATTTTCCAACTTTGACAATTTTCAACTTTTCATGAAATGCCTCATCCTTGCCGCCGGCTATGCCACGCGGCTCTATCCACTCACCGAGAACTTCCCCAAACCGCTCCTCAAAGTGGGCAATAAGACAATACTCGACTGGCTCATCGACGACATCGACGGCGCCGGACTCGTTGACGAATACATTGTCATCTCCAACCACAAGTTCGCCCATCACTTCCAAAATTGGGCAGCAGAAAAGCAGCAGAAGGTGACGGTCGTCGACGACGGCACTTCGAGCAACGAGACAAGGCTGGGAGCCGTTTGCGACATACAGTTCGCCATCGAACAGCTCGGCCTGGACGACGACATGCTGGTCATTGCCGGCGACAACCTCCTGGACTTCAGCCTGCAGCGCTTTGCGCGCTATGCCAAAGAGAAGGGGACATCGTGCATCATGCGCTTCTACGAGCCGAACGACGAAAAGCTGCTGAAGTGCGGCGTCGTGACAACCGACCAGACCGACCGCGTGCTGCGCATGACCGAAAAGTCGCCAACGCCCGAAACCCACTGGTGCTGTCCACCTTTCTATTATTATACAAAGGATGACGCGCGCCTTGTCAAGAAAGGCATCGAAAGCGGCTGCGGCACTGACGCCCCGGGAAGCTACATCGCCTGGCTTTGCACACAGACCGCCGTCCACGCGATGGAGATGCCCGGCCGACGCTACGACATCGGAAACCTGCAGAGCTACGAGCAGGTCCAGAAGGACTACCAAGGCATCACAATTGCCTGAAAGAAACAGCACGATTTACAGAGAGACTCGCTACCATCTGCCGAGAGCGGTATCGCTGTTGCCCACGAACCCGCTCCCACAGCGCAAATCACCCCGCCTGCCGAGAGGTATCATTCAACTCCGCAGGCGGGGTTCGTTATAGATACATGTATGTATAATTAAATGTACATGTATGTATAATTATAGATACATGTATGTATAATGAATGCAGCGTGCGGAGTCGGGAAACCTCGAACGAGATAATCGGATTTTGCGAACGTTGCGACAGGAATCCCCGAATACGAAGTCAGGCAACCCGACCCATGGAGTCGAGTTGCCTGACGTTTGGAAAGCGGGGAAATGGCTCTTTTATTCAGCCTTTCTCGCTGTCATTTCCTTCAATTTATCCTTTCCCTTGAAGGCGAAGACCCAAACGAGGAAGGCCGCCACAGCAAGGATGGCGATTCCGATGAGCGGCCGGTAGAACAGCCATGCAAGGCCGATGATGATGAGCGACCATACGATGCCGACAACGGTGCAGACGAGACCGACGCCCCAGCCGATGATGTTGGCCACGAACGGCACGACCTTCAGCAAAGTTTCCAAGATGGCGAAGATGCCGTTCAAGCCAATGATGACCAGGAAGACACCGAGGAATCGGAAAATCCACATAAGCATGTGGTTCGTCTCGTGCTCTCCGGCGTAAATCTCGGAAGCGTCGCGCGTCCCCATCACAAGGGTGGAGAACGTCTTTCCGTTCTTTGCCTTATAACTCGTGAACGTGTTGTCTTTCTGCTTGGCAATGATGGTGACCTTTGCTGGCAAGACTTTCGTCCAGGTGATGCGCACGTCGCCCACAGCCGGACTGCTCGGGCTGATGCCATAATACAGCTGATTGTTGTTGACGTGGACCAGCTGCTTCGACTCAGCCTCACTGCCGATCTGGCGGCTGAGCACTTGTCGGCATTCCTTGTTCCAGCCGTCGAGCTTCGCGGAGTCAAGGCTGAGGGCCACCGGCTCATAGCCTCTGATGCTGCGCACCTGTTGCTCGTTCAGGACGAAGGCACCGAAAGTCACCTTCTCTGCCTGCCACTCCTGCGACTCGGCAGTGGTGAGGACGAAGTTCTTCTTCTGGTAAGCTGGATCGTGGAAAAGCGAGGACTGAATCGGCCCGTCGGTCCATTCCTGAGTATAAGTGTAGGTCGTAATGATTTCCTCAGAGCCGCCGAGCTTGTCCTTGTGCTCTTCCTGTGCGTGCTCCACCCATTGGTAGTACTCCACGCTGCGCGTCAGGCTGATTGCCGTAGCACCAATGCCGAACTGCGCATCGATGAGCGAGTCCTGCGTGTCAGCAAGACCTGTGGCATAGACAAGCTTGCCGTCCATCTCCGGATTGATGCGGTCGATGCCCTCCAACTCGACGGTAACACCTTCCGCCTCGTTCAGCATCTTGTCCGTCTTTACGACTCTGCCCTCGTTCCACCACAGGAGCGCCGTTCCGATGGCAAAAAGGATGAAACCCGTCCCGATGCTACGGAAGGAATTGCCTACGCGGGTGCCGTAGCCCACCCTGGTTGTCTCTTGATAAGCCATGATATGAAATAGTTTGTCTGATGTCGGAAGATAAGTCTTTCTATGCTGCAAATTTACAAAAAAAGTGCGTTTATCGGGCTCAAGGGCAAGGAAAAAGTAAAGAAAACAGCACATTATATATTTTTTCTACATTATTTATTTGCAGGTTTCGCAGAAATAGCATACCTTTGCACGCGAAAAGATGAAAGTGAGGGGCTCTGAGGTTCCTCACTTTTCTTTAATGAAACCTAAAAACACTTAACACTTAAACACATGATCAGTAAAAGTGCAGTTCAGCAAGCCGTTGAGGAATGGCTTGAAGGCAAAGAGTATTTCCTTGTTGACATCAACATCAGCCCGGACGACCGCATTGTCGTGGAGATAGACCACCAAGACGGCGTGTGGATTGAAGACTGCGCCGACCTGAGCCGTCACATCGAGTCGCGACTCTCTCGCGATGAAGAAGACTATGAGCTCGAAGTGGGCAGCGCAGGACTGGGACAGCCGTTCCGCGTCCGTCGGCAATACGAGATTCACATCGGCCAAGAAGTAGAGACACAGCTGCACGACGGCCATAAGTATCACGGCACACTGCTCAGCGTAAGCGACAACGGCTTCCAGCTCGCCATCCAACAGAAGGTGAAGGAAGAAGGTAAGAAGCGCCCAGTCACAAAGGAAGTCCCCACAGACTTCCGCTTCGACGACGTCGCATACACAAAGTACCTCATTAAGGTGAAGTAATAACAAAAATCAAAATAATGGCAAAGACAACAAAATCAAAGGAAGCCGCAAACATGATTGAGGTGTTTGCTGACTTCAAAGAGAAAAACAACATTGATCGTGCCACACTGGTGAGTGTATTGGAAGAGTGCTTCCGAAACGTCATCGCCAAGATGTACGGCACAGACGAGAACTACGACATCATCGTAAACCCCGACAAGGGAGACTTCGAGATCTATCAGAACCGTGTGGTTGTGCCCGACGGCGAAGTGAAAGATGCCAATAAGGAAATCTCGCTGAGCGAAGCGCAACAAATCGAAGACGACTACGAAATCGGCGAAGAAGTCAGTCAGCGCGTAGAAATGTCCGAGTTCGGACGTCGCGCCATCCTGCAGCTCCGCCAGACACTCGCCAGCCGAATCATGGAACTCGAGTACGACTCACTCTACAACGAGTACAAGGAACGCGAAGGCGAGGTCATCAGCGCTGAGGTTTACCAGACATGGAAACGCGAAACGCTGCTCATGGACGAGGAAGGCAACGAACTCCTGCTGCCCCGTCAGGAAATGATTCCCGGCGACTTCTTTCGCAAGGGAGAAAGCACGCGCGCTGTTATCCTGCGCGTCGAAAACACCGGCGGCAAGCCCCGCATCATTCTGAGCCGCACATCGCCCGACTTCCTGCAGCGCATGCTCGAAGCCGAAGTGCCCGAAATTCAAGACGGACTCATCACGATTCACAAGATTGCACGCATCCCCGGCGAACGCGCCAAGATTGCCGTCGAGAGCTACGACGACCGCATCGATCCCGTCGGTGCCTGTGTCGGCGTAAAAGGCAGCCGTCTGCGCGGCATCGTGCACGAGCTTCGCGGCGAGAACATCGACGTCGTGACATGGACCTCCAACACTCAGCTCATGATAACCCGTGCCCTCAACCCCGCCCGCGTCAACAGCGTCGTGCTCAACGAAGAGGAACACACTGCCGAAGTTTATCTCGATCCCGACCAGGTATCGCTAGCCATCGGTAAGGGCGGACTCAACGTCAAACTCGCCAGCATGCTTGTCGGCTACACCATCGACGTCTTCCGTGAACTTGACAGCGACGAGGACAACGACGACGTAAGCCTCGACGAATTCACCGACGCCATCGAGCCGTGGATCATCGACGAACTCAAGAAGATCGGTTTCCAGACAGCGAAGGGCGTACTCGGCGCACAGCGCGAGATGATTATTCAGAACGCTGACCTCGAAGAGGAAACTGTGGACGAAGTATTGCGCATCCTGCAAGCAGAGTTCGAATAATTTGGATTAGAGATTAGTGATTAGGGAATTGGGAAAAGAAAAACAATGAGCATCAGATTAAATAAAGTAACCAAGGAATTCAACATCGGACTGCAGACGGCTGTTGAGTTCCTGCAGAAGAAAGGCTTCAAAGAGGTTGAGGCCAATCCCAACTATAAGATTACGGAAGAGCAATATGCCCAGCTGCAAGGCGAGTTCAGCTCAGACAAAGGACTCCGCAACGAGGCGACGCAACTCATCCAGCAACACATCGGCCACAACAAGAAAGAGAAGAAAGAGCCGAAGCCGAAGCCTGTAGAAGAGGTGCAGATAGAGGCGCCGAAGGTTGCCGGTCCCAAAATTCTGGGACACATCGACCTCGGTGGCAAGCCCTCCGAAGCGTCGAAGACTGAAAAGGCTGCCGAAAAGAAGGCTAAGGCTAAGGCTGAAGAGAAAAAAGCTGAGCCGAAACCTGTCGTACAGCAGGAGGAAATACCTCAGTCCGCTCCGGAGAAAGCCGAAGAGCCCGTTGTCGCGCCGAAGGAGGAGCCTGCAGAACCCGCTCCCGTCGAGAAGAAGGAAGAGGAAATCTTCCGTCTGACACCGGCTGCCAGCAACGCGCCGAGCCTTACCATCAAGGGCAAGATCGACCTCGACAGCCTGAACCAGACAACGCGTCCCAAGAAGAAGACTCACGAGGAGCGACGCCGCGAACGCCTTGAAGCTCAGGGTGGCGACAAGAAAAAGCGTCTGCGTGTGGGCAAGGAGCGTGTCGACGTCAACGCTGTCGCCAATCAGCCGCAAGGAAATCAAAAGAAGAACAATCAGCCGCAGCAGCAGCAACAGCAGAACACCGGCGGCGGAAAGAAAAAGCAGAAGAACCAGCCCAAGCAAGCCCCCCTGCAGCCTGAGGTAAGCGACGAGGAAGTAGCAAAGCAGGTGCGTGAGACGTTGGCTCGCCTCACCAACAAGGGCTCGAAGATGGGCAAAGGCGCTAAGTACCGTCGCGAGAAGCGCGAGGCCATCCGCCAGGGCATGGAGGAAGAGCTCGCCAACGAAGCAGCAGAGAGCAAAGTACTGAAGCTGACGGAGTTCGTCACGGCGAACGAGCTCGCCACGATGATGAACGTCCCCGTCACGAAGATTATCGCCACTTGCATGAGCATCGGCATCATGGTCAGCATTAACCAACGCATGGATGCCGAGACGATAAACCTTGTCGCCGAAGAGTTCGGCTTCACCACAGAGTACGTCAGTGCCGAAGTCAGCGCGGCAGTCAGCGAGGAGGAGGACGACGAACAGGATCTCGTGCCACGCGCTCCTATCGTTACCGTCATGGGTCACGTCGATCATGGTAAGACATCGTTGCTCGACTACATCCGTCAGACGAACGTCATCGCCGGCGAGGCTGGCGGCATCACGCAGCACATCGGTGCCTACAACGTGACGCTCGACGACGGCCGCCATGTGACATTCCTCGACACACCGGGTCACGAGGCATTCACTGCCATGCGTGCCCGTGGTGCACAGGTGACGGACATCGCCATCATCATCATCGCTGCAGACGACGACATCATGCCGCAGACGAAGGAGGCCATCGCGCATGCCACAGCTGCCGGCGTGCCCATCGTCTTTGCGATAAACAAGATAGATAAACCCGGTGCTAATCCCGACAAGATCAAGGAAGGCTTGGCGAACATGAACTTCCTCGTCGAGGAATGGGGTGGCAAGTACCAAAGCCAGGATATCAGCGCCAAGAAAGGTACCGGCGTAGCAGACCTCTTGGAGAAGGTGCTGCTGGAAGCCGAGATGCTCGACCTCAAGGCGAACCCCAACCGTAAGGCGACAGGTTCCATCATTGAGTCGAGTCTGGACAAGGGCCGTGGCTATGTGGCAACGGTGCTCGTCAGCAACGGCACGCTGCACGTCGGCGACATCATCCTGGCCGGCACGAACTATGGTCGCGTGAAGGCGATGCTCAACGAACGCGGACAGCGTGTGCAGGAGATCGGTCCTTCGCAGGCAGCTACGGTGCTCGGCCTGAACGGTGCTCCGCAGGCTGGTGATGCTTTCCACGTGATGGACTCCGACCAGGAGGCTCGCGAGATTGCCAACAAGCGCGAACAACTCGCTCGCGAACAAGGTCTGCGCACGATGAAGCGCCGTGGCTTGGAAGAGCTTGCCCACAACATCGCTTTGGGTGGCGTACAGGAACTCAACCTCATCGTCAAGGGCGACGTGGACGGCTCCATCGAGGCACTCAGCGACTCCCTCATCAAGCTTTCCACAGAGAAAATACAGGTCAACGTCATCTACAAGGCTGTGGGCCAGATCAGCGAGAGCGACGTCAACATGGCTGCTGCGGCGGAGAACTGCTTCATCGTAGGCTTCCAGGTGCGTCCCTCTGCAGCAGCACGCAAGCTCGCCGACCAGATGGACGTCGACATCCGCCTCTACAGCGTCATCTACGATGCCATCGAGGAGGTGAAGGACGCCATGGAAGGCATGCTGTCGCCCGAAATCAAGGAAGAGGTGACGGCAACTGTCGAGGTGCGACAGGTGTACCACATCACGAAGGTGGGCACTGTGGCCGGTGCTTACGTCGTCGACGGCAAAGTCAGCCGCTCGAACAAGGCACGCGTCATTCGCGACGGCATCGTGGTCTTCACGGGTGCCATCAACGCCCTGAAGCGTTTCAAGGACGACGTGAAGGAGGTATCGACGAACTTCGAGTGCGGTATCTCGCTCGTGGGCTACAACGACCTTCGCGAGGGCGATATGATCGAGACCTTCCAAGAGATAGAAATCAAGGCAACGCTCTAAGAGACCATGGACATCCTGCTGCTTATTCTTTTGGCGGTCGGCTTTGTCACAGGACTCTTCTCGGGAGCCGTCAAACAGCTCATCTCGCTGATAGCCTTCGTGGCGGGCTATGTCATTGCCTGCCTCTACTATCAGCAGTTGGGCGAGTGGCTGATCCGTTTCCTTTCGATAACGTCGTTGTGCAACGTGCTGGCGTTCATCTTAATATGGTGCATTGTGCCCATTGTGGCGAACCTGATTGCATCGCTCATTACGAAGGTGCTGAACTGGCTGCCCGTCCTGGGAATTGTCAACAGACTACTGGGCGGCGTCTTCAGCTTGGCAAAGTACGCGCTCATTCTGGGAGCTTTCGTCTGGCTCTTCTCGTCGATGAATCTCCTAAAGGAGGAAACGATGCAGCAGTCGAGGCTCGCCAGACCGCTCAAAGCGATACCGGAATATATCTATAAGACTCTGAAAGAGCACACACCCCAAACGTGCCAAAAAAATCCCCGCCTGCGGGGATTGCAAACGCCGCACGCGGGGATGGCCATCGCCGCACGCGGAAATTCAATCGCCGCACGCGGCGTTTTTAACGTTCGTTAGCAATTAGCTATGGCGACCGACAGGAATAGCTTCGTGCGCGAGGTGGCGGAGAAGAAGTACGAGTACGGCTTCACCACCGATGTACAGACGGAAATCATCGAGAAGGGACTCTCGGAGGACGTCGTCCGACTCATCTCCCAAAAGAAGGGAGAGCCGGAGTGGCTCCTCGAGTTCCGCCTGAATGCCTACCGCTACTGGCTCACGCTCGAACAGCCCACTTGGGGACACCTCAAGATGCCGCCGATAGACTATCAGGCCATCAGCTACTATGCTGACCCCACGCAGAAGAAGAAGGAACAAGGTACGGGCGACATCGACCCCGAGCTGATGAAAACCTTCGACAAGCTGGGCATCCCTCTGGAGGAACGCATGGCGCTGGCAGGAACAGCCGTCGATGCAGTGATGGACTCGGTGAGCGTCAAGACGACTTTCCGCGACAAACTCAAGGAGAAAGGCATCATCTTCTGCTCCATCAGCGAGGCGGTGCGCGAACACCCCGACCTGGTGCGCGAATACCTCGGCAGCGTCGTACCCTATCGCGACAACTTCTTTGCCGCCCTCAACTCCGCAGTCTTCAGCGACGGCTCGTTCGTCTATATCCCAAAAGGCGTGCGATGCCCCATGGAACTCAGCACGTACTTCCGCATCAACGCCCGCGGCACGGGCCAGTTCGAACGGACGCTCATCGTCTGCGACGACGATGCCTACGTCTCCTACCTCGAGGGCTGCACGGCTCCCATGCGCGACGAGAACCAGCTCCATGCGGCCATCGTCGAGATTGTGGTGAAGGAGAGGGCCGAAGTCAAGTACTCGACGGTGCAGAACTGGTATCCGGGTGACAGCGAGGGCAAGGGCGGCGTGCTCAACCTCGTAACTAAAAGAGGTCATCTGCGCGGCGCGAACAGCAAGCTCTCCTGGACGCAGGTCGAAACGGGAAGTGCCATCACCTGGAAATACCCCAGCTGCGTCCTCTCCGGCGACAATAGCCAGGCGGAGTTCTACAGCGTGGCGGTCACCAACAACTACCAGCAGGCCGACACGGGCACCAAGATGATCCACATCGGCAAGAACACCAAGAGCACAATCATCTCGAAGGGCATCAGCGCCGGACGCAGCCAAAACGCCTACCGCGGCCTCGTCAAGATTGCCTCCACAGCCGACGGCGCCCGCAACTACAGCAGCTGCGATTCGCTTCTCCTCGGCAGTCATTGCGGCGCACACACTTTCCCATATATGGACGTCCACAACGATACGGCAGTCGTAGAGCACGAAGCCACGACCAGCAAGATTTCGGAAGACCAGCTCTTCTACTGCAATCAGCGCGGCATCAACACGGAAGAGGCCGTCAGCCTTATCGTGAACGGCTACGCCAAAGAGGTCATCAACAAACTCCCAATGGAGTTCGCAGTCGAGGCGCAGAAGCTGCTTGGCGTCAGTCTGGAAGGCAGTGTGGGCTAAGGATTAAAGATTAAGGATTAGGGATTAAAGCAATGTTACAGATAAATAACCTACATGCCAGCATTGGTGGCAAGGAAATACTCAAGGGCATCAACCTGGTCGTGAAAGACGGCGAGATACATGCCGTCATGGGGCTCAACGGAGCAGGCAAGAGCACGCTCTCCAACGTCATCGTCGGACACCCCGCCTACGAGGTAACGCAAGGAAGCATCACCTTCAACGGCAAGGACTTGCTATCGCTCAAACCGGAAGAACGTGCTCACGAAGGCATCTTCCTGAGCTTCCAGCAGCCGGTAGAGATACCAGGCGTCTCGATGGTCAACTTCATGCGAGCCGCCCTCAATGCCAAACGCAAGTATCAAGGCCTGGAACCGATGCCGGCAGGCGACTTCCTCAAACTCATGCGCGAGAAACGTTCCATCGTGGAGCTTGACAGCAAGCTCACGAGCCGCAGCGTCAACGAAGGCTTCTCGGGCGGCGAGAAGAAGCGCAACGAGATATTCCAAATGGCAATGCTGGAACCCTTGCTCACCATCCTCGACGAGACGGACAGCGGACTCGACGTGGACGCCCTGCGAGTCGTGGCAGAAGGCTTCAACAAGTTACGCCGCCCCGAGTCGAGCGCCATCGTCATCACGCACTATCAGCGCTTGCTCGACTATCTGAAGCCGGACGTGGTGCACGTGCTCATCGACGGCCGCATCGTCAAGACAGGCGGCCCCGAACTCGCCACAGAGATAGAAAGCAGGGGCTTCGACTGGATAAAGGAGGAGGCAGGACTGTGAGCGCTGCGAGGCAATACATAGACTTCTTTCGGGAAGTGCAGGGTTCGATAACGAGCCGCAGTTGCGCCGAGATGAATGCTCAGCGCGAGGCAGCCTTCGAAACATTCGCCGCACAGGGTTTCCCTTCTCAGAAAGTGGAACGCTATCGCTATGCGAAGGTCGAGGCAGACTTTTCGCCAAACTACGGCATTGCACTCACCCCACTTACCGGACCTCTCCCGCCCTACTGCTTCCGCATTGCCGATGCCGCCTCGCACGCACGCGTAATATATAACAAGGTAGCAGACACGACGGACAGCATCGTTGCTCTCAACTCGATGCTCTCGGTTGACACGCTCGTCGTGCATGTCCCCCGTGGCATACGCGTGGAGCATCCCATCCAAATCAGCAACATCCTCAAGGGAGAGCACGACACGATGGTCAGCCGACGCATCCTCATCGTGATGGAGGAGATGGCCGAGGCCGACGTCATCATCACCGACCGCGCCGCAAGTCAGAGCCGCTTCCTAACGAACCAAGTCATCGAGGTCGTGATGAAGGATGGCTCCCACCTCAGCCTCTATGAGATTGAGGAGACGCATCTGCTCTGCACTCGCTACAGCAGTGTCTTCGTCGAACAAGGACGGAACAGTTCCCTGCATCATACTTGCCTGACGCTCTTCAACGGCCACACCCGCAACCGCCTCGACGTTCGGCTTCAGGGCGAAGGCAGTGAGGTGACGGCGAACGGCTGCGTTATCGCCGACAAGATGCAAAGAGTCGATAACAACACGCTCATCGACCATCAGACGCCTCGGTGTCAGTCGAGCGAGCTCTACAAATACGTCCTCGACGACAGCGCTGTCGGAGCTTTTGCCGGCAAGGTGTTGGTGCGCGAAGGTGCGCAAAAGACGATGAGCAAAGAGACAAATGCCAATCTGTGTGCGACGCGTTCGGCGCGGATGTACACGCAGCCGATGCTCGAAATCTACGCCGACGACGTCCAGTGCAGCCACGGCAGCACAGTCGGGCAGATGGACGAAGCGGCGCTCTTCTACATGCGGCAGCGCGGCATCGACGAGCGTGAGGCTCGCCTGCTGCTAAAGGCCGCATTCATCACCGAAGTCATCGAAACCATTCCCCTCGAATCGCTCCGCGACCGCCTGCATGTGCTGGTCGACAAGCGGTTGAGAGGTGAGTTAAGCAAGTGCGAAGGATGCAAGCTATGCAAGTAAAGAACGATTTCCCCATCCTCCAGAAGGTCATCTACGAGCGTTATCCGCTGGTTTACCTTGACAATGCTGCCACGACGCAAAAGCCGCGGCAGGTCGTGGAGGCAATGACGGAGGAGTACTACAACGTCAATGCCAACGTGCATCGCGGCGTGCACTTCCTCTCGCAGCAAGCCACCGAGCTGCACGAAGCGTCGAGAGAGACTGTTCGGCACTTCCTGAATGCCCGCAGCACGACGGAGATTGTCTTCACCCGCGGCACGACGGAGAGCATTAACCTCGTGGCATCATGCTTCGGGCAGGCGTTCATGAAGGAAGGCGACGAGGTCATCCTCAGCGAGATGGAGCATCACAGCAACATCGTCTCGTGGCAACTCCTGCAAGCCCGTCAGGGAATCCGCCTCCGCGTCATTCCGATAACCGACGACGGCCGCCTCTGCATGGACGACTTCGAAAAGCTCTTCAACGAACGCACCAAGATAGTCAGCATCACACACGTCAGCAACGTGCTCGGTACGGTTAACCCCGTCAAAGATATCATCCGCATTGCTCACGAACACGGTGTGCCCGTCCTCATCGACGGCGCTCAGAGCACACCTCACATGCCCATCGACGTGCAGGCCCTCGATTGCGATTTCTTCGCTTTCAGCGGTCACAAGATCTACGGCCCCACCGGCATCGGCGTCCTCTACGGCAAGGAGAAGTGGCTCGACAGCATCCCGCCGTACATGGGGGGCGGCGAAATGATAAAGAACGTCAGCTTCGAGAAGACGACGTTCAACGAACTGCCCTATAAATTCGAGGCAGGCACGCCGGACTACGTCGCTTCGACGGGGCTCGCCAAAGCACTCGATTACGTCAGCTCGATTGGCTTCGATGCCATTCAGGCCCATGAGAAAGACCTGACGGCCTACGCCATGCAGCGACTCATGGAGGTGGAAGGCATGAAGATTTACGGTCCTCATCTGGAGGAGCACGACGCCGTCATCTCCTTCCAGGTTGGCAACATCCACCACCTCGACATGGGAACGCTGCTCGACCGCCTCGGCATAGCCGTCCGCACAGGCCATCATTGTGCCGAACCCCTCATGCGACGCCTCGGAATCGAGGGCACATGCAGAGCCAGCTTCGCCCTTTATAACACACGTCAGGACATCGATGCATTGGTCGATGGCATACGTCGCGTCAGCCAAATGTTTTAACGGCATCAAAAAACGCCGCGTGCGGCGATTTAATTTCCGCGTGCGGCGATGCAATCCCCGCGTGCGGCGTTTGGCATCCCCGCGTGCGGCGTTTGATTTTCCGCCTGCGGCGTTTATAAAAAAAGCGTGCCCCTCCAAATGGAAGAGCACGCTTCTGTTATCATTATAGCAGTTCCTACTTATTCTGCTGCAGGGGCTTCACCCTGTTCAGGACGGGGACGACGCTCGCCACGCTCTGGACGAGGACGACGTTCACCACGCTCTGGACGAGGTCTGCGCTCACGCTCTACATAACCTTCCGGCTTCTCGAGCAAAGCACGGCGGCTCAACTTGAACTTGCCAGTCTTGGGATCGATCTCGAGGAGCTTGACTTGAACCTTGTCGCCCTCCTTGAGGCCAGACTCTTCGACTGTCTCCAAGCGCTTCCAATCAATTTCGCTGATGTGCAGGAGGCCGTCCTTACCGGGCATGAACTCTACGAAGCAGCCGTAAGGCATGATGCTGCGAATAGTACCTTCATAGACCTCGCCAATCTCAGGAACAGCCACGATGGCCTTGATCTTAGCGATGGCAGCGTCGATGACGTCCTTGTTGGGACCGCTCACCTGGATCTTGCCAACACCGTCTTCCTCGTCGATAGCGATGGTAGCGCCTGTCTCTTCCTGCATGCCCTGTATGATCTTGCCGCCAGGACCAATGACGGCACCGATGAACTCCTTCGGGATGATCATCTGCTCGATACGCGGTACATGCGGCTTCAACTCTGGACGTGGCTTGTCGAGGGTCTTCATCATCTCGGCAAGGATGTGCTCGCGGCCAGCCTTTGCCTGCATGAGTGCCTTCTCGAGAATCTCGTAAGAGAGACCGTCGCACTTGATGTCCATCTGCGTTGCAGTAAGGCCATTGGGCGTTCCGGTCGTCTTGAAGTCCATATCGCCGAGGTGATCCTCGTCACCAAGGATGTCGGAAAGGACGGCGTACTTGTCTTCGCCAGGATTCTTGATAAGGCCCATTGCAATACCACTCACGGGAGCCTTGATGGGCACACCTGCGTCCATCAAAGCCAAGCAACCGGCACAAGTGCTCGCCATCGAGCTGGAGCCGTTACTCTCGAGTATGTCGCTTACCACACGGATTGTGTAGGGGAAGTCGTCAGGCAGCTGACCTTTGAGGCCGCGCCAAGCAAGATGGCCGTGACCAATCTCGCGACGACCTACGCCGCGCTGTGCCTTTGCCTCGCCTGTCGAGAAGGGAGGGAAGTTATAGTGCAGCAGGAACTTCTGGTATTCGCGGACAAGAACGTCGTCGATGAGCTTCTCGTCGAGCTTTGTTCCCAGCGTACATGTTGCCAGAGACTGTGTCTCACCACGTGTGAAGATGGCACTGCCGTGAGGTCCGGGCAGCGGGCTTACCTCGCACCAGATGGGGCGAATATCGGTAGTCTTACGGCCGTCGAGGCGAATGCCTTCGTCCAGGATGCAGCGACGCATAGCGTCCTTCTCCACATCGTGATAGTAACGGTCGATAAGCGTGTTCTTCTCTTCAAGTTCTTCGGGAGCCATATCGGCATGAGCCTCGGCGTAAGCGGCCTTGAAGTCCTCGCGGATAGCCTCGAAAGCCTCAGCACGTGCTTGCTTCTCGAGGCCCTGCTTCGTGACGTCGTATGCCTTCTGATAGCATGCTTCCTTGACAGCTTCGCGAAGTTCGTCGTCGTTTACCTCGTGGCAGTACTCGCGCTTCACGTCCTTGCCAAGCTCTTTGCTGAGCTCCTTCTGGAGGCGGCACATGGGCTTGATGGCCTCGTGAGCGGCCTTGAGGGCAGCGAGGAGGTCGGTCTCCTGCACTTCCTTCATCTCGCCTTCCACCATCATGATGTTCTCTTCGGTAGCTCCGACCATGAGGTCCATGTCGGCCTCCTTGAGCTGCTGGAAGGTGGGATTGATGACGAACTCGCCGTTGATACGAGCCACGCGAACCTCCGAGATAGGTCCTTCGAAGGGGATATCACTGCAAGCCAATGCTGCAGAAGCGGCAAAGCCAGCCAGAGCATCAGGCATGTCCACACCGTCGGCAGAGAAAAGGATAACATTCACATACACTTCAGCATGATAGTTGCTGGGGAAAAGTGGGCGCAAAGCGCGGTCCACAAGGCGACAAGTCAGTATCTCGTCGTCATTTGCCTTACCCTCACGCTTCGTGAAACCGCCGGGAAAACGTCCGGCAGCAAAATACTTCTCTCTGTACTCAACCTGTAAGGGCATGAAATCTGTCCCGGGAACGGCGTCTTTGGCAGCGCAAACAGTGGCCAGGAGCATCGTGTTGTTCATGCGAAGCATCACGGAACCATCGGCTTGTTTGGCAAGTTTCCCGGTCTCGATGCTGATGGTTCTTCCATCAGGCAACTCGACTGTCTTTGTAATTACGTTCATCTTGATTTGTTTAACTTATTGTTTCTTTTGCGTCAAATATATGATATAAAATCGTGCAAAGGTAAGAAAAATAGTTCATAGTTCATAGTTTATCGTTCATAATTATCTGTTATTGAGTAAAAATTCGTACCTTTGCTCTCAAATTATCAAACTGTGAAATGGTGAAATTGTCAAAATATTTACTCTTAGCACTCGTTTTATTCTGTGGATGCAAAGAGGAGAAAAAGTTCTGCATCGAGGGTAACATCAGCGGAGCAGACTCATCGATGCTCTATTTGGAACACCTGACTTTGGGCGAGGGAAACGTTGTCATTGACAGCATTCGCCTCACGGCAGACGGAGCTTTCCGCTTCGAGGAAGAAGGCGTCGCGAGTCCGGAGTTCTACCGCCTCCGTATTGGTTCCCAAGGCATCAACCTTGCCATCGACAGCACGGAGACAGTCAGAGTCACAGCCGACCTGAAGAATATGTCGTTCGGCTACAAGGTGGAGGGCAGCGGAAGCTGTGATACCATCCGCCTGCTCTGCCTCAAAATGGCTGATTTAGAGCGCGAGGTGCGTCGCATTTCTGCTGACCGCAACTTCACAATCCAAGAAAGAGACAGCTTGATAGAAGGGCTCGTCGACCAGTACAAAGCAGAGGTCAAGAAGGACTTCCTGCACGGCAACTACGGCACTGCGTACAGCTACTATGCCTGCTTCCAAACGCTCGGCACAAGCCTCATCTTCGACCCGATACATGATAAGAGCGACCTCAACTGGATGCGTGCTGTTGCCAATGCTTGGAACGACAGGTATCCATCGAGTCCACGCACCGAGAATCTCTGCAACATCGTTCAGGAGTGCCGCCGCAACCAAGCAAAGCCGCGTCAGATTGTGCTCGACATCGACGGCGAGAAAGTACGCGAGCTAGGTATCATCGACATGACTTTCCCGGACATTCGAGGGCAGGAACAGACGCTCAGTAGCCTGCGAGGCAACGTTGTTTTGCTCGATTTCACCGCTTTTTCTTTGGACGGAAGCACGGAAAGGACACTACTCCTGCGAGAGCTCTACAATAAGTACCACGACCGAGGCTTCGAAATCTATCAGGTCAGCGTTGACCCGAACGAACATCTCTGGAAGCAACGTTGCGAAGCACTGCCCTGGGTCAGCGTTTACTGCGAAGAAGGCTTGGAGAGTGACATGCTGACGCTCTACGACGTGCAAAGTCTGCCCTACTATTTCCTCATCGACCGCAACTGCGACCTACAAGCTCGACAAGAGTACATCACAGACCTCGAAGCGGCCATCGAAGCGTTGCTCTAACACAAGCCCAAAAACATAACGCCAAACTTCAAGTGAGAAGATTCAAAACTTCACGTGTGAACTTTGCCAACTTCACGTGTGAACTTTGCCAACTTCACGTGTGAAGTTTGACGACTTCTCTTCTGCCTGCAAAATTACATAGCTTTTGCATCACTTCCATACAAAATTACTCCCAAGTGCTCCCATTTGGGAGTAGTTAGAAGTAACTTAAGCTTAAAACTCGACGAAAGCTTTATGGCGTGATGCGCTCCTTGCGCTTTTCGCCAGTCTTCAGGTCTGTGCCGAAGACATCGACGTACTCGCATTTGGCGTTAACTGGAGGCTTCATTTGGGCAAACATCTTCTGCAAGACAAGCTCGTGCCCGCCGACCTTGACGATGCCGACCCACTTGCCTTTATGCTTACAGATGCGGATGTTGAGGTTCTTGTAAGCGGTCAGGTGCACGACTGCCTCGTCTTCGCTCGCCTTGATGACCTTGACACCAAACGCCATCTTACGGTCGAGGAAGGTCAATCCCTCAATGCGTGTCTCTCCTCCCAATACCCAATACGTCTTGAGCGGTTCCTTCTGATTGAGCTTTCCGTCCTCGAGATTGATGTCGTAGCACACATAGTTGCCGTTCGTGTTGCGCTCGAAGACGAAGATATGGTCTCGAGGAATCGTGATTGCCGCTGCAGAAAGACAAAACAGCAAGCACAGAAGGCTGACGAACTGACGAACGTTGTTATACATTATATATAATATATAGGGTTAGAAGGAGAGCGTCAGGTTGAAGCGGACGCCGTTCTTCTTGACACCAGGATGGTCGAGATAGTTGAGGCGGCGCACATAATCGACACCAAAGACTTTGAAAATGTTGCGTACACCGACAGCCACTTCCATGTATGGCTTACTGCTCTCGATAGCATACGAGCCTTCTGGGAACTGATAGAGCATCTCGTCGTCGGGGTTGAGCAGCGGATTGTTCTTTGTTGTCAGCGAACCCCATACGCCTCGGAATGCGAAGTACTCACGAAGCTTGAGCTTCTTGAACAAAGGTATGCGGTTGAATATCTTGCCGTTCATGTTCCAAGCGACCGACCAGAAGACGCGGCGGTCCATGAAGAACTCCATGTTTCGAAGCATGTTGAGCGTGCCTTCCTGTTCGACGTAAGAGATACACGAGGGCGGAGTGATGAGCAATGGGAACGGCACTTTGTTCCATTGCATAGAGCCAGAAGCATAAAGGTCGATACGTCCCCAGCTTCCAAGCCACTGACGCTTGAAGATACCTATTTCCGTCTGGTTCGAAGCGTACTGACCTCCGAGGATGCCTTTGAAGTCGATAGCATGACGGATTGTGAACTCTGGACGGTCCTTGTTGATAGGCCAGCGGTCCTGCTTCGTGTTGATGTATGTCTGACCAGGACAGAACTGAACCGAGGCGTTCCATTCTGTGGTACGCATGCGGAAGTCCTCTGTACCGTCGTTAACATGAATGAGACGCAGGTCGCCGACAGGTCTGTTGCTCTCTGCCACGATGTTAGTGGTGAAGTTCAAGCCATAGTCTGTTTCCCAGACAAAGCCCAGTCGCTGCTTATTGTTCTTGTAGAGCATGTTCACCGTCTCGGTCTTGAAGTTCACAAAGAGGTTGTCTTTGCTGTTCTTCAGGAACTTATCGGAAACAGAAGTGACGTCGAGACAACTCTCGAAGACTATCATGCGTTGCGGGAACTCGAACGAGGAGTTCTTCTTCTTGTTGAAACAGTAGTTGGCTGTTATGCCGTAGTAATTGCCGCCCGACTTGAAGCCGTGCGTATAGTAGCCTTCAGCGAAGATGTGCTTGTGGAGGGCACCAGTTGTCTTACCACTAATACGAGTTCGGAAGCCATCGTAGAAGTTTGTCGAGAAGGTGCTGATGACGGGACCGATGTCGAACTTGCTGGGCTTACCAGCCTTTGATGTCTCAATGTAGTTCTCGAAGAGTGTCTTGACAACAAGCAAGGGAATGCGCATATTCTTCGACTTCGACATCGCTGTCATGAAGTCACCCAGTCCGCCTTCTTTCTGCGAGAGCTCTACGGCACGATACTTGTCCCAGAACTCTTCGTCCTGGTTGCGCGAGTCGGCCATGTGTTTCACCTTCGCCTGTCCTTTAAAGAGGTTCTTATGGAGCGGCTCAAAACTATAGTCAGAAAGGCGTGTGTTGCGCACTACCAAAAGACTCTTGCCGAGCAGTGTCATCTCTGCCCACATGTCGTCGTTGGTAAGAGCCCACTCTTCGTTGGAAAGTTGGCTATAAACCTGGTCGATGTGCAGGGAACTGACAAAGTTAACGTCGCTCTTCTTAGGAATGGAGAGGTGACACTTCTTGACGTGAAGCGTTGAGTCCTTCAGGATGTAGATGTCACCGTTGAATCCGATGTCCTGAGGATTGTTGGGGGTAAACGTGAGGTGATAGCACGAGTCACGGTCAACAAGGACGGTATCGGTGATGTAGTACCTGTAGAACGCTGTTGCGCCAGAAGCGATAGGACTCAGGAAGGGGAACTTCAGGAGCTTGATGTATTGATCGTAGATATCGACGTCCTGAAAGACTTCTTTCAGCGTCGTGTTTATCATCTCACCTGTTGCAAAGAGTTGGTTCAAGCCTGTGCTCTGCTCGCCTGTTATGATGTCTTTTTCCGACTTCGGGTCTTTGCGATAGATGTGCTGCGTAACGGTCTCGTCGAGCGAGATGGGCACAACCATTTTGTTGTTGTACGGGCTGAGCTCTGCCTGCTGCGTCCACTTCACCTTGCCGACATCTGTACTGTCGAGTTCCTTGACCTTGTAGTCGTTGAGGGCCATCGAGAGCTTCTGGTACTTGTTGTACATGAAGTAATCATGGTTCTCGAGCCTTGAACTCTTCTTCTTTTCGATGACTCGCTTCATGAGCTCGACGGCAGGATTGTCCTTGCGGACATAGCGTTTCCTCTCTGCCTTGATGACAACCTCTTGCATGGTCTTCGTATCGGGCTTAAGTTTGATAGTGAGTCGGCTGGGTGTAGCCTTTGTGATGTTTACCTTCTCCTCCTTATAACCCATGCAGGAGAAGGTAAGCGTTGCGCCGTTGATACGCGCGATGGAAAAGAGTCCATCAATGTCGGCTATAGTAGAAGTCTTACGCTCTTTGTATGACACACCTGCAAGGGAAAGGCTGTCGCCAGTGGAAGCATCAAGGATAACACCGGTAATCTTCTGTCCCAGAACATTCACGGTGAATGTCAGAAACAGGACAAGGGTTGCAAAGAGTTTTCTTGTCATATGTGTTGGGGTATTGAGCCCTCTTCTCTAATCTCTATTCTCTATTCCTTTATAATCTTACTGCACGTTTCGAAAGCTGTCATAGTGACGCCCTCGATACCGGGCAGGATGATGCTTTGACCTGTGAGGAGCAGGTTGGAGAGCGGTGTTCCCACCGAATGGAAACTGAGCATCGAACAACGGCAATCTTTTCTCATGCCAAAGGCTCCACCTTCAGGACTTCCCAGATAATCCCTATAAGTGAGCGGCGTGCTGGTATAGCATTGCTCTACCATCTCGTGAAGACCGGGGATGTGTTGTTCGGCCAAAGCGATGCACTGCTCTGTCTTGCGTTGGCAGAAGGTCTTGTAGTCGTCGCCACGATGTCCGACCTTTGTCTCTGTCCAAGCACTGCATTCGTGCCAAGGCATTGGGGTGAGAAGGTCAATCTGTCTCAAGCAGTCCGAGCCGTCCTCTGGCATCCTAGCACTTATCATGACACCCTTGACAGGGTCATTTTCTTCAGTCATAGTCCAGACATTCGGTTTGTCATAGACGAAGACGTTGTGGGCGAAGTATTGCAATGCACCGGGCTTGATGCTGAGCTGTGCGGTGAACATGCCGCAAGTGTTCTCTGCCGATGTCATTCTTCTGCGGAAGGCTTTCCTGACCGAAGGACATACTTCGAGCATTTGGCAAAGCACAGCAGGATGAATGTCGGAGATGAAGTACTCCGCTTCATAGGCTTTTCCGTCGGCACATACGGCTTGTTTGATGCGACCGTCTGCTTCTGTCAGGCTTACCACTTTACTGTTTGTGCGCACTTCGCCACCGGCTTCTTCGATTGTGCCGATGAGTTTGTTCACCAGCAAATTGCCGTCGCCTTTGAGCCGCCAACTGCTCTCGATGTAGCTGGAGCAGGTGTGAGCAAAGTTGAAGAGCGGAAGCGATTCTTTGCGAAGCTCGGTCTTCATGGCAGCAGCACTGACAACGTTCACCAGCAGCTCGTCCGAGAATGTCTGGCAAAGGTAATCGTAAGCGCAGACATCCATATCGGATACCGTAATGCTTTGCAGTCGCTGGACATAGCTTTGGAGTGCTGCGCGCTGATGTGGGAAGTCCTTTGCCAGCCCTTCGACGAATGCTTCGTAGCCTTGATGGAAGGCGAAGTGCCGACCAGCGATGATGACGTGGTCGAAGTCTTCGTCCATCCTTTCCCACGGCAGGTCAAGCAGTCCGAGCTCAGCGAATGCTTTATGCATCGTCTGACCTGGAGCAAGCCCGCCCACATAGTGCAGTCCTGTATCGTAATGCAGTCCGCCTCTGCGGAAGCTTTGCATGCAGCCACCGGGTTGGTTGGACCTTTCAAGCACGAGCACTTTCATGCCTCGCTTGGCGAGCAGTGCGCCACACTCTAGTCCGCCCAGTCCGCTGCCGATAATCAGGACGTCGTGCATTTACCTACTTCTGGTGCTGCTCGATGTAGTCGTAGAGCTGAGCGAAGGTCTTGATGTTGGGAAGCTCAGCTTTTGAGATGAGCACGCCGTACTTTGTCTGTACGATACCGATGAGGTCCACGAGGCTCAGGCTGTCGAGCTCGAGGGTCTGGTAGATGGGAGCATCGGGAGTAATTGCAGACTCTTCGATTTCAAACTCTTCTGCCAGTTCGGCATTGATCTCAGCAATGATTTCTTCTCTTGTCATGTTATTCTGATTTGGTTAGTGATTTATGTTGTCTTGTTAAACGTTCTTCACGATAAGTGTGGAGTTTGTGCCGCCGAAACCGAAGCTGTTGGAAAGGAACATGTCGAAGCCTGTCTCCTTCGTCTCGGGCAGTACGTTGATGCAGGCGGTCTCTTCGTCGGGATTCTCGAAGTTGATGTTGCCGGCGATGAAGCCGTTCTTCATCATCAGTGTCGAATAGATGATTTCGCTTGCTCCTGCCATCCACATCTCATGTCCTGTTTGGCTCTTGGTCGATGTGACGGGAACGGTGCGCTCGCCGAACAGCTGAGCGATGGCTTGTGCTTCGCGACGGTCGCCGATGACGGTGCTGGTGGCGTGAGCATTGATGTAGCCAATCTGCTTGGGGTCAACGCCGCCATTGCGGAGGCAGAGCTCGAGCGAACGAGCGGGGCCTGCCACGTTGGGCGTCGAAATGTGGTCGCCGTTGCCAGAGAAGCCCCAGCTTACGATTTCTGCAATGATGTTTGCACCACGCTTGACTGCGTGCTCGTAGCTTTCCAGGATGACTGTTGCGCCGCCACCGCTTGGAACCAGTCCGTCGCGGCTGGCATCGAAGGGACGACTGGCTTTCTCTGGCTCGTCCTCACGAATGGAGAAGGCCTGAATGCCATCGAAGGAAGCGATACCGTACATGTTGTTCTCCTCTGCACCGCCGCAGACCACGCAGTCCTGCAGGCCTTGTGAGATGAGCAGTGCGGCGAGGCCGATGCTCTGCGAACCCGATGCACAGGCTGCCGAAGCGGTGAGGTTGATGCCGCGGAGCTTGAAGAGGCAGGCCAGATTCATGGTGATGTTGGAGTTCATGCTCTGGAAGATTGCGCCGCTGCCGCAGGCTACTGTGCTGTTTGCCTGGCGGAACTTGTCGAGGCTCTGCATTGTGGCTTCTGCTACGGAGTCGTTGCCATAGATGATGCCCACTTCGTGTGTGTTGAGGTAGTCCTCGTCGATGCCGGCATTGTCGAGCGCCTGCTTGGTGGCGATGTAGCCGTACATTGCTTCCTCCGGCATGAAGTTGCGGAGGTTGCGAGGAACGTAAGGTTTTAGGTCAACCTTGGGGACGTTGCCCACGAGTGCCGAACGGAAGCCGGCGTCTTTGCGTTCTTGGCTGAAAATGATGCCACTCTTGCCCTGATAGAGTGCGTCGCGCACTTCCTCGAGGCTTGTTCCGATGCAGGACCATATGCCCATGCCTGTTATTACTACTCTATTTGCCATTTTCTATATCTCTGTTTTCTATTTTCATTTAATATCTTTACTGAAGCAGCGTCGACGCTTGTAGAACATCGGGTCGAGCATCTTCCACTGCGACAGGACTTTTATGTTGTCCTCGAGCATCGGCCCTGTTTCTGCCCACTGGAAGCCCATCTGCTTGAAGATGGGGATGAGGTCGGCGAAAAGCAGGGCATTGACGCCCAGCGCTTGCCATTCGGGATGAACGGCGATGAGGAGCAGTTCCACTTCGTCTTCGTGATGCCACTTCTGGGCACGCAGCAGGTGGAACCAGCCAAAGGGGAACAACCTTCCACCCGACTTCTGCAGGGCTCTCGAAAGGTTCGGCATCGTAATGCTGCATGCGATGAGGTTGCCTTCGTTGTCTTCCACCATCGGCAACATGTTGAGGTCGAGCATTGGAATGTACTCGCTGACGAAGGCATCTGCCTCTTCGTCGGTGTGAGGTGTGTAGCCGAAGAGCTGCTTGTAGGCCTGGTTGAGCAGGTGGAATATCTTGCGTCCGTAGCCTTCTTTAAACACCTCGTGCGGTGTCAGCTTCTTCACTTTCAGCCCATACAGGTCGCCCACAAGCTTCTGCACGCGGGCAAAGCGTTCAGGCACCTCCTCCGGCACTTTCACTCTGACCTGCACCCAATCCACTTCCTTGCCGTAGCCGTGCCTTACCATGTGCTCCGGATAGTAGGACGGATTGTAGATGGTGATGGCGGATCCCAGTTTGTCGAAGTCCTCGACGAGCATGCCTTCCTTGTCGAAGTCTGAGATGCCGAGGGGTCCTTGAATGGAGTCCATTCCCTTCTGGCGGCCCCAGTCCTCGACTGCCTTCAGGAGAGCGGCCGAGACATCTGTGTCGTCGACGAACTCTATCCAGCCGAAACGGACGCACGAGCCTTTCCAGATCTCGTTTGCCTTATGGTTGATGATGCCGACGATGCGGCCGACGGGCTCTCCCGCCTCGCTGTAAGCCACGAATGGAACGACGTCGCTGTGCTGCAGGCCCGGGTTGTGTTTCGGGTCGAACCAGGCGCGTACGTTTTTTTCCAAGTCGGGCACATAGCATGAATTGCCTTTGTAGAGCTTCTTTGGGAGCTCCACGAAGTCTGTCATCTGACGCTTCGTCTCGACTTTCTTAACGGTGCACTTCATGCTTTATATTATATTGTACGTGCGCGCATAGTGCGCACTAATCGGCTGCAAAGATACAAATTTTTGGTCGAAAAAGCACTATTTTGGTCATTAAAAATGCGCTTTTGTTCCTTTTTTCGCAATATAATAAGATATTTTGCACAAGGAAAGAAGAGAGAAAGGACAGAAAAACAAAGCAAACGCTGTGCAGAGGAAGACTTTTCCAAGGCAAGCGTTTGCTTTTTTGTGTGCTGTACTGAAAAATGCAGAGAGCCGTGTTGAAATTTCGGCGTGTCGAATTGGACTTTTCAACGTGTCGAATTGTCAAACTCGGCGAGGGGCATTTTCAAACCCCGCTGGCGGCGTTTTAATTTCCGCGTGCGGCGATGGCAATCCCCGCGTGCGGCGTTGGCAATTTCCGCGTGCGGCGTTTTTTACTCCTCCCTGAGCTGTTCGTCGACGGCCTTAATCTTTTGCGCCAACAGGTTGAGCTCTTCGCGGAGTTTTTCCACTTTCTTGTTCATCGCCTCAACCAGCGAGTTGCCCTTCTTGCTGCCTGCATTGAGGAAGCCGATGTTGTTCTCGTAGGTCTTGATCTCAGCCAGCATACGTTCGTAGGCGCGCTGCATCTTCTGACGCTCATCGCCCAGCGAACTGCCGGCGTTCTCAATCTTCTCCGCCAGGTTCTTGCGGAAGTTGTTGAGGCGACGCTTTGCCTGACTGACGCCGTAGGCATCGTAGATCTTGTCGCAAAGGGCACGATACTCCTTGTAAAGGGTTTCCTTGTCGCGGAAAGGCACGTGACCCACCTCGCTCCACTTCTGCTGAAGTTCCTTAACTTGAGCTATGACGTTTTCGCCCTCTGTTTCAGCAAGTTGCTTGAGCTGCTCGATGATGCCGAGCTTCTGCTCCTTGTTGGCTTTCTCTTCGTTGCGGACGTCGGCCGTTGCAGCCTGACGTGCTTCGAAGAAGTGGTCGCAAGCGGTCGTGAAGCGCTTCCAAAGGTCTTCGCTGTACTTGCGTGGCACTGTGCCAATCTCTTTCCACTGCTTCTGCAGGTTGATGAGGGCATCGCCCGTTGAGCGCCATTCCTGGCTCTCCATCAGAGATTCTGCTTTCTCCACGAGTGCCTTCTTCTTTGCCAAGTTCGTGTTGAGTTCTTCCTTAAGGTCTTTGAAGAACGCGTTCTTCTTCTCGAAGAAAGCGTCGCAGCCTGCACGGAAACGTTCGAAGATGGCTGTATTCATCTTCTGGGGAGCGAAGCCAATCGTCTTCCACTCTGCCTGCAACTCCTTAATTTTCTGTGTGATGCCATCCCAATCGGCAAAGGTCTTGAGACCTTCTGTATCGAAGCCTTCGAGCTGCTCGCAGAGGGCAGTCTTCTTGGTGAGGTTCTCTTCTTCGCGAGCCTTGATGGCGTCGAAGAATGCCTGATGTTTCTTGTTGATGACGGTAGAAGCCTCTTTGAACTTTGCCCAGACGTCTTCTCGGATTTCCTTAGCGACAGGTCCCGTCTCCTTCCATTCCTGATGGAGCGTTTGCAGCTGGTTGAAAGCCTGCAGCACATCGGGGTTCTCGGCCAATGCCTCAGCCTGCTGGATAAGACGCATCTTGGTCTCGAGGTTCTTCTTGAAGTCGTAGTCGCGCAACTCGTGGCCGAGCTTCAGCAGGTCGTAGTACTGCTCGACGTAGAGCTGATAGTTCTTCCAAAGCTCCGTAGCGCGCTCTGCCGGCACAGCCTTTATCTCTTTCCACTCGTTCTGAAGCGCCTTGAACTCGTCGAAGTTCTTGTTTGCTTCCTCGGGAGTCGAGGCAAGCTGCTGAATACGCTCCAGGATTTCGAGTTTGCGCTTCAGGTTTGCCTGCTTCTGCTGCTCAATCGTTTCCTGTATGGCAGCACGACGCTCGCGGATGGTCTGCATCGCTTCGCGGAAAACGGGTTCTGCCGCATCAATCTCCGGCATGAACTTCTCTTCTTCACCTCCAGCCTCGACGAAAGCCTTGAAAGCTTCCTGCACTTCGGCATTGTGGAACTTGTAGAAGAGCTGCTTCAACAGATTGAGCTCCGTGCGGTCGCCAGCCTCGCCACTCTCAGCGATTTCCTTTACGCGAGCCACAACATCCTCCTTTGTCTTAAAGGTCTGCTCTGCGACATGCTGCTCGGCTTCAGTCGGCTCGGCTTCAGGTTCAGTCAGCTCTGCTTCGGCTTTTGGTTCTTCCACTTCAGGCTCTTCGACAGGAGCATCGGGGTTTGCTACTTCAACTTCGGGCTCTGCAACGGGCTCGGTTACCTGTTCGTTAATACTCTCAGAAGACTGCTCAATGGCAGTGGTTTCTAATTCGTCAGTCATAATTGTTAATTATAAATAGGTATAGTGGACGCAAAATAAGCAAAAAAAGCTCTAACCTGCAAGGAAAGAGCTGTTTTTTTTGCAAAAAAGGCAAAAAGGTGAAAAGCAGAAAAGGTGAAAAAGTCTTCGCGCTTCAACTTTTTCACCCTTTCGCCTTTTCATTTTTTCAATTCATCTTTGACTAAATCCACGTTTTGCGCTTGAAATACCACATAAAGAGGACTGTGACTCCGACTGACAGGAAGAGTGCCAGCGGGAAGCCCCATGAGGCTGTTTCCATGCCGTTCACCAGATTCATGCCAAACAGGCTGGCAATGAGCGTCGGGAACATGAGGATAATGCTGATGCTGGTGAGCATCTTCATGACCGAGTTCATATTGTTGTTGATGAGGTTGGCATAAGTGTCCATCGTGGAGTCGAGAATGTTCGCATAGATGTTCGTGGTCTCGCGGGCCTGACTCATCTCGATGCCTACATCCTCAATCATATCCGCGTCCAGCTCATCAATAGGTAGCTTGAACTTCAGTTTCGAAAGCAGGTTCTCGTTGCCACGAATAGAGGTCACGAAGTATGTGAGGCTGTCCTGCAAACGGCTCAGGGCTATCAGGTCCGTGTTGCTTATCTTCCGGTCGAGGTTCTGCTTGGCCTTGTCGATGCGGGAACTGATTTGCTTCAAGCGCTTCAGGTACCATACAGCGCAACAGAGGAAGAGGCGGAAGATCATGTCGACACTATCGACGAAGCCCAAGCCGCGTTTCTGCTGGTAAGAGACGAAGTCGATCATCATGTTCGTCTCGAAGTTGCAGACGGTAATGAGGACGTCGCCCTTCATAATGATACCAAGCGGGATGGTAGTAAAAGGCGTGCGGCTCTTGTTTTCCTTGACGTAAGGGATACGCAGGATGATAAGCACCCAGCCTTCGTCGATGTCGTAACGGGCTCTCTCGTCCGTATCGGCGATGTCGCTAATGTAATAATCAGGAATTTTGAGGGTATCCTCCAGGAAGTTGACATCTTCCTGTGTGGGGCAGGTGACTTGCACCCAGCAGCCGGGCTGCCATTCTTCAATGGTACGCAGACCATTCGAAGTGTTCCAGTAAGTTCGCATCGGTTCGTCCTCCTTTTTTCTTTTTCCTTTTGGGGTACATGCACTTGAATCTTGGCTCTCTGTGGAGCATGCATGTCGATGCAAACTCCAGAGCACTAAGAATCGTAATTATCCGCGTGATAGTCGTCCATTGTTGTTATATAAAAGTTTTGTTCTTCTTGTATGTTTGAAAAAAGCTGCACTTCCTCAGCACAGCCTTTCCTTTAGCGTTGGATCTACATCCATCAATCCATTTCGGATTGTTGGGCTACCCGGACTCGAACCAGGAAAGGCAGGACCAGAATCTGCAGTGTTACCATTACACCATAGCCCAATTGCGGTGCAAAGGTACGGCTTTTTTGCAAACCGACCAAATAATTTGCAAAAAAAAACTTAATATTTTTCAATTCTTCACTCTTCACTCTTCACTTTTCACTTGAATTTCGTATCTTTGCACGCAATTAGACATTATATATATTATACGCGAATGAAGAAAAAGAAGAACGAGTTGGTAGAAGCCATAGTAGAAGGATTGCAGGATAAGAAAGGACGAGACATCGTGGTAGCAGACCTTACGGAAATTCCCGATACCATTTGCCAATACTTTGTCATCTGTACGGGCGGCTCACCGTTGCAGGTTGCTGCCCTCGCACATTCCGTGGGCGACACTTGCCGAGAGAAGGCTGCCACAAAGCCCATTGCCGTAAGCGGACTCGGCAATGCCGTCTGGGTAGCAATGGACTTCGCCGATGTCATTGTGCACATCTTCCTGCCCGAACTCCGCTCGTTCTACGACATCGAACACCTCTGGGCAGATGCCGACCTTCAAAGCATTCCTAACCTCGACTGACACCTTTCCTTATGAGCGAGAACAAGAACGACAACAAGAACAAGAAGAATAACAAGAACAAGAAAGGCGGTTCTCAAATTAGCCTCACGTGGATATACCTTATCATCGCCTTCGCACTGGGCTTTATGCTCATGAACGGCGACAGTGCTCTCCTTTCAGGTTCTTCCTCTCGAAACGCTACCTACAGCGAATTCAAGAACTATGTGGAGCAGGGCTATGCTTCGCGAATCGTGGTCAACAAGAAGGAAGGAGCCCTGCAGATGTACGTCGACGCGAGCCACATCCGCGACGTCTTCAAGGAGCAAAAGGTTGAGAAAGGCACACGGCCTTACGTCGTGGTGCAGATACCATCCGCAGACAAGCTCGAGGACTTCATCAGCGAACAGCAAGCGCTCGAAAACTTCAAGGGCGAGATTGAATACCGTCAGGGCGAAGACGACTTCATGCACTTCTTCTGGAGCTTCGGTCCGCTCCTCCTCATTCTCTTCTTCTGGATCTTCCTGATGAGAAGGATGGGCAGCGGAGGCGACAACGGAGGACCGATGGGCATCTTCAACGTCGGCAAAAGCCGCGCGAAACTTTTCGAGAAGGACGACGACAACAAGGTGACCTTCGCCGACGTTGCTGGTCAGGCCGGCGCAAAGCTCGAGGTGCAGGAAATCGTCGAGTTCCTCAAGAATCCCACGCGCTACACCGAACTGGGCGGCAAGATTCCAAAAGGCGCACTGCTCGTAGGTCCTCCGGGAACAGGTAAGACCTTACTGGCGAAGGCCGTTGCAGGCGAAGCCGATGTGCCTTTCTTCAGCATGTCGGGCAGCGATTTTGTCGAGATGTTTGTAGGCGTCGGTGCAAGCCGTGTTCGCGACCTCTTCCGCCAAGCGAAGGAGAAGGCGCCCTGCATCATATTCATCGACGAGATTGATGCTGTGGGCCGTGCTCGTAGCCGCAGCATGCAAGTGGGAGGCAACGACGAACGCGAGAGCACGCTCAACCAGCTCTTGACTGAGATGGACGGCTTCGGAACCAACAGCGGCGTCATCATCATGGCTGCCACAAACCGTGCCGACATCCTCGACAAAGCATTGCTGCGTGCTGGACGCTTCGACCGCCAGATACATGTGGAGCTTCCCGACGTGAACGAGCGCAAGGAAATCTTCCAGGTTCACCTCAAGCCCATCAAGAAAGACGCGTCACTCGACATTGACTTCCTGGCCCGTCAGACACCTGGCTTCAGCGGCGCCGACATCGCTAACGTATGTAACGAAGCGGCTCTCATCGCTGCCCGAAACGGGAAAAAAGCTGTCGATAAGGACGACTTCCTTGCTGCCGTGGACCGTATCATTGGCGGACTCGAGAAGAAGACAAAGGTGATGACTGCCGAAGAGAAGCGCACCATCGCTCTTCACGAAGCAGGTCACGCCACGATTAGCTGGCTTCTGCAATATGCCAACCCGCTCGTCAAGGTCACCATCGTGCCGCGAGGCCGTGCCCTCGGTGCTGCCTGGTACTTGCCCGAAGAACGTCAAATTACGACTCGCGAACAGATGCTCGACGAGATGTGTGCCACGCTTGGCGGCCGTGCTGCAGAGGAACTCTTCTGCGGACACATCAGCAGCGGCGCGATGAACGACCTGGAGCGTGTCACGAAACAGGCATACAGCATGATAACCTATATGGGCATGAGCGACAAACTGCCCAACCTCTGCTACTATGACAATCAGGAGTACGGCTTCCAGCGGCCCTATTCCGAGGCCACGGCACAACTCATCGACGAAGAGACAAAGGCCATGATTGCCGAACAATATGCGCGTGCAAAGGACATCCTGCAGAAGAATGCCGAAGGTCATGCAACCCTCGCCCAGCTTCTCGTCGAGCGCGAGGTCATCTTCGCGGAAGACGTGGAACGCATCTTCGGTCCACGTCCTTGGGCAAGCCGCACAGACGAACTGCTGACAGATGCTCCCAAGCCTACTCCCGAGGAAGAAAACAACCCTGAAACCAACTCATAACTATGAACTTGCATAGCCTCATCATCCGCACCCTGACCGGTGCCGTCTATGTGCTGCTTCTTGTAGGCTGCACCATCTATAGTCCCGTCAGCGCCTTCTTCTTCTTTGCTGTCGTAGCGGCAGCCACGTTGTGGGAGTTCGGCACGCTGATGAACACGCATCTTGAGGCCAGGATGCCTCGCCCCATCAACGCGATGGCAGGCGTCGTACTCGTGGCAGCCGTTTGGCTCAGTGCCATCGCTAGCCCGCAGACATCGCAGATGTTCGCACTCTACGGTCTGCTCTTGCTCTACATCATCAGCAGCAGTCTCTACAGGCACAGCGAGAAGCCCCTGAAGGATTGGGCACTCTGCCTTGCTTCGCAACTCTACATTGCTGTTCCCTTTGCCCTGCTGCCCTTGCTCAGCATTGTCTACGACGCAAGCTCTAGCACCCTTGCCTACAACTGGATTTATCCACTTGCTCTCTTCATCTTCCTTTGGGTGAACGACACCTTTGCCTACCTGTGCGGCTGCTCCTTGCAGAAGTACATCCCCGCCAAGCTCTTTCCGCGCATCTCACCCAAGAAGTCGTGGATAGGCAGCATCGGCGGCGGACTCTTCACCCTGCTGGCATCCATCATCATCTGGTGGTGGCAGCCCGAGACGATGCCCTTACTGCGCTGGCTGGGCTTTGCACTCGTAGTCATTGTCTTCGGCACTTGGGGTGACCTTGTAGAGAGTCTCATCAAGCGTCAGCTTGGCATCAAGGACAGCGGCAACGTCCTGCCCGGCCACGGCGGCATGCTCGACCGCTTCGACAGTGCCTTGCTCGTCATCCCCGCATCTGTCATTTACTTTATATTGACATCAATTTGGCCATAATTTTGCACAAAGAGGGGAAAAAATCATCTTTAAACTCTAAACTTTAAACTTTATTTCGTATCTTTGCACCCGCAAAATGCCCAGATGGTGGAATTGGTAGACACGAGGGACTTAAAATCCCTTGGCCAGTGATGGCCGTACGGGTTCGATTCCCGTTCCGGGCACTTTTGATGGGAATCAAAAGAAAGCGAAAGCCGACATAGCGCAATAAGTATCAACAACTTACGCTTGTCGGCTTTTTTTGTTGTCTTTTTTTGAACTACGCCTTTCGGCGCTTGAGCTTTTCAGCTTTTCAGCTTTTCACTCCCCTTTATCACCCTGTGGGGCTTTTCTCCCGCCTATTTCAATTCGGGCGGATTGGGCAGGATGTAAGGTTCGTTGTACTTCTGGTTGTCCGGTGCATCGGGTTTCCCTACGCCTTGCTCCATGAGCTGTTTCAGTTCGGGGAAGTAGCTACGGTAGATGGCACGAGGCAACACGCCATGACGCTTGCAAAGGCTGGCCGCCATGCCCACCACTTCGCCCATCATGCCCGTGGTTCGCATCACGCGGATACTGCCGTGCACCACATGCGAGACGCTGATGCACCGCCCGGCCATGAAGAGGTTGTCCACATTCCTCGAATACAGGCAGCGGTAAGGGATAGGATAAGGATGGATGTTGGTGTTCTTGTTGATGGTCTTGAACTCTTGTCCGGGGAAGAACTGCGTGTTCTTGGGGTCGGGATAGTGCAGGTCCATCGGCCAGCTCATGGCGGCTGTACCATCCTCGTGGAGCACATAGTGCGTCACGTCGTCCTGCTTCAGGATGTAGTCGCCAATGAGGCGTCGGCTCTCGCGCTTGCCTGCCATATAAGCCACCCAACCCAAGCTTCGTGTACGATAGCCGAGCGAATCGGGCATGTGGTGCTTCAGGTAGCTCCAGTTCGCATAGATGACGAGCATTCCATAGTCGCGCACGCGTTCGAACTGACGCGTCTTGTCTGTCGTCATGCCGGTTTCCCACGTCCACTCTCCCATTTTCACGCGTTGGCAGGATGCGTCGGTGAAGTGCATGCCGTAGTCGAACTCAGGAAAAGCGGACGGCTTTCTGTCCTCGACGGAATACCACATCACCGAGGCGCCAAGCGTATATGAATCAGCCACTTCTGGCGCGCGCGATTCGTGGAACTCGCCCCTTGCCTCGCGACCCATCCGATAGTCGGCTCCAGCCAGGTAGCCCACCGTGCCGTCGCCCGTACAGTCGCAGAAAAGCGGTGCCTCGAGGCGTATTTCTTCGCCCGTCTCGATATGTTGCGCCGTCACGGAACTAATCTGTCCGTCGGCCTTATCGGCCCGATTGATGTGGTAGTTCAAGAAGAGCGTAATGCGCGGCTCGCTTTTCACGAAATCCAGTTTGCGCTCGTCCTCGTAGTATTCTGCCGGTTGGGCATTGCCACCCTTGCGGGGATTGAATTCTTTCTGCAGGTCGCCCAGCTTCTTGTAGGGTCCCACACCAATGCGGCCACTTGTGTGGACGCGTATCTCGGAACTGTTGTTGCCGCCCAGAACGGGCCTGTCGTTCACCAGAGCGACGTTCAGTCCCAGGCGTGCTGCCGAGGCTGCCGCACTGATTCCGGCTGTACCTGCACCACACACCACGAGGTCGAACGTGCCACGCAGCGGAGCCTCATCCGTCAGGCCCAACATGCTTCGGCGAAAAGTCGTCAGCGCTTTCTCCTCGGCAGGTGGCACATCTGTGGCATCGGTCGTCAGGTAGATGGCATCCACGCGCCCGTCGAACCCCGTCAGGTCGTGCAGAGAGAGACGCACCTCGCCCTTGTTGACCTTCACGCGACCTGCTTCCTGCCACATCCATTCCCTTCCGTTGGCACCCAGCGGCTTGCGCGTTGTCTTCTTGCCATCGACAAGCAGCCAGAACTTGCCCGGCCCCTCGCCGTCCTGCCAGGGCGATGTCCAGTTGAAGGTACGCACGAACACGTAATATGTGCCTTTGACAGGCAGTCGCAACGTGGTCTCAGCATCAGCCACTGGTACTCCCAGGCCATGCGCCAGCAGGTAGGGCGATCCCATCTCGTCCATGAACTGCTGGTCCACCACCCATCCGCCTTTCTCTGTGAAAGCTTCGGCCTCCACCCACAGGCGCTCAGCCCGCTGGGGTAGCGTGCCTGCCATCGCAAGCAACGTAGCAAGGAACACTTTTCGCATCATATCGTTATGCATAAAACATTTTCATAAGTCGTAAAACTCTTTCAAACAGCCTAACGGATCACCCTCTTTTTTGTGTTTCGACAGGTCATCAACTGTAGGGGCATTTCAAACGCCGCCTGCGGCGTTTTAATTTCCGCGTGCGGCGATGACCATCCCCGCGTGCGGCGTTTAAAACCACCCTATGCGAGGTCTGAATTTTTAGTCTCGATCAGTTTTCCTTCGCGCAGTAAGCAGCAACATTGTTAATGCAGAGGGGACCGCGGCCGTCGAAGAAGCTGATGCGGAGGGCTGTTGCTTCGATGGTGGCGAAGCGTAAGATGCGTTTGTAGCCGATGTTGCCGAAGGGCTCGCCCGGGTCGATTTGTGTCCACCTGCCATCCACGAGGGCTTCTGCCTCGAACCGTCCTACCCTTTGACCTAAAGGAATGTATTCCTGCAAGAGGAGGCGGTTCACCCGGGTAGGCTTGCTGAAGGTGAAGGTGACGGAGCCTGTCGTCACACCGTCGGGCGTTGCCCAATAAGTGTCCCACTTGCCGTCGTTCAACTTCTTGGCATTAAAGCTCTTGCCGCGCTCGCTGCTGGCTGTGACCTTGGCTTTACGCAGGAGATTCGTCTTGAACTCCGCGTCGATTATCTGACGGAAACGTACAGCGTTGGTGCTGTCGATGGCATTCACCCTACCCTCTCGGTCGACGGGGAAGTTCAGCAAGAAGGTCGCGTTGCGCCCGACAGACTTATAAAAGATGTCGACCAGTTGCTCGGGCGTCTTCACCTTGCTGTCCTCCTCGGGATGGTAGAACCAACCCGGACGGATGGACACGTCGCACTCTGCCGCCACCCAGATGTCGCCGTCGGGGAAGCCGCTGTTCAGCACTTGGCTGTTCGGCATACCTGGATAGACCTTGTCCTTCTTGAGGAACGACCAGTTGGGGATGCCTGCAATACCGTTCTCGTTGCCAACCCAACGACAACCCGGACCTCCGTCGCTAAAGATGATGGCCTGCGGCTGGTTCTTCTCGATGATGGAGTGAATCTTCGGGAAATTGTAGTAGTTGCGGCGGTCAATCTTGCGCGTCTCCCGCGCCCCACCGTAGTAGCCGTCGCCGCCATTCGCGCCATCCAGCCAGACCTCGAAGAGCGGCCCGTACTCTGTCGTCAGCTGTTCTAGTTGCTTGTGATAGTAATCGACATAAGCCTGCCGTCCGTACTCAGCATGATTCCTGTCCCACGGCGAGAGGTAGATACCCATCTTGAGGCCGTACTTGTCGCAGGCCTTACGCAGTTCGGCCAGCACATCGACCTTGCCGTCCTTGTTCTTCGGCCCGTCGTAGGAAGACTTAGTGATGTTGTAGTCAGTCAGGGGCGAGGGCCACATGGCGAAACCGTCGTGATGCTTGGCCACGATGATGACGCCCTTCATGCCAGCCTGCTTGAACGTCCGCACCCATTGTTCCACGTCCATCCTCGAAGGGTTGAACGTCTTCGGGTCAGCATCACCATACCCCCATTCCTTGTCGGTAAAGGTGTTCAGTCCATAATGGACAAAGGCATAGGTCTCCATCTTCTGCCATTGCACCTGCTGTGGCGAGGGCAGCGGACCGATTGGCTCGGGCGCATTCTTCTGGGCAGCGATGAATAATGAAAAAATGAAGAAATGAAGAAGTGAAAATACTATTCGTTTCATGGTTGTTAGTTTTTCTTTATTTGAACCTTTATGCCGTCTGGAGAGTTCTCGAACTTGAGCCAGAAGAGTCGGCCGGCCAAGCTGTTGGCGGGGGCCGTTATGACCTTCATTTCATGGTTGACCGTGTTGCCTTCCGCATCGGTCAAGGTGAAAAGGCCCGACTTGTAGTCTTTGGGCAGATAGAGGCAGAGGATGTTTGTGGTGTTTAGAGGCGACTTGCAGGTGAAGCGGAAGCCTTCGTCGGAAATCTGCTCGTCATACTGACGCGAGGCAGCCGCAATTACCTGCGGACGTTTCTTGTCGATTTTGGTTAAGTCGAAGAAGAAACCTTGTTGTCCGGGCAGGATACTTATCTCTGAGAAATAGGTAAGTTCAGGCGAAAAAAGATCGATGAAATGGCCTTTCTTTGTAAAAGGTTGGTCGCTGACTACGCCTTCGTCGAGCACAGCCACAAGTGTATAAGGCCCGCGCTCCAGGTAGAAAGAGTTCTTCTGCTCCAGCTTGCCGTATGCCTTCTCGACAACCTCCACGAACTTTTTGTCGCCATCTTTCTCAAGAACAAATTCCTTCGGATCGTGCCGCAAGACACAGACCTTTCCCTTACCATATTTATATATGCCTTCTTCTGCTTTCTCGGGAATGCCCATCAAGGAAAAGAGATGTTCGGAAGGCGCGGCATAGTGCATCTCACCTTGGTTCCACCACTCCTGCACGCCCTGATAAGGATCGTCATCTCTGCCAGAATATACGATGAAACCGCCGTTTTTTACCCAATTTGCCAGATGAGAATGTGCTTCAGGCGAGAGGGGTTTCATGTTGCTATAAGACATGAGGAGCACCTTCACGTTCTTCCAAGTTTCCGGATAACCCACGTTCTCGATGTGCGTGATACTGATGGGCACGCCTCGCTTGAGCAAAGGAAGCGCCTCGCCATAGAAGTTGGAGAGTTGCGGGTCGTCGTAACCTTCGACTGGTCGAGGCGAGCGTTGGAACATCAGGGAATTCGACATCAGGACAGAGATGCCCTGTGAACCGCTGACTTTATTCTCGGAAAGCGGCATGAAGTTAAGCGTGTTTATCATCACCTGCATCTGTGTAGAGTAGAAACGAGGGATGTGAGCCCGCTCGTCGCTACTGGCACTCACCTTGTACAGGCCTTCGTAGATGCGGTCGGGCCAAGGCATGACTTCGTAGTCTGCAATCTGTGGATAGAGCAACTGAGCCGTGAAAGTGGCCTGATAGTTGCGTTTGTAGTCCTCCCAGTCCTTTGCCCTGTCCTCGATGGGGTCGGTCAGGAAGAACATTTTGCGACCAGTGGGCCGTGTCATCGACTCCATACAGCCGTACTCGAGGAAAGCGGTCTCGAAGACACGTTCTTTGGCCTTGCCGTTGAAGTAGTTGGGTTCGCGAGAGGTTCCTGTCCAAACTTGTGCGATATAGCCATCGCAGCTCTCCAGCGAGGCGAGCGAAGCTTCTGGCGACACTATCTGCCATTGCGAGTAGTTTAGCAGCGAGTGGGTGGGCACATAGCAGCGGACGTTCATGCCTTTTTCCCTGCCATACTGCTTGGCATACGTGAAAGCTTCATCCAGAGCCCGGTAGTAAAGGTGGTACTTGAGCTTGTTGGAGAGATAGGTATTCTCCGCACTCTCGTGCTGAGGTCGCCAAGGGAAGCCATAGTAGTCTTGCCACTCGCGCTTGAACGCCTCGCTGTAACCGCTCCGAGCCCAGAACTCAGGTTCCTCGAGAAAAATGGCGTCGATACCTGCATCGATGACAGGTTTGATGTGCCGTTCCTTGAAGTAAGCGAGGTAGTTTTTGGTGGGGATGATGTAAGGGATGAGTCGTCCGTGCCAGATGGTGTCGCCCTGCATCGTCTTTTGTCCTTCATCGAGGTGCCACTTGCCGTCCCACTGCCCCGTGAAATAGTCCTGATATTCGCCCCAAGCTATGCCTGTCATAAAGTGCGTCTTGTAACCTCTCTGCCGCCACGACTCTACACGTTGGCGGAAAGTCATCCTGCGGTTATCGCTCGCCCCGTAAACCATCACAAGGTCTGAGCGGATGTCTGTGACGGGTTTCCATGGCCCGGCAGTCTGGAACGTTGTTTTCTCCTGTGCCTGAGCCGTCAGAGAACAACAGAGAAGAAAGGTTGCAAAAGCATGTTTCATAACTGTTTGAGCATTTATTGTCAACACATATCGAGGACAAAGATACAACATTTCATTGAACATCTGGCATTGAACCTTGAAATATTTTTCATGAAGGGCAAAAAGTTCACACGAGAAGTTGGCAAAGTTCACACGTGAAGTTGACGAAGTTCACACGTGAAGTTGACGAAGTTCACACGTGAAGTTGACGAAGTTCACACGTGAAGTTTTTCAACTACTCACGTGTCGTTTCTTCACCTCCCACGATAATTTTCAATTCTCAACGTTCAAAGTTCAATATTTTGTTGTGTCTTTGCACGCTTTTTCGTAACTTTGCCCGCAAAACACCATCTCTTATGAAAAAGATTGTTACCTGCCTTTTGGCTACACTTGGCCTGACATCAGCCTGCGCTCAACAAAACTTTGAAGACGTCGATGTGAAGAAATTCTCCGAACTGATTGGGCAACCCAGCACCATTGTCCTCGATGTCCGCACAGCCGAAGAGTTCAAGGAAGAACACATCGAAGGAGCTATCAGCATCGACCAGAGCCAAAGCGACTTCGTGGAAAAAGTAAAGACACTGGTGCCTTCCGATAAGACGGTCTGCGTCTATTGCAGAAGCGGACGACGCTCAGCCAACGCTGCCAAACGGTTGTCCGACATAGGCTACAAATGCATAAACCTCAAGGGCGGCATCATCGCTTGGAAAGAAGCTCAACAACCCACAACAACGGAAACCTACGAAACAGATATCTTCAAGACTAAAAGCGGAAAAACTGTTACTTTCCACGCACTCATGCACTCCTGTATCCGTATCGAATTCGATGGCAAAGAGATTGAAATCGACCCTGTTGCTAAGATGAGAGACCGAGTTGTCGACTATTCTCAAATGCCCAAAGCAGACTACATCTTCGTCACCCACGAACATGGCGACCACTACGACCCGTCAGCCATCCGACTCCTCTCGGCAGAAAAGACCAAACTCGTCATGAACAAACGCTGCGCAGATATGTTCGGCTCTAGTCTGGTGATGGTAAACGGGCAATGCTTTCTGATTGATGACATCAAGGTCGAAGCCGTTCCTGCCTATAACACGACAGAAGGCCGTCAGCAGTTCCATCCGAAAGGACGCGACAATGGCTACATCCTGACGCTCGACGGCCTGCGTATCTACATCGCTGGCGACACGGAAGACATACCCGAAATGGCCGACATCAAGGATATCGACATCGCTTTTCTGCCCTGCAATCAGCCCTACACGATGACACCCGAACAGCTCATCAAGGCCGCCAAGACAATTAAGCCCAAAGTGCTTTTCCCCTATCACTACGGCCAGACAGACGTCAGCACCCTCCCCTCCTCGTTGAAAGACGAAGGCATCGACGTCAGAATCCGCCACTACGAATAGGCGAAGCACCTTGTTTCCCTCCCTCTTCTTGCTTGTTCAGACAGGCTCCCCGACCCCGATTCGCTCTTCCACTCGCCTCCACCTCGCCGTGGAAACAAAGCACAAAACAAAAGCGAAGCACTTACATCTCATAAGTACTTCGCTTCTTTCTGTGGACCAGCTAGGGCTTGAACCTAGGACCTCCAGATTATGAGTCTTTTCCATTGTGATTTTATGAAATTTCAAATAATCCTAAATGCCGATAAATAAATGAGTTATAAATTTTGTGGTTTGCAGAAAATGTAGTAAATTTGCAGCAGTTTTCGGGAGAAAAGGTCACCTGAAGGTCACCAAAAATACCCCCAGACTATAATCTGAAGGCCTTATAAAATAAGGATATTATAGACATTTGAATTATGAAATCAAAAAAGGAAAAGGTTACAGAAGGTCACCTTTCGGCTTCTAACGACAAGCAAAAAAGTAGCCGAGGCGAGAAATGTTTGGCCAAATTCACATCTTCCAATGGAAGTGTTTTTGGTTCATTGACGCTTGACATCCGTAAGGCTGGCGATTATAGTCAGCCCTTACCAGTTGTTGTAAGAATCGCACATGAAGGGAAGAAGGCTTTTCTCAGACTTGGCGAGAAATACACGATGGAAGAGTGGATTCAACTCTGCGATTATGAGAAAACAGGTAGAAGAATCCAACTGGCTGAACGGAATGATCTGAAAGCCTTAATGGAGAAAATCAAGGATATGACCAACCAACTTGTAGATGAAGGGCGTTTCTCCATTAAACGACTTCAAGACCTCTATCAGGGAAGGGAGGACGGAGATTCCAGCATCTATAAAATTTGGGAGGAATATCGCCAAAACAAAAAGGATGAAGATAGTGTCGGGTCTGCCCGAGTTGGCCGAGATGTGATGAATCGGTTTATCAAGGATAATGGTGACAAAGTGGCATTCTCTGATATAGACCATGACTTTGTAATGAAATGGAGAAAGAAACTGGAAGACGAAGAGAAGAGTTCTTCTTACATAGGACTGTTGATGCGAACATTCCGAACTATTGTCAACATTGCTATTGACCGTGGACTGATAAAAGGTAACACAAAAGAAATGTTCAAAAATACCGGCTACAATCTAATGGAAAGTCGGAAAGGTTATTTTGTAGGACCAGCCGTCTGGAAACAGCTATACGAGTTTTGGGAAAAAGGGGAGGCAAAAGACGAAAACGGAAAGGAATTATTCATTCCGAAAGAAAAGGATGCAATATTCCGTGACCTTGGTCTACTTCTGTTCATGTACCTTGGCAATGGTCAGAACCTGGCAGATACTCTCCGTCTGGAATATGACGATTGGTATTTTGCCACTGAAGGCAAGCAAATGAGATTTCATCGTCACAAGACAAAGGGACGCAATAAAAATGGCAGCGAGGTCATTTTTCCCGTTACGCATGAGATTCAAGAAATCCTCGATAGACATGCCAACAAGCCCAAGCTTGGCCAGCGTGTATTCCCCATTATGAGCAAGTTTATTACAGCCGAACAAGAAATGTGGGTAGTACAACGCTACAACAAGTATATCCGTAACCACATGAAAAAAGTCACAAAGCTGTTGGATATAAAGGCTCCGCTGACTCCTACTTGGGCTCGTCATAGCTTCGCCACCAATTTGACCAGCACTGGTAATGTGCCAGATAGATACATACAAGGCGGCATGGGGCATAGTGATAGTGGAGACATAACCTCAAAATACATTGGCCCATACCCTTTAAAGAAAATGTTGGAATATAATTCGTATTTGCTCAAAGTGATAGATGACGAACAAGAAAACAAAGAAGAGAACGCTGCCGAACAAAAGGACAAACTACTCGAAATGCTGAAGAACATGAGTGAGGAAGAACGTGCAGCACTGATGGAAGAGGCTTCTAAATAGGTTACAACTTGGCGCAATCTGGCAAAAAAGTCGAGATTGCGCCAACTTATAAAGCGTAGAACGGAACAAGTGGACATATTTATGGTGTTAAAAATGGAATAAGTGGGTATGTTTGCGGTGGTAAAATCGGAATAAGTTGGCAAAATTATTGCTAAAATTGTGGAATAAGTGGATTTTTCTTTGCTGAATAAAGATTTTATTGTAATTTTGCAGCGAAATTTTAATGACATTGTTATGCTTGAACGTAAATTCACTTCATT
>CACYYM010000002.1 GCA_902778625.1 uncultured Bacteroidales bacterium
GCCGACCAGATCCTCGTCAGCGGAGGCAGCGAAGAACGCCGCCGCTTCATCGATATGGTCATCTGCCAGTACGACCCCAACTATACCGAGTCGCTCATCCGCTACAACAAAGCCCTGCAGCAACGTAACGCCATGCTCAAGCAGGAAGAGGAACTCGACCCCGAAGTCTTTCTCATCTTCGAAGAGCAGATGGCTCGCGAGGGTGAGTACATCTTCCGAAAACGCAGCGAATTCATCACCGAACTCATTCCCATCTTCCAGCAGTTCTACAACGAGATTTCGAAGAGGCAAGAGGCTGTGGAGCTTCGCTATGTGTCTCATCTTCAGCGGGGTCCGTTGCTCGAGCAGCTGACGAAGGACCGTTTCAAGGACAGAGCCGTAGGCTATTCCCTGCATGGCATTCACAAGGACGACCTCGAGATGCTTCAGAACGGCTATCTCGTTCGCAGAGAGGGTTCACAGGGCCAGAGCAAGACCTTTCTCATTGCCCTGAAACTGGCTCAATTCGATTTCCTCAGCAAGACAGGGAGCCGCACCACGCCCCTTCTGCTCCTGGACGACATCTTCGACAAGCTGGATGCGGAACGCGTGGAGCAAATCGTGAAACTTGTTGCAGGCCAGCGCTTCGGCCAGATATTCATCACCGACACTAATCGCGACCATCTGGATAGCATCCTGGCCTCAATGGAGGGCGGCAACAGAATATTCTTTGTGGAGAAAGGAGAGATCAGGGCATGATTCAGACCAATTCCCAGCCATTGCAGGATATTCTGTTGGCATTCCTTCGCCAGGAAGGCTTGGAGACGCCATTGCTCGAGTACCGCATCACGCAAGCCTGGCCCGAAGTGATGGGCGAAATGGTCAATCGCTACACCAAGCAAGTCTTTGTTCGCGATAGCAAATTGCATGTCCAGCTCACGAGCGCCCCGCTCAGGCAGAACCTGATGATGGAACATAAGCGCATCGCCCAGAAACTCAACGACCACGTAGGCTCCTATGTCATCAGCGATGTCTCTTTCTTCTGAGCATCAGCTTCAGCATCTTGCTTCAGTTCTAGTAGGAGAGGGGGTAATTTTTCAGATGCGCGCTATATAATACGCAGAGAAAAATTCAAAATCACGATTCTTAATTCTTAATTCATCTCATGGTCGTTTGTACCTTTTGATGGCATCGTCGATGATGAGCACCCAGTCGAGTTCCTCACCCGGATTGGGAGAGATAAAGCTGACGCGATCGGCATGCTCTATCGAGCCAATCCTTTTGGACTGACCATTCCTGGGATTATACCACCAGCCTGTCAGCTTCTTGCCATTGATGACGGTAGTGTTCACCTCAAACTTCCTTCCTACAGGCACATAGACCATCAGATAGGTCCTGTCGGTGTCCATCGTGGCAGCAAAGCAGTAAATGCTTTCACCTGGCCAGGCAGAAGGGATGCTGCTCTCTGCGAGGACAGCTTCGGTGGCAGGGATGCGCGACAGGTAGGGGCGGCTGAGCATGAGCCGCTTGCCCCATTGCATCTGTGCTGCACCTGGTTGGTCGATGGCTTCATACCAAGTCAACAAGGGATTGTTGACGGGATAGGGACTTCTGCCCGGATTCCACATTTGCCATACTGAGTGATGGCCATAGGTGTGTCCGCAAGCTCCGTTGAATAGATTCCAATAGAGTGCTCGGCGGCAATCAGCAGCCACTGAATGCCCCCGTTTTCCTGCATCAAAAGCTACAGGATGGTCCTCGTAGATGGGTTCTCCGTCGAGGACAGGTTTTATGGGGTTGGTGCGGTTCCAGTCCTCCTGCGTCATCTTGTAAGCTTCTGCCCAATGGTTATGCCCATTCTGCCGCATGTTGAAGTCGAGCCAGTCCTCATTATGGAAGAACTGTGCGCTGCCGCAGTAGCCTGTTGGATGATAGGTGATGAGGTGTGTGTGCTGGTCTCCTTCGATGAGTCCGAGAGCCATCTGTCGGATGGTTTCCCGTTGCTCTTTGCTCTCGGGGTTGCGGTCACCTCCGAGCACCCAGATTATCTTGGCTTCGCGGTATCTGCGAGCAAGCCAACAAGCATAGACGCGGGCATTCTGCGGATTGAAGACAGGTTTGTCGCCATCATGCCAGTAGCGTCCCCAAGTGGGCAGCATGGCCACATAAAGCCCTTCTTCATTAGCTCTGCGGACGATATAATCCACATGGTCCCAGTAATCGTTGTCAGCCCCTTCCTTGATGGCTGGCTGAGTGGGGTTCTCGTCCACAAAGGGAAAGTGTCCGTAGGCATTTGGAGTATTGATGCCATCGAGTTCGGCGATGGCTACCGCCTGGATGGCACTAAATCCCTTTTGGGCACGATTCCTGAGGTACATGCTTGCCTCTTCGCGATTGAGCTGGTGGAAAAGTTCCCAAGCGGTGTCTGCCAAGTAGAAGAAGGGCTGCCCCTGCTCATCAACGAGGTAGCGATGGTTACTGGAAATGCTAATGCGCTCAGGCATCTTGGCGGTCTTGCCTGAAACAAACAAGGTGCTGCTTGTCAAGGCAAACAGCAGTAGAAGCATTCTGTATTTCATCATGCTGATTAGTTTTGGTAAATGCTCTGCAGAGTAAGACCTTATTATGTTTATGGATAGTTTATTTAGTTTCACGATGCCAAGATACGACAATAAATGAAAAGAGGAAAGTGAAAAGCGAAAAAAATGAGATAATTCGAGAAAAATGAAAAACAATGAACCCTGAGCTATGAACAATAAACTATTTTTTGTACCTTTGCAGCGCGAAAGAAGAAATATATAATAAGGTAGGAAAAGATATGTTGAGAATAGCAGTCCAGTCGAAGGGGCGTCTCTTCGAAGATACAATCGGTTTGCTTGCGGAAGCAGGCATCAAAATCAGCAGCAGTAAACGCACTCTTTTAGTGCAGAGCAGCAACTTCCCCATCGAGGTGCTTTATCTGCGCGATGACGACATCCCACAAAGTGTGGCAAGCGGTGTGGCCGACCTTGGAATTGTGGGCCAGAACGAGTATGAGGAAAGGGCTGAGGATGCTAAAGTGGTGCGTCCGCTCGGCTTCAGCAAGTGCCGCCTCTCCCTCGCCGTGCCAAAAGGTTGCGGCTACTATGGCTTGAAGTGGTTCGATGGCAAAAAGATTGCCACTTCCTATCCCTCTATCCTGCGCCGCTACTTGCAGAAAAACTGCATTGCATCCGACGTTCATGTCATAACAGGCAGCGTAGAGATTAGTCCGGGCATTGGTCTTGCGGATGCCATCTTCGACATCGTGAGCAGCGGCTCAACACTCGTCAGCAACAACCTCGTCGAAGTGGAAACTGTGATGCAGAGCGAGGCCATCCTCATCGCCAACAAGAACCTTGACGACGAGAAGCAGGCTGTGCTCGACGAACTCCTGTTCCGCATCGAAGCCGTTAAGGCTGCCGAAGACAAGAAGTACATCCTGATGAACGTCCCGACAGACCGCGTCAAGGACGTAGTGGCTGTCCTTCCAGGCGCGAAGAGTCCCACCGTGATGCCTCTTGCAACAGAGGGGTGGAGTAGCGTTCACACGGTCATCGAGGAGAAGCGCTTCTGGGAAATCATCCGCGAACTGAAACAGCTCGGAGCAGAAGGCATCTTGGTAGTTCCCATCGAAAAGATGATACCATAAAGCCCCCTCTAACTCCCCCAAATGGGGAGAACGATATTTTCAATTTTAATGTCAAATTTTCAATGAAAATCTACACATATCCTGTTAAAGAGGAACTTGATGCGCTCCTGAAACGCCCTGTTCGCGATGCTTCGGAACTGGGGGCAACGGTTTTGGCGGTGTTGCAAGACGTGCGAGAGCGCGGAGATGCTGCAGTCAAGGAATATGAGGAACGCTTCGACAAGGTGAGCCTCAATGATCTGGCTGTTAGCGAAACTGAGATGCAAGAGGCTGAGAAACTGGTCAGCGAAGAACTTAAGGAGGCCATCCGCATCGCTCATCAGAACATCGAACGCTTCCACGCAGCGCAGCGCTTCGAAGGCGAGCACGTTAAGGTCGTCGATGGTGTGGAGTGCTGGCAAAAGGCTGTGGCAATCGAGAAGGTTGGCCTCTACATTCCAGGCGGTACGGCTCCTCTGTTCAGCACAGTCCTCATGCTTGCCACTCCGGCCAAGATAGCAGGTTGTCGGGATATCGTGCTTTGCACCCCTCCAGCCAAAGATGGTAGCGTCAATCCCGCCATACTTGTGGCTGCCAGAATTGCTGGCGTCAGCAGAATCTACAAGATTGGTGGCGTTCAAGCGATAGGAGCGATGGCTTACGGCACGGAAAGCGTTCCCAAAGTCTATAAGATATTCGGTCCTGGCAATCAGTTCGTGATGTGCGCCAAGCAGCAGGTAAGTTTGCATGATGTTGCAATCGATATGCCTGCAGGTCCGAGCGAAGTGGAAGTGCTTGCCGACGAGACAAGCAATGTCAGCTTCATTGCTGCCGACCTTCTCAGCCAAGCAGAGCACGGCATCGACAGCCAAGTCTTGCTCGTTTGTAAAAGCGAAGAAACGGCGAAGAAGGTGGAGGCAGAAGTGGAGCGGCAGCTTGCTCTGCTGTCAAGAAAAGACATCGCCGCCCAAGCCCTCGAACATAGTAAAGCCATTGTGGTTCACGACGATACTGAGATGATGGACATCACCAATCGTTATGCTCCCGAGCACCTCATCATCGAGACTGCTAACTATATGGAACTCTCGCAAAAGGTTATGAATGCGGGTAGCGTGTTCCTCGGTTCGCTCACGCCTGAAAGTGCTGGCGACTATGCAAGCGGAACGAATCACACGTTGCCGACCAACGGCTATGCTGTGGCTTATAGTGGCGTGAACCTCGACAGCTTCTGCCGCAAAATAACCTTCCAACACATTGAGAAAGAGGGTATTCGTGCTATCGGCCGAGCTGTAGAACTGATGGCAGAAGCAGAAGGACTGGATGCACACAAGAACGCAATGACTTTGAGAAAGGAAAGCCTATGAAGACTCTGGAATCATTAGTTCGCCCTAACATTTGGGCACTCGAACCATACAGTTGTGCTCGCGATGAATTCAAGGGCATGGATGCTCACGTCTTTCTCGATGCGAACGAGAATCCCTACAATGACCCGATAAATCGCTATCCCGACCCATTGCAAGAGAAACTGAAGGAGCGCCTTGCACCCTTGAAGGGAGTCCGTCCTTCACAGATATTCTTGGGCAACGGAAGCGACGAAGCCATCGACCTCATCTATCGCATCTTCTGCAATCCAAATGAAGATAATGTTGTGGCAATTGCTCCGACTTATGGGATGTATAAGGTGTGTGCCGACATCAACAATGTAGAGTACAGAAGTGTTTCATTATCAGATGATTGGCAAATCGATACTAAAGCATTACTGAATGCAACTGATTCGCATACAAAGGTGATTTGGATTTGCTCTCCCAACAATCCGACTGGTAACGATTTCCCTCGCGAAACCATTCATGAAGTGCTGACTTCGTTTGAAGGAATCGTGGTGATTGACGAGGCATATTGCGACTTCTCGACCAATCAGCCTTTCCGCAGTTTGCTCGATAACTATCCGAATCTCGTCGTACTCAATACCTTCAGCAAGGCATGGGCTTCGGCAGCAATACGTCTCGGAATGGCGTTTGCAAGCGAAGAGATAATTGGCCTCTTCAATAAGGTGAAGTACCCCTATAACGTCAATCTGCTGACACAAGAGAAGGCTATGGCTTTGCTCTCTGATCTTAGTGCCATTGATGGCTGGCTTGCACAGATTCGTAGAGAGCGCGAGCACGTCTTGCCTGCTTTGGCAGAACTACCAATCGTCCTGAAAGTCTTCCCAACAGACGCAAACTTCGTGCTTGTCAAGGTGACAGATGCAAACAGCATTTATCGTTACCTGATAGAGCAAGGTATTGTGGTGCGCAACCGCACGCGTGTCCAGCTTTGCAGGGACTGCCTGAGAATCACGATTGGAACGCGGCAAGAGAACAACGAACTGCTTGGAGCGTTGAGGTTCTACAAATGACCCCTAACCCTTTGGGGGAAATAATTTTGAAATTTGAATTAAATTAATTTGAATTATGAAACGCCTTCTTTTCATCGATCGCGATGGCACGATCCTTCGTGAACCAACTGACGAACAGATAGATAGCTTCGAGAAGTTCAGCTTCGTGCCTGGAGCCATCAGTGCTCTTCGTTTCTTGCGTCAACATACGGACTTCTTCTTTGTGATGGTCAGCAATCAGGACGGGCTTGGTACGGAAAGCTATCCCGAGGAGACGTTCTGGCCGACACAAAACCTCATGCTCGACATCCTGAAGGGCGAGGGCATTGCCTTCGACGCAATCCATATCGACCGCAGTTTCCCGAAAGACAATCTGCCAACTCGTAAGCCCGGTACCGCCATGTTGACTGATTACATGACAGGCGATTACGACTTGGCCGGAAGCGTTGTGATTGGTGACAGACAAACCGATGCAAAGCTTGCAGAGAACCTCGGCTGCAAGAGTCTTATCCTTTCCGACGAATTGGGCTGGGAAAAGATTGCCGAATTACTCTTTGCAGGAGAACGAACGGCCGAGGTGAGGCGAACGACAAAGGAAACTGACATTGAAGTGCGGGTTTGCTTGGATGGCAATGGCAGGAGCGACATCCAGACAGGCTTAGGCTTCTTCGACCACATGCTTGAACAGATTGCGAAGCACGGCATGATTGATCTCTACATTCGTTGCAATGGCGACCTTGATGTTGATGAACACCACACTATCGAAGATGTAGCGCTTGCTTTGGGTGAATGCTTTAAGAAGGCTCTTGGGGACAAGCGTGGCATAGAACGTTACGGCTTCTGTTTACCGATGGATGATTGTCTTTGCCAAGTTGCGCTTGACTTTGGCGGACGTCCTTGGCTCGTTTGGGATGCAGAGTTCCATCGCGAAAAGATTGGAGAGATGCCTACAGAAATGTTCCTGCACTTCTTCAAGAGCCTCTCCGACAGCGCTGCCATGAACCTCAACATAAAGGCAGAAGGGCAGAACGAGCATCATAAGATAGAAGGCATCTTCAAAGCCTTTGCTCGCAGCCTCAGAATGGCAGTTCGTCGAGACATTGACCACTTCCAACTTCCCTCAAGTAAAGGCGTACTATAGGAAATGTTGCAGTCGCATTATTCTTCGCAGCTTCTCGAGAAAGCCGTTACCGAGATAAACCGCTTGCCTGGCATTGGCAGCAAGACGGCTTTGAGGCTTGCTTTGCATCTGCTTCGTCAGGACGAGGGCAAGGTGGAGGCTTTGGCAGAGAGTCTTGTCGAGATGCGTCGAGGCGTGCATTATTGCCAAGTTTGCTACAATATCTGCGACGATGAACGATGTGAGATTTGCAGTAATCCGACTCGAGACAGCCACCTTGTCTGTGTGGTGGAGAATGTTCAGGATGTAATGGCAATCGAGAACACGATGCAGTACAGAGGCTTGTATCATGTTCTTGGTGGCGTTATCAGTCCGATGGATGGCATTGGTCCGAGCGACTTGCAGATAGAGAGCCTCGTTGAGCGCGTCAAGCAGGGTGGGGTGGATGAAGTCATCCTTGCTCTCAGCCCAACAATGGAAGGCGATACGACAAACTATTACATCTACCGAAAACTCGAAGACATGGACGTCAAAGTGACTGTCATAGCTCGAGGCATCGCACAAAACGACGAGCTACAATACACCGATGAAGTGACCTTGGGACGTGCCCTTGCAGGCCGAATACCATTTGGTCAATAAAAGCCTCCTCCAGCTCCCCTTTTTGGGGGTGTTAATGTTCAATGTTCAATTATCAATGTTCAATGATTACCTACATTCTCACTCTTATTTGTGCAGCATTTATCTTGCTTACAGCATTCTTCGCAATCCGTTATAGGAAGGTGAATGCCTACATTCGTCTGGCTGCACTTGCCCTTTCGGCTATCTTCGTGTTTGTGCTCTACTTCAAGTACAACAATACTTCGCAGTTTTGGGGACTTGGCATCCTTGCCGTAGCATTTGTTTTCCCAATGATTGACATTAAACGAAATGCTGAAAAGTAACAAGCTAAAATTGAGAGCGGTAGAGCCCGAGGACCTCGACTTGATGTATCTCATCGAGAACGACACTGAGTTGTGGCCTTGCGGTCAGGCTTCTGTGCCTTTCTCGCATTATGCTTTGAAGCAGTACATTGCCGAGTGCAGCAACGACTTCTTCCACGACCGCCAGCTTCGGCTTGTCATAGAGAATCCAGATGGCACGAGTGTCGGTTTTGTTGACTTGCAGAACTACGAGCCTCTTCATCATCGTGCAGAGGTGGGGATTGTTGTTGTGCCAGAGAAGCAGCGTCAAGGCCTTGCAACAGAGACGCTCCGTTTGCTTGCAAGCTATGTCTCGGTTCATCTTGGCATCCACCTGCTTTATGCCCTTGTGCCTAAGGGGAATAAGGCTTCCGAGGCACTCTTCAAGAAGTGTGGATACAAAGAGACCGCCACCCTTCAGGATTGGTTGAATAGTCCCAAAGGATGGCAGTCTGTAGTTGTTTTTCAGCAGATTCTTTGAATCTTTACTTGCCGAAGTAGCGCTTCAGCAGTCCTGCGAAGCCTGCACCATGACGGGCTTCGTCCTTTGCCATTTCGTGAACGGTGTCGTGGATGGCATCGAAGCCTGCAGCCTTGGCATTCTTTGCGATACGGAACTTGTCCTCGCAAGCACCAGCCTCAGCAGCAGCACGCTTCTCAAGGTTTGTCTTCGTGTCCCAAACACATTCGCCCAGCAGCTCTGCAAAGCGGCTTGCATGGTCTGCCTCCTCGAAAGCATAGCGCTTGAAAGCCTCTGCAATCTCAGGATAGCCTTCGCGGTCAGCCTGACGAGCCATTGCCAGATACATACCAACCTCGCCGCATTCGCCATTGAAGTGGTTGCGCAGGTCCTGAATCATCTCCTCGCTGACGCCTTCGGGCTTGCCGTCACCAATCTTGTGAACGGTAGCATAGGTCATGTCTGCATCATCCTTCAGCTCAGAGAACTTCGAAGCAGGAGCCTTGCAGATGGGACATTGTTCAGGTGCAGCATCGCCTTCGTAGATATATCCACAAACGGCGCAAATGAATTTCTTCTTCATAATTGATTAATGGTTATTGGTTATTGATTATAGGTTATTGAAGGTTTTTGTCATTACTTTCAGGTACAAATATAGACATTTTCTGCATACGATGAATGTTTTTCCTCGATTATTTATTATCCTTTAACTATTTTTTTGTAACTTTGCAGCGTTGAATCAAGTTCTTTCCTTTAGGAGAGGATTTGGGAGAGGCTTTATTTGCGATAGTAGCTCAGTTGGTAGAGCTTCGGCTTCCCAAGCCGAAGGTCGCGGGTTCGAGCCCCGTCTATCGCTCTATTATTAATCTTAACCTTAACGCTAACCCTAACTTGGCTCTCGTCTCTCGACTCATGGCAAGAGTTAACGTCAACGTTGTAGTCGTTTTCGTTTTCCTCGTTCTTGCGGTTTTGGACTTCATTCCTATGTCTTTTCCTGCTCGAATGATATTCCCTTTGCTTTGGCTCACGCTTTGTGCCTTTTGCCAAAAGCAGTGGGCACTTGCCGGAGCACTCTTCTTCTCCTTTCTTGGCGACGTGATGGGCTGGAGGAACGAGCTCATCCCTCAAATCGGCTTCTTTGCCCTCGCGCAAGTCCTATACATTATTATATATAGTGTTTTGATACCTCCCAAGCAGACTTGGTCGAAGCCTGTCAAGTTCATCCTTCTGGCTTTGATTGCTTCAGTATATGGCGTTGCAATGTTCTGGATATTCCCTCGAGTGGGAGAGAGCTTCATTCGGTATGGAATAGCTGTTTATGCCCTGCTTTTGCTTGGAATGTGTTTTGCTGCTTGCCGTCACAAATGCGCTTTCCTGATGCTCGGAGCCGTACTTTTTGTCGTTTCGGACTTCATCCTTGGCGTCCATTTGTTCGTCGAGAGAATACCCCACACCCACCTGAGCATCATGATTCCTTACTACCTCGGTCAGTTGCTACTTTACGTCGGCACACTCAACTCCGCAAGAGGCCTTCGTTAAATATTCATGTACATTTAATTATACATACATGTACATTTAATTATACATACATGTACATATAATCAACTTAACGTGTGAAGTTTGGAAACACGACGTGTTAAGTTGAATGAATTCACGTGTTAAGTTGAGTGAAGCCACGTGTGAAGGCTAATAATAAGACCTGTTATTAAATCTCGATGAGCACGCGGGCATTTATCATGCGGCCTGTCAAGTAATTTGGGACAGCGTATTGGTGGTTGGAGATGTCCGTAATCCAATAGTAGCTGCTGACGTTGTCGAGGCCGAAGATGTTGAAGCAATCCAGTCCGAGCCAAATGTTGCGGAGGTAGTTGCAACGGCGCAGATGATGGTCTTCGTTGTCGATGAGGCGGTAGTTCATGCCGACGTCGAAGCGCTTGTAGGCGGGGGCTCTGAAGGCGTTCCGCTCCAATCCTGTATGAGGCGGACCGAAGGGGAGGCCGTCGGCAAAGGTCGCCTTGAGGTTCATCTTCCAGCGTGTAGTGTTCGGGAAATAGTCTGTAAAGAAGAGGTTTATGTTGTAACGCTGGTCTGTGGGCTGTGGAATCTTCTGTCCGTTGAGGTTCATCGATGCCTTCATCAAGCCGAAACTGATCCACGAGTCTGTGCCAGGAACAAATTCTCCGTAGAGTTTGAAGTCGGCACCTACTACGTATCCCGTTGCACAGTTGTTGCCGTAATAAACTATCTTCAGGTTGTCGACGTTGTAAGGATTGAGTTTCCATTGTGCCTTGTAGTAGGCTTCTGTGGTGAACTTAAAGGGGCGGTTTGCAATCTTGAACTTGTACTCCATTCCTCCGACGACTTGGAACGAGCGCTGCGACTTGATGTTCTGGTTGAGCTGAACCGTCGTGTTGCCTGCAATGGTGATGGTGTCGCGCAATTCCTTATAGAAAGGTCTTTGGTTGTAAAGTCCGAGGGCAAGCCGGAAGGTGAAGTTGTCGTTGCTTGCTGGCACGAATCCCAGGCTTGCACGAGGACTGATGAGCCACTCTTTGTTCCAGCTCCAGTAGCTGAGGCGAAGGCCGTAGTTGAAGCTGAGAATGCCCAAGCTGCTCTCTTTGCGCCAAGTGTCTTGGGCATAAAGCTCGAGCTGATTGGAGTTGATGGAGTTTTTGGCTCGCATGTTGTAGATGACTTGCAGGTCGTTTCCTGTGTGAGGAACAGAGTAACCGCTGCTGTCGCGATACTCCCACTCACTCGAGTTCTCGCGTACCTTCTCGTGTTTCCAGCCGATACCTGCGTGCATCTGATGCGTTCCGAGCTTGAGGTCGTAGGCGAGCTTCATGCTTTGAACGGAGCTGTAGAGGAAGTTTCGGGCATGTTCCATATAGGAGCCCACGCCAAGCTGCTCGTCGCCATTTGTTTCGTTGAGCCAGTATTGTCCCTGAATGTCGTAGGTCTCTTTCTCGCGATTGCTGAAGAGCGATGTAGTGAGGCTGATGGCACCTTTGCCAAGCATTCGGGCTGCGCGGACTGTTCCAAAGAGCGTCTGGAACTGGTCTTCTTCCTTGCCGTCGAAATAGACCTTGAAGCTCTTCACGTCTTCCATTGTGCCGAACCTCGTTTCACGGTCTGTGGGCTTGAAGTTGTAGTTGTTTCGATTGATATAGACGATGGCGTCAAAGGCCCAATCCTTTGCAGGAGCCCAACGGAAATAGGCTTGATAATCGAGGAAATTGGGCTTGTACTCGCCCTTTGTCTCGAGGCTGCCCAGCATGTATTGGTTCGTCTTGTAGCGAAGGCCATTGCTGAAAGAGAACTTCTTTTTGCCGTAACCCACATAGACGTTCGCTCCAAGAAGACTCGCTGCAACAGAAGCTTCGAGTCTCTCGGGATGAGCATAGGTGATGTCCAGCACGCTCGACATCCTGTCGCCATACTTTGCCTCAAAACCACCTGCAGAGAAGTTGATCTTCTCCACCATATCGCTGTTGATGACGGAAAGTCCCTCTTGCTGACCGCTACTGATGAGCATCGGCCTGTAAACCTCCACACCATTGATGTAGACGCAGTTCTCGTCGAACGAACCACCACGGACATTGTACTGACTGCTCAGCTCGTTATGAGTGCTGACACCAGCTTGCGTGGCAACAAGCTCTTCTACTGCGTTGCCGCTTGTGGAGGGCATTCGCTTCAGGTCCTTCTTGTTGAGCTCTTGCATCGAACCCATTTGCCTTCGCGTCTCTGCTACAGTTACTTCGGAGAGCTCTTTTCCGCTCTCTCGCATCACGATGTTGAGCGTAAGATTGCCTTGAGGCTTCTTCAGGACGCGCTTTCGCGTCTCGTAGCCTATCATGGTGTAAACGACCACTACACTATCGGCAGTGTGGAAGGAGAGGTTGTACTGCCCGTCGAGCGAAGCAGTTGTGCCAAAAGGCTGGCCTTCGATGCGAACCTGACACAAAGACACGGGGTCGTTGCTGTCATCTACAACCCTTCCCTTCAGGTGCACCTTAGCGGTATCGGCCTGCTGCTCTTCCTCTTGAGCAGATACATTCATAATGCCCCAAAAGAGAGGCAAAAGAAGCAATAAGAAACGTTTCATCTTATATAATAACGTTAAAAGTCGTGATTTATTGTAATAACTTCAACTAAAAGTTGTATCTTTGCAAAGCAAAAGAGAATAGTATGGAAAACTTCAGCGAATTGATTAAGGTGCGTCGCAGCCACAGAATGTTTACGGAAGAACTCCTGAGTGGCGACGATGTGAAGCTGCTTCTTCGGGCTGGTTTGATTGCTCCGAGCAGCAAAGGACTGCATAGTTACGAGTTCATCGTGGTGGAAGACAAGCAGATGCTGACTGCCTTGAGCCAGTGCAAAGCTGTGGGTAGCGACTTCCTTTCGGGAGCGCCTCTGGCAATCGTCGTGCTTGCCGACCCAAGGATAAGCGATGTTTGGATAGAAGATGCCTCTGTTGCAGCCACACATATCCTGCTTCAGGCTGAAGACTTAGGCCTTGGAGCTTGCTGGATTCAGGTGCGCGACAGACTCTCTGCAGAAGGCCAACCTACAGAAGAAATCGTGAAGTCCTGCTTGGGCATTCCCGATGAGATGAGGGTTGTCTGCATGATTGCCGTAGGTCACAAAGGCATGGAACGCAAGCCACAGAACGAAGACCGGCTGAAATGGGAGCGCGTACATATAGGACAGTACTGATTGGAGCGGGCAACGTAGCAAGTTTCCTAAAGGCGAACATCAAGTCGCCTTTCGAGTTGACTTGTGTCGGTGGACGCCAAAGAAGGTGTCCCATTCCCAAGGATGCCGACCTTTATATTATTTCTGTAAGCGACAGAGCGATAAAGTCTGTAAGTGAGGAACTTATAGGCGTCGAGGGTCTCGTTGTTCACACTGCTGGAAGCATGCCTATGAATGTGTTGCCTCAAGAGAGGCGAGGCGTGCTCTATCCCTTGCAAACCATCTCTAAGAAGCGTCAGATTCCTGCCTCTCGCGTACCTTTTTATATAGAGGCTTCTAAAGAGCAGGACATCGATTTGCTTCGGCTGCTTGCAGAAAGCATGGGGAGCAAAGCAGAACAGATGGATAGCGAACGCAGGAAGTACTTGCACCTAGCTGCCGTTTTCTGCTGCAACTTCGTGAATCGCCTTTACGGCATCACCGCCGACTTGCTTGAAGCGCACAATATCCCTTTCTCCGTAATGCTGCCGCTCATTCAAGAAACCGCAGACAAGGTGAAGCTTCTTTTGCCAAGCGAAGCCCAGACCGGCCCTGCAGTTCGTTGGGATGAAGAGGTGATGGCCAAGCAGATGTCACTCCTCGACGATGAGCAAAAGCTTATCTATCAATTACTTAGCAAAAGCATACACGATGATAAACTACGACTTGACAAAGATTAAGGCACTCGTCTTCGACGTGGACGGCGTTTTGAGCGCAAGCACAATCAATGTCGACACCAACGGCGACTTCCTTCGCACCACCAATGTTAAGGACGGATATGCCATGCATCTTGCTGTTAAGATGGGCTTTCATATTGCCATCATTACTGGTGGAGGCGAGGAGTCTATAGCCCTTCGATACGGCAGAATCGGTATAGAGGACATTTATCTGAGCAGTTCCAATAAGACAGAACGGTTCCGGATGCTGCTCGAGAAGTACAACCTCACAAGGGAAGAAGTCCTTTATATGGGCGACGATATCCCAGACTACGAGGTTATGAAGCAGGTCGGACTGCCTTGTTGCCCTCGAGATGCTGCCCCTGAAATACGAGACATCAGTCTTTACATCAGTCATTTAGACGGAGGTAAGGGTTGCGTTCGCGATGTGATTGAGCAGGTGATGAAGGCTCAAAAGAAGTGGATGGCAGACGAAAAAGCGTTTTGTTGGTAATATGAAGTACAAGATAGTTTTAGCAAGTAACTCTCCTCGACGCAAGGAACTCCTTTCCGGACTTGGTCTCGACTATGAAGTTCGCACGCTTCAAAGCCTCGATGAAAGTTATCCGGAAGGGCTTCCGATGGAGGAGATTCCTATGTATATCAGCCGAAAGAAGGCAGCGGCATACACTCTCGGAGAAGACGAACTGCTCATCACTGCCGATACTATCGTGTATCTTGAGGGCGAAGTCCTGGGCAAACCTGCCGATGAGGCTGAGGCAAAAGAGATGCTTCACAAGCTTTCAGGCAAAACGCATCAGGTCGTAACGGGCGTAACACTTACCACAAATGAGTTTCAACACGTGTTTGCCTCTGTCTCTCAAGTCACCTTTGCCCAGCTCTCGGAAGCCGAAATCGACCATTATGTCACCCAGTATCGCCCCCTCGACAAGGCCGGAGCTTACGGCATACAAGAGTGGATTGGCTACATCGGCGTGACTGCTCTCGAGGGTTCCTACTTCAATGTGATGGGACTGCCCGTCCAGCGACTCTATTCCGAAATGAAAAAACTAAACCTGATATAATTCAAATGAATAAATTCAAAATTCAAAAGGCCGTCGTTTGCGGTCTGTTGTCTGTCATCGTCTTTGCTTGCTCGAAGCACGACTATACGTCTTATTGCCCGACCTGGAAGGGCTTCACCTATAAGACAGGCAGCTATCCCAATTACGTTCAAGGCAATCCCAAAAGTGTTGTCCTGCTTCCTGGCGACTCCATCCACTTGACAGCGCATCAGGACCAGAAGGGACATCTCATCAATGCAACGTATTACACATGGACAATCTGTTACGATACGCTTGACGCGAATGGTGAACGTTCTCATGCCAACAAGACATATAGCAAGCGCACCAACTACGACGGATACCTCGATGGCAGCGACGACCCCGTTTGCCACATGAAATTGCCTGCAAATGCCTTGCCTACGGAAGCTCTCAAGCCTGACACAATCAGGTTTGTTGCCCGCTATGATTACAGCGCTCAGGGCGTAATTGTTGAGAACGGAAACATCTCCGAGAACACTTCCTACAATGGTCGCATCACTCCTCAAAGTGGTCCGACAGGAGGCGGCGCAGCTGGCAACTTCTACTTCACCGTGCCTAATTAAAAAACTTAACGTGCCTTAATTACAAAAACAACGTGTTGAGTTGACCAACTCGACACGTTGTTTTTTGTTTCTTAACGTGGTGCATTTCAACGCAGCGCAATGCCTGCGGAAACTATTGATTGCGTGCTTTTAGATTTTCCCTTGGGCTTTGAGTTCCTCGAGCTCTTTCTGTTTAATCTGCTCGGGCGTCAACTTCTCTTCCTTGGGCTTCGAGTTTATGTCTTGGAATGACTTGATTCCCATGGTTCGCTTGGGCGTTTCCTTATTGTTCCTGTCGTTCGTTGGCCGCTTAGGCGATTCAGGCTTCATATTGTCCTTCTTCTCCCTGCTTTCAGGTGTCTTCATGTCAGCATTTTCCTTTGATGGACGCTCGGCTGCTTCACGCGTCATTGCCTCCTTTTCAACTTCTTTCTTTGCGGCTGTCTCCTTGGCTTGCATCGAGTCGGGAACCTCAGGAGTCTTGGGCTCGTCGAAGAGCTTGTAGGTGGTACGCAGCACCTTGAACTCTGTCCTTCGGTTGAGAGAGTGGCAAATCTCCTGCTTCTCTTCTGTATCGAGTGCCATGATGAAGGCTTCGGTCAGGGTGTCGCCTTCGTTGAGGAAGTCGTAGGTGGCAGCAATTCGCTTCGTCACAATCTTTGGACGCTTCTCGCCATAACCCTTCGGAGAGAGGCGGAGGCTGTCGATTCCGTGAGTTTGGAGGTAGTTCACAACGCTCTCAGCTCGTCTTTGCGAAAGCTTCTCATTGTACTCGTCCTTACCTCTGAAGTCGCAATGCGAAGCAAGTTCGATGGTGACGTTCGGGTTCTCGTTCAGGAGGACTACGAGACTGTCGAGGGCAACCTTTGAACTGTCCAGAAGAACTGCAGAATCGAACTCATAGAAGATGTTTCTAATTAAGACAGGATTCTCGATGCTTGCCAGCGGAAACTGCAGCACGAACTCCTGACTGACACTACTCGTATCGACGCTAAGTTCCTCTTTATGATTTAGATAGCCCTTGCAGGTTCCCAAGAAGACGTAGCTGGTCTTGGGGTTCACCTCCTGCTCGAAACTACCGTCGCCACGAACGCTAAGCTTGAGGTAAGTGCCGTCGTCGCCAACCATATAGACGAGTCCTTCTGGCAGTTCGTAGCCGTCTTTCTCATAAACCCAACCCTTAACGGTTTGAATGACCTCAGGATGTTCGAACGACATGATGTGGTCCCAACCACGAGCATCGCCTCTGTTTGTGCAGAAGAAGCCGCGATTGTGGAGTCCTTCGAAGGTCATTCCGAAGTCATCGCCGCTCGAGTTCATGGGATATTTCAGGTTCTCGAGCGTCCAGACACCCAGGCTGTCCTGTACGGCTTTGATGATGTCCAGTCCTCCCATTCCTACGTGACCATTGCTCGAGAAGTAGAAGTCGCCATTTGGACGGAATGCAGGGAACATCTCATCGCCGGGCGTGTTGATTGGCCAGCCTACATTTTCTACGCCACCCAGCCCGTGGTCGGTCAGCGCAATCTTCCAGATATCGAAGCCACCTTGGCCGCCAGGCATATCGCTTGTGAAGTAGAGCCAACGCCCATCGGGACTAACGGCAGGATGCGCATAGCTGGAGAGCGTGTCCTTACTTATCTGCAGAAGTTGCGGCTTGCTCCACGAAGCATCACTGCGTTGACTGGTGAAGATTTGAGCATAGCGAGGATAGTCGGAGTCGAAGGTGCATTGGGTCAGGTACATCGTCTTTCCATCGGGCGAAAAGCAGCAGGCTCCTTCTTCGTACTCGCTATTGAGGTCGCCCTCGACGGCTTCAACAGGTTCCCATTTGCCTTTGTCATCTTTCTTTGTGAAGAAGATGTCTGCGCTCTTGGTTCCCGTGATGCCGCTTATCTCGTTGCCTTTGGCGTCATTTCGGGTGCTGGTGAAGTAGAGCATGTCGTTTTCGTCGCCAAGCAGAGCGGGGCAGAAGTCGCTTCGACGGCTGGTCAGTATCGGTTCCTTCTTGATGCTGTATAGCGAGAACTCATTCTTCCACTTTGGTGCTAGCTCGCAACCCTTCAAACCATTGAGTGCCAACGTGTCGCCTGGAACTTTCTCGAGGAAGGCGGTATAAGCTTTGGTGGCACTCTTGTAGTCGCCGTTCTTTTGATGAAGTTGTCCGAGATAGAGCAAAGCCATCGAGTCAGCATAACCGTAACGGACGGAGTTCTGATAAGCTCCGATGGCCTTTGCGGTATAGTTGATGCGGCGGTAACATTGTGCCATCTTGAAGGCACGCTGGCCTCGCTTTTCCTTGTCCTTGGGTTGTGTACGCGAATAGGCTTTCTTGTATTCGGCGGCAGCGTCAAAATACTCGCCGATTGCATAGAACTGGTCGCCTTTCTTGACGTGCGTCTCGGGGGTGCAGGCAGCGACAAGAAGTGCCAGAAGAATATATCGCAGAAGAGTCTTCATATTTTATATACCATTATATATATAACGAATAAAGACGTCTTTTATTGTAGGGAGCCCTCTAAATCTCTCTTCAGGCGGGAGACTTTTTCTCTCTCAGGACGGCAAGCACGATGTCGGAAACCATCTGTTTGAGTTCATCGAGGAAGGTACGGGCTTCATATTCGTGGCGTTCTATTTGTCGCAGTTTCTTCTCCCAGCGGCCTGTAAGTTCTGCGCTCTTGAGAAGTTCCTCGTGAATGAGGTCGATGAGCTCGAAGCCTGTCTGTGTAGGGTGTAGCGAAGAACGTTCCCTGCGAATATAGTGGCGACGGATGAGTGTCTCGATGATAGCGGCTCTGGTACTCGGACGACCAATGCCATTCTCCTTGAGCGCATCACGGAGTTCTTCGTCCTCTACGGTTTTGCCAGCCGTTTCCATTGCTCGCAGCAAAGTGGCGTCGGTATATGGCTTCGGAGGCGTCGTCCATTTTTCAGAGAGTGAAGGAATGTGTGGCCCGCTTTCGCCTTTCTCGAAGACAGGAAGGGATGCTTGTTCGCTGTCTTCCTCACTTGTTTCAACCTTCTTCTTGAAAACCACTCTCCATCCTTCTTCGATGATGACTTTGCCTGTGGTGCGGAAGAGTATTTGCTTGTCGCCGGAGGGCTTCACTTCGCCCATGACGGTTGTTGTCTCGAACTTGCAATCATCATAAAAGGCAGCAATAAAAGCACGTGCCACAAGGTCGAACACCTTCTGCTCCAGCTCTGGGAGACCTTGGGGAATGACGCCAGTGGGGATGATGGCATGGTGGTCGGTCACCTTCGAGTTGTCGAATACTTTCTTCGATTTGCGTAACGGCTTTCCTCCACCAAGTGGACGTATCAGGTCGGCATAGGGAGCCACGCCTGCGAACTTGGTCTGATAGAGGCCGTTCATCGTCTGCGGACACTTTGCATAGACATCGTCGGGCAGGAAAGTCGTATCCACACGCGGATAGGTCGTTACTTTCTTCTCGTAGAGGCTTTGGATGATGGAGAGCGTCTGCTCTGCCGAAAGTCCGAGTTTCTTGTTGCAATCCACCTGAAGTCCTGTCAAGTCATAGAGCCTTGGCGGTGCTTCCGTGCCTTTCTTCTTTTCGACGGAAAGGACGGTGAATGGCTTTTCCTTGATGAGGTCGAGAACGGAGTTGCCTTCGGCCTCTGTGGCATATTCGAGAGGCTTGTAGATGATGCCCTTAGACTTCTGCTTCTTGCCCTTTTCAGCAGCGGCAGCAACGGCAGCAGCGTCTTCCGCTTCGGCCTCTTCGTCGCGTTCAATCGCATTGAACTTTGTGTCGCGATAGAGTGTTGAGAGCACCCACGACTGACGTGGGACGAAGTTGTCAATCTCCCTCTGCCGGGCAACCACGAGGGCGAGGGTAGGGGTTTGCACTCTGCCCACACTAAGCACCTGACGTTTGCCAGCGGCGTACTTCTGTGTATAGAGTCGCGTGGCGTTCATGCCTAAAAGCCAGTCGCCGATGGCCCGCATGAGTCCTGCCTCGTAGAGTCCTTGGTAGGCACTTTGGTCCTTGAGCGTTTGGAAGCCTTCGCGAATGGCTTCCTCCGTCAGGCTGTTCACCCAAAGTCGCTTCACGGGGCACCTCGCTCCCGCCTTCTGCATCACCCATCGCTGTATGAGTTCGCCCTCCTGCCCAGCATCGCCGCAGTTGATGATTTCATCGGCCTTCTGCATCAGTCCCTCGATGATGTGGAACTGCTTCTCGACGCCTTTGTCCTGCTTGAGCTTGATGCCGAAGCGAGGTGGAATCATAGGCAGCTGGCCGAGGCTCCAACTCTTCCACATCGGCGTGTATTCGTGCGGCTCCTTGAGTTCGCACAGATGGCCGAACGTCCAAGTCACCTGATATCCGTTGCCCTCCAAGTAGCCGTCCTTCTGCGTCTTAGCTCCGAGTACATTGGCTATTTCACGAGCCACAGAGGGCTTCTCGGCTATACAAACCACCATAATTTGACAATTTGACGATTTTCGGTTTACTATTTTCTTGCAAAGGTACGAATATTTTTTCAATGTTCAATGTTCAATGTTCAATAAAATTTCGTACCTTTGCATCAATTATGACGCCACTTGTCTCTTTCATCATCACCTATCACAACGAGTCGGATGCTTTTCTGCAGGCTTGTTTGGATAGTATTCGGGCACATCGTTTTGCAGAGGATGAGGCAGAGATTATCGTGGTGGATGATGGCAGCGAGACGCCTCTTGCGCTTGATTATCCGTTGTCGGCAATCCGTCACCGATTGATTCGTCAGGAGCATGCGGGGTTGTCAGTGGCTCGAAATACGGGCATCGAAGCTGCCAAAGGCCAGTACATACAATTCGTTGATGCCGATGACCAACTTGTGCCCGATGCCTTCGAAACCGTGTTGGGTCAGTTGAGAGGGGAGAGTGCGGATGTCGTTCTTTTTCGTTCAATGCGAACGCTTTCCCGCAAAAACGCTCCTCCAAAGGGTAAGCAGGGAGGGGGCTTTGATGGCGCATCGTTCCTTCGGCGCCGTAACCTTCGTGCCGCTGCTTGGGGCTATGCTTTCAAACGTGAGATTCTTGGCGATTTGCGCTTCCGTCCGGGCTTGCTTCACGAGGATGAGCTCTTCACACCGCAACTCTTTTTGAGGGCAAAGTCTCTCGTCGAGCTCAAGGTCAAAGCCTATTTCTACCGTCAGCACTCGGGGACCATCACAAGTTCTAAGTCGCCTATCAGAGTGCAGATGCGCCTCAATGATATTCGTTTTATCATCAGAGAGTTACGTTCTTTTGATAATCCTGTGCTTGAACGCCGTATTCGTCAGCTTACGGTGGATTATCTGCAGAAGACTTGGACGCTGACGAGGAGCCTGCGCGAACTTCGTCGACGGTCGAAAGAACTTCGTCGTGAGGGCTTCCTGCCGCTTCCCGTTCGCTGCTATTCGCTTCGCTACCTGCTTACCAGCCTTGTGTTCTGAATTGCAGTCAGAGCTGTCAGGAACCGTTTTCAATATGTCAATTTCTAATGGGATAGGGATGCGCCGCTGCGTGTCCCTATTCATATATTGTGGAGTGCTGGCAAACTCAGCGTGTTGTGTTGGCAAACTCAGCGTGTTGTGTTGGCAAACTCAGCGTGTTATGTTGGCAGACTCGGCGTGTTGTGTGTTCATTCGCACTGGTGTGGAATTTCTAAATCCAATGCAAAGGTACGACATTTTCAAGTGGCATTGAAAACTTCTGCAAACTTGTGAAAAGATTTGAAATAATAAGCAAAGATTTTCTTGCAAATGTCAGGATTTTTTTGTACCTTTGTAGCATATAACCAATAACATCAAAGTACAATGAAAAGCGCATACAAAAACGAATTGGCAGACGCTGCAGGGGTGAGTTACACAACCTTTTATCGCTGGCTCAGCAGCAAACGCGAAGACCTTGCAATTTTCGGAGTAAAACCCACCGCGAAGATGCTGCCGCCCCGTGCCGTAGAGTGGATTTGCCGTGAGTATGGCATCGACTATTGACATTGGACAGATTGGACAGATTGGACAGCCGTTTCGGAACACACAACACACATGGTGCTTATATATAATATATTTATTAAACAACTAATACATGATATATATAGTATATAAGGTCCCACTCACCTCTCTTTTTTCCTCGTGTCCAAACTGTCCAAACTGTCCAATTTGTTCAATGACTCAGCCCGGCTGCGGCATGAGGGTGGGTGTTTTATCAGTACAAGACATCTTATTAAATTTTGTTAATCATACACATGCATTGCAGGCCGGACTCTCTCCCAAGTGTTTAAAAATCGCCCATTTCATCGAGAATTTTGACATTATTTAGAGGATAAGTTGATACGCCTTTGATTGTCATTAAAATCGATTTTGCATAGATAGCGTAAAAATTTATGTTGAAAACGATGAAATGTGAATAGAATTTCGTAACTTTGCAAAGCAAATTATAGGCTTATTTCATGCAAAACATCAGAAATTTCTGCATCATTGCCCACATCGATCACGGAAAGAGTACACTGGCTGACCGTCTGCTGGAGTACACAAAGACCATTACCGTGACCAAAGGGCAGATGCTCGACGATATGGACCTCGAACAAGAGCGCGGCATCACCATCAAAAGTCACGCGATTCAAATGGAATACACGCTCGACGGACAGAAATACATCCTCAACCTTATCGACACTCCGGGACACGTTGACTTCAGTTACGAGGTTTCGCGAAGCATTGCTGCTTGCGAGGGTGCTCTGCTGGTCGTTGATGCCACGCAAGGTGTTCAGGCTCAGACTATTAGCAACCTCTATATGGCTATTGACCACGACCTCGAAATCATCCCCGTCATCAATAAATGCGACATGCCGAATGCGATGCCCGAAGAGGTGGAGGACGAAATCGTTGACCTGCTTGGCTGCAAACACGAGGAAATCATCCGTGCAAGCGGTAAGACCGGAATGGGTGTGGAGGATATCCTCAGGGCAGTTGTGGAGCGCATTCCCTGTCCCAAAGGCAACGAGAAAGCTCCCCTGCAAGCCCTCATTTTCGACTCGGTTTTCAACTCGTTCCGTGGCATTATCGCTTACTTCAAAATCGTCAACGGCACGATGCGAAGCGGCGACCAAGTGCAGTTCATCAATACGGGAAAGGAGTACAAAGCCGACGAAATAGGAGTTCTGAAGATGGATATGGTGCCCAGAAACGTCCTTCATTGCGGCGATGTAGGCTACATAGTCAGCGGCATCAAAACGGCAACTGAGGTCAAAGTGGGCGATACGATAACGACCGTTGAAAACCCTTGCAAGGAAGCCATTTCGGGCTTCGAGGAGGTAAAGCCGATGGTCTTTGCTGGCGTATATCCCATCGAGACAGAGGACTTCGAGAACCTGCGCGCTTCGCTCGAGAAGCTGCAACTCAACGATGCCTCTCTCACCTTCACTCCAGAGAGTTCCGTGGCCCTGGGGTTCGGATTCCGATGCGGTTTCCTCGGCCTTTTGCACATGGAAATCATTCAGGAGAGGCTCGACCGCGAGTTCAACATGGACGTCATCACCACCGTCCCCAACGTTTCGTATCTCGTTTATGACAAGCAAGGACAGATGCAGGAGGTGCACAATCCGAGCGGAATGCCCGACCAGACGCTCATCGACCACATCGAGGAGCCATACATTCACGCTTCCGTCATCACGACGGCCAACTACATCGGGCCCATCATGACACTCTGCCTGGGCAAGCGAGGCGAGCTTCTGAAGCAGGAATATATCAGCGGAAACCGCGTGGAACTGCAATATGCGATGCCTTTGGGCGAGATAGTCATCGACTTCTACGACAAGCTCAAGAGCATCTCGAAGGGCTACGCATCCTTCGACTATCATCAGGCAGGCTACCGTCCCAGCAAGCTCGTCAAGATGGACATCCTGCTCAACGGAGAACCCGTCGATGCGCTCTCCACACTGACGCATTTCGACAACGCCGAGACCTTTGGCCGCCGAATGTGCGAGAAGCTCAAGGAACTTCTGCCGCGCCAGCAGTTCGACATCGCCATACAAGCTGCCATTGGGGCCAAAATAATTGCCCGAGAGACCGTAAAGCAGGTGCGCAAGGACGTGCTGGCAAAGTGTTATGGCGGTGATGTCAGCCGTAAGCGCAAGCTCCTCGAGAAGCAGAAGAAAGGCAAGAAACGCATGAAACAAATTGGCAACGTGCAGGTACCGCAGAAAGCCTTCCTTGCCGTGCTGAAATTGGACTGACAAGTCCATAGTTTATAGTTTAAGTTAATGGTAATAGCTAAATGGTAAATGTGAGAGACATTGCTCGGGAAATAGCCCGCATCTACTGCCCTTTGACTCCGCTAGGAGTCGATTTGCTGGCCAGTATCCTCGTTCCCATGAAGTTCCAGAAAGGTGAGACTATTCTGGAGGAAGGGAAGGTTTGCAGTGCCCTTTATTTTGTCGATAAAGGAATGGTGCGGCAGTACTATTACAAGAACAAGAAGGACGTCACAGAGCACTTCTCCTTCGAGGGCCGCATCGTGTTCTGCATCGAGAGTTTCCTCAAGCAGGAACCCAGCCGTCTTATCGTCGAGGCACTCGAAAACTCAGTGCTTTATGCCATTCCTCACGACGCTCTCTTTGGCCTCATGGTGCGCAATCAAGAGATGGAAATGCTCTATCGGAAGATCCTCGAGCACGTGGCCATCAGCAGCCAGGAACATGCCGACAGCCAGCGCTTTGAGAATGCTGCCGAACGTTACGAAAGACTTCTGAGAGAGAAGCCCGAAATCATCCTTCGAGCTCCGATGGTTCACATCGCCAGCTTCTTGCAGATGACGCCCGAGACACTTAGCCGTGTTCGTGGAGCAAGTGCAGGAACAACAAAGAACAATTCACCTCGCGACCTCACTGACCCTTGGTGGACGCGGACTAATACGAAGTAATAACAACTATTATGCAAAGAAGTAGAATCCTCAAGGTAAAGGACAAAACCTTCGCCGTAACCCTCTCCGAAAGAACGATAAAAAGTCAAATAAGGCGAGTTGCAGAACAAATCAATCGCGACTACGAAGGCAAACAACCTGTCTTCTTGGCTGTACTGAACGGCTCGTTCATCTTTGCTGCAGACCTTCTTCGCGAGATTAATGTACCATGCGAGATTTCATTCATCAAGCTTGCTTCCTACGAAGGTACGACCACGACTGGCAACATCCGCGAGATAATCGGTCTCAACATCGACATCACAGGCCGTCCGGTTATCATCGTCGAAGATATTGTCGATACGGGACTCACGATGGCTCACATGCTCGAGACGCTTAAACCGCACAACCCAGAGAGCATCGAGATTTGCACACTTCTGCTCAAGCCAAGCAAACTGCAGGTAAAGCTCGACATACGCTACTGCTGTAAGCAGATTCCCGATGACTTCGTTGTGGGTTACGGCTTGGACTACGACGGCTTCGGACGCAACACTAAAGACATTTATACTTTAATTCAAAATTGATAAATCCCCAAAAACAAAATAAAAATAATGAAGAACATCATCATTTTCGGTGCCCCGGGTTCCGGTAAAGGCACTTACAGCGACGAGATTGTACAGCGTTACGGCATGGGACACATCAGTACTGGCGATGTGCTGCGTGCTGAAATAAAGAATGGTACTGAGTTGGGCAAGATTGCTCAGGGTTATATCTCGAATGGTCAGCTCATTCCCGACGACCTCATGATTGAGATTCTTGCTAAGACCTACGACGCTCAACCTGCAGGTAAAGGTGTTATCTTCGACGGATTCCCTCGCACAATCGCTCAGGCAGAAGCGCTCAAGAAGATGCTTCAGGAGCGCGGTCACGAGCTGGGCATCATGATAGAACTCGTCGTTGAAGAGGACATCCTGATGTTCCGTCTGCTTCGTCGTGCTAAGGAGCAAGGTCGTGAGGATGACAACGAAGAGACCATCAAGAAGCGCTTTGCTGTCTATCAGAACCAAACAGCTCCGTTGATTGACTGGTTCGAACGTGAAGGCATCCGCCACACCTTCCGTTGGGCTGACACACCCAACAAGGAAGACATGATTGCTTCTATCTTTGCGTTCCTCGACACACAGAAATAATGGCTGAAAGCAACTTCGTAGATTACGTCAAGATATGCTGCCGTTCGGGTAAAGGTGGCAGAGGTTCTATGCACATGCATCGTGCCAAGTATGTCCCCATGGGCGGACCTGATGGCGGCGATGGTGGGCGTGGGGGTCATGTCTATCTGCGAGGCAATCACAACTACTGGACGCTTCTGCATCTTCGCTTCGAGCGTCACGTTTTTGCAGGACATGGAGGCAATGGAGGTCCAAGCGGAAGTACAGGAGCAGATGGTGAGGACCGATACATCGATGTCCCTTGTGGCACCGTTGTCTATGATGCCGAAACGGGCGAATACATATGCGACGTGACCGACGACGGACAGGTCGTGATGCTCCTCAAGGGCGGTCGGGGCGGTATGGGCAACAAGCATTTCGCCACCGCTACCAATCAGGCTCCGCGTTATGCCCAGCCAGGTGAGCCGATGGAAGAGCGAACCGTAATCCTTGAGTTGAAGTTGCTTGCGGACGTCGGTCTCGTGGGCTTCCCCAATGCTGGAAAGAGCACGTTGCTCAGCTCCTTGTCCAGTGCCCGTCCGAAGATTGCAGGTTATCCCTTCACGACGATGGAGCCTTCGCTCGGTATCGTGTCCTATCGCGACAATCAATCCTTCGTGATGGCGGACATTCCTGGCATCATCGAGGGCGCTTCCGAAGGCAGAGGCTTGGGACTTCGCTTCCTGCGCCACATCGAACGCAACTCCCTCTTGCTCTTCATGGTTCCTGGTGATACAGACGACATCAAGCATGAGTACGAGGTTCTGCTTGGTGAGCTCCGAAACTTCAACCCCGAAATGCTCGACAAGCAAAGGGTTCTCGCCATCACGAAGAGCGACCTCCTTGATGACGAACTGCAGGAGATGCTCTCCGAAGACCTTCCTGACGACCTGCCTTACGTCTTCATAAGTGCTGTTACGGGGAGCGGTTTGAACCAGCTCAAAGACCTCCTTTGGGCGGCGCTCAACAGTGAGAGCAACAAACTGGCGGCCATCACTCAGCAAGAGACCATCGTGCATCGCAACAAAGACCTTGCTGCTTTCCGTCAGGAACTGCTCGACGAGGGTGAAGACGAAGAGATAGAAATCCTTGATGACGATGCCATAGAGGATGCCGACGAGTTGGAGGACTTCATCTACGACGAGGATGAAGAAGGGTAACCTCATCATTTACAAGACTCCCGACTGGCTCACGGCTTTCTCGACAGGCAGAGACAGTGGGGTAGAGGCACTTGGCTTGAAGCTCGAGGAGCTTGCTTTGCCTCGCCAGGTCCACTCGGATAACGTCCTTTGGATGCACGGAGCAGGCCGTCCTGAAGCGACGGATGCAGTCATTACAGACAGGCCTGGCCTTTGTGTTTGTGTTAAGACAGCTGATTGCATACCTGTCCTTCTTTATGATACAAAGCAGCGACTTGTGGCAGCCGTTCATGCTGGCTGGCGAGGAACAGTGTCTCGAATCGTGCAGAAGACCATTAAGCAGATGCATCCGCTCAATCCCAAAGACCTTCACGCCATCATAGGTCCGGGCATTTCGCTCGAGCAGTTTGAGGTGGGCGACGAAGTCCATGAGACCTTCAAGTCTGCAGACTTCCCGATGGATAGAATAGCAAAACGCTATCCTTCCGCAGCTGGAGGCGAGCGTTGGCATCTTGACCTTTGGGAAGCAAACCGTTTCCTCCTTGAAGAAATGGGCGTAGAGGACATCTTCGTTGAAGGAACTTGCACACGAACCTCAATGGCCTTCTATAGTGCTCGACGCGAGACAATTAACACAGGACGCAACTACAACGGAATCTTTATAAAGTTGAAAGATTGAAAGTTGAAAATTAACGAGTCTAATTCAATGAAGGAACACATCAGCATAGTAATTTGTTTTTGCCTTTTCATCCTTTCACCTTTTCACCCTTTGATGGCTCAAAACGAGCCGGTAGATATCGACGAGTGGCAGGTGATGAAGGTCGAGGCTGCCAAAGACCCCTTTGCCAATCGCGACCAGTTTACGATAAACTTTGCCAACTATACCGTCGAGGAGTGGTGCTATCCCTTGCCTGGAGCTCAAGTGAATAGCCCCTTTGGTGGAGCGCGACATCATGGTGGGACCGACCTCAAGACTTTTGGTAACGACACAACCCGCGCTGCTTTTGCGGGAGAAGTCATCCTTTCCGGGCCTTATTTTGCCTACGGAAACTGTGTCATCCTGCGTCATGCAAATGGCTTGGAGACCTTGTACAGTCACCATTCACGCAATCTCGTTAAAGCCGGTCAGTGGCTGCAGCCAGGAGATCCAGTCGGACTGGAAGGCCAGACAGGCAGAGCAACAGGCATTCACCTGCATTTCGAGACACGTGTCAAGGGTAGGGCTTTCGACTCATCTCGCATCTTCGACCACGAAAACAATACACTTCGCCGACAAATCTTCGTCGTAACGAAGCAGAAGAACGGTACCCTTAAGTTCACGACTGCAAAGGTTGAGTAATAGCTGCAGTGAAGTTTCTCATTTTAACGTGTTAAGTTTGTCAACTCACCACGTTAAGTTTGTCAACTCACCACGTTAAGTTGAACAACTCGCCACGTTAAGTTGAACAACTCACCACGTTAAGTTGATTGCAGTTCCGCTTTGAGCCTGAGCATTTCGTCACGCAGAATGGCTGCATCAACGAACTCGAGGCGTTTTGCCGCTTCTTTCATCTTCTTCTCGAGGCTCGCAATCCGTTTCTTCTTCTCCTCGATACTCATCTCCTGAGCCTCTGCAACGGCAAGGACTTCATAATGAACAGGTTCTACGTAGGCTCTTTCCTCAGCTCCTTGACCGTGTTGAATGAGGTCGCCCATCGTTTGAGCTTTCCTTATCTGTTGCGGCGTAATGTGGTGCTCGGCGTTGTATCGCAGTTGCTTTTCCCTTCTGCGATTGGTCTCATTAATGGTTGCTTCCATGCTTGGGGTAATGTTATCCGCATACATGATAGCTTTGCCATTAACGTTCCTGGCTGCTCTGCCAATTGTTTGGGTCAGGCTACGCTGATTGCGCAGGAAGCCTTCCTTGTCGGCATCGAGAATGGCAACAAGCGAGACTTCCGGCAAGTCAAGACCTTCGCGCAAAAGATTCACGCCTACGAGCACATCGAACTTGCCCATACGCAACTCGTTTAGGATGCGAACGCGCTCCAGAGTGTCAACGTCGCTATGAATGTAGGCCGTCTGAATGCCCGTTCCGAGCAGGTATTCCGTGAGCTCTTCCGCCATTCGCTTAGTTAATGTAACAACCAGAACGCGCTCTTTTCGCTCGATGCATTGCTGAATCTCCTCCATCAAATCATCTACTTGATTCAAGGTTGGACGCACTTCAATCGGTGGGTCAAGCAGTCCTGTGGGGCGGATAACTTGCTCTACGACAACACCTTCGCTCTCCGCTATCTCGTAATCGGCAGGTGTCGCGCTAACGTAAATCACCTGATTCGTCAGCTCTTGGAACTCCTCGAACTTCAGCGGTCGATTGTCTTTGGCAGCAGGTAAGCGGAAACCATACTCTACAAGCGTTGTTTTGCGCGATTGGTCGCCGCCATACATGCCATGTATCTGTGGCACAGAGACATGACTCTCGTCGATAACCATGAGGAAGTCTTTGGGAAAGAAGTCGAGCAAACAATACGGACGCGTACCTGGAGCACGACCGTCAAAGTAGCGGCTGTAGTTCTCGATACCAGAACAATGTCCGAGCTCGCGAATCATCTCGATGTCATAAGTTACTCGCTCATAAAGACGTTTCGCTTCAAGCTCTTTCCCCTGATTTTCAAAGAAAGCAACCTGCTCGCGAAGGTCGTCCTGAATTTGCACGATTGCACGCTCCTGAGCATCCTTCGCCGTGATGAAAAGATTGGCAGGATATATCTTATAGTTTTCATAGAGCTGCGCACGTATAAGTGTCTCGTGGTCAAGCTCTTCTATGCTGTCGATTTCGTCGCCCCAAAAGGTAATTCGAAGCAGGTAATCGCTATATGCAAGGGCAACGTCTATGGTGTCTCCTTTGACGCGATATTCGCCTCTACTAGGTGAGATATCATTACGGACATAGAGTAATTCGTTGAGTCGGCGAAGAAGTTCGTTTCTGTCAATATTTTGTCCGACATGAAGCTCCAGCAGGAATTCGAAGAACGTCGAAGGATTGCCCATTCCATAGATGCACGAAACGCTGCTCACCACAATCACATCCTGCCTGCCTGAGAGCAAAGCGCTCGTGGCAGAGAGTCGAAGCTTGTCAATCTCGTCGTTAATCGCCAAGTCCTTCTCGATGTAAGTGTCCGTCGCAGGCATGTAAGCTTCGGGCTGATAGTAGTCGTAGTAGCTGACGTAGTACTCGACTGCATTGTGTGGGAAGAACTGTTTCATCTCGCCATACAGCTGGGCTGCAAGCGTTTTGTTGTGCGAGAGGATGAGGGTAGGGCGATTGATGTTTTTGATGACGTTTGCGATGGTGAACGTCTTTCCGCTACCCGTCACGCCAAGTAACGTCTGCGCCTTCACGCCTTGCCGAATGCCCTCGGTCAGTTGCTGAATGGCTTCGGGCTGGTCGCCAGTCGGTACATAATCGGAGATGAGTTCGAACTGATTCATTTTGCAAAGTTACGAAATAATCTTCAATCTCTAATCTCTAATCCAAATTTATTTTGTATCTTTGCACACAAATATGTCAAACTATAAATAAAATGTAATATAAGGTATGAAGAAACTTGTTTTTGGTATAATTGCTTTACTGCTCGCCGGAGTGGCTGCATATTGGTTTTTCCATCGAGATAATGATAAAGCTCGCGACGTCTTGCCCCAAGATGCCACGGCTGCGATGGTGCTTGAGCCTGCGGAACTCGCATCCGAACTGGGCTTGAATCTGAAGGACATCTTCAATCTTGTTTCCTCTTTTGGTGATGTTGAAGGCACGATTGACTTCACAAAGCCAGTCTATGCTTTCACGACCGAGAGCGGTTTAGGGGGCATTTCGTTAAATGTCGAAGATGCCGACAAATTGCAGAAACTGATAGAGCCTTTTGCTGCAATTGAGGAGAAAGACGGTTTTAAGTGGATTGTGAAGGGTAACGACGGCATCGGCTGTCTCGACAAAGACAAGATGTTGCTTTGCAATGTGACTTCTCCTTCGCAGTGGGATGGCGTTCGCGAAGAGATGGTGAAGCTGATGAAGCAGAGCCGGCAGGATGTGCCTGCGCTTGAGAAGGCTAAAGAGCAGAAGGGTGTGTTCCATGCAAGTACGGCTCTCAGCAATATTCCCCAGCAGTATGCTGCGTCTCTGCCTGCAGGAACCGACCTCTCGAAAGCTTTCTACAACTGCGGACTTCGCATAGAAAAGAAGGCGCTTGTGTATTCGTCGAAGCTTGAGGGCATCGACAACCTCACACTGCCGCTTGCGCCCATCAAGGGCGACATGCTGCAAGCCGATGCAGACGAGCCTTTCGCTTGGATTTGTGTCAACATGAAAGGCGAAGAGCTGCTTCCCTATCTTCGCAAAGTGGACGAAATCAGAACGGCTCTGCTTGGCCTGAACATGTTTGTTGACCTCGACATGATGATTAAGGCAATTGATGGCGATGTGATGCTCGCTATGCCGAAGCTCGACATCAGACAGTCTATGCCTGGCATAATCTTTACCGCAACCCTTAATAATGCGGACTTCCTGAAGAATGCCGATGACTGGAAACAAGTAAGCCGTCGAGGCGCAAACGACTTTGTGATGAATCAGGACGGCCTTAACATTTTCTTCGGCGTTCGCAATGGCAAGCTCTATCTCACGAATTCTCAGGAGCTGGCTGCCAACACAACTGCAGGCGGCGCATCTCTTAAAGCAGCCAAAGGCAAGTATCTCGCTGCCTCAATCAATGCCGGACAAATCATTCAGGCTTTAATAAGCAATCCTTCCCCAATGTCCATGATGCTTGCTATCCCGCAAATACGCGACTTGGTGAATGCCGTCGACAGAATCTCACTCAATGCCGACTCACCGCAGAGTTTTGAGTTAAGTGTCGAGACGAACAAGCCCGTGAAGGACATCATACAGAAACTTCAAAGCCTCCTGACAGGGAAATGAACTGCATCCAACTCGATAACACGCTCCCCAATGTCTTCCTGCAAAGGGCTGACATTCAGAGCGATATATGGCGTCAGCAAGTCTGTCTCGAAAAGGGAAAGACCTATCTGATTGAAGCCAGCAGCGGCACCGGAAAAAGCTCGCTTTGCAGCTTCATTATTGGCTATCGCAAGGACTTCGACGGCAAGATTCTCTTCGACGGGAAAGACTCCGGCAAGTTTAAAACAGCCGATTGGGTGAAACTTCGCCAATACCACATCAGTTTGCTCTTTCAGGAGCTCCGACTTTTTCCAGAACTTACAGCAATGGAGAATGTCGAGATAAAGAACAGCCTGACCGGTTTCAAGTCGAAGCAGGAGATTGAGCGATGGTTCGAAGCACTCGGGATAGCCGACAAGATGTCATCGCCTGTCCGCTTGATGAGTTTTGGTCAGCAACAGAGAGTCGCCATGATTCGTGCTCTCGTGCAGCCTTTCGACTTCCTTTTGGCCGACGAGCCCATCTCGCATCTCGATGAAACGAACTCCCAAATCATGGCCGACATCATGATGGAAGAGGCACATCGGCAGGGAGCAGCAGTCATCATAACCAGTATTGGCAAGCACATGCAACTGCCTTATGATAAAGTATTTGGCCTATGAAACTCGTTTGGAAACTTCTTCGTAGGCACATCAGTTTGCCACAGTTCGCAGGCTTCTTCTTTGCCAACCTGCTGGGAATGCTCATCGTTCTGCTTTCGCTGCAATTCTATCGCGACGTGAAACCCATCTTCAGTGAGGATGACGGCTTCATTCGTCCTGACTTCCTGATACTTAGCAAACGCATCTCGACGCTCAACACGATTGGCTTGGGCTCTGTGAACACCTTCTCCGACAGAGAGATTGACGAACTGAAATCACAGCCATTTGCAAAGAATGTAGGCGCTTTTACTGCCAGCCAATACAAGGTCTCTTGCAGCATGGGCATCGAAGGCGTGGCGCAAATCGGTACGGAAATGTTCTTCGAGAGTGTGCCTGATGCCTTTGTGGACGTTGATTTGAAGAAATGGCACTTCAGCGAAGGCGACGACTTCGTTCCCATCATTGTGCCTAAAACTTACCTCGCCATCTACAACTTCGGCTTCGCTCAAAGCCAGAACCTGCCCAAGATTTCGGAGGGTGTCGTGGGAATGGTGGAAATGACGATTTCGATGCGTGGCAACGGCCTGAACGAATACATCAAAGGTCGTGTGATAGGCTTTTCCACGCGACTCAACACGATACTTGCGCCTGAGAACTTCATCCGCTGGAGCAACGAACGCTATGCTCCTGATTCCGATAAAGAGCCCTCGCGCATTATCCTCGAAGTCAATAATCCTGCCGACGATGCTATCGTGAACTACATCAACGACAAAGGCTACGAGATGGAGGACGACAAGCTCGATGCTGGTCGGATGACATTCTTCCTGCGACTTGTTTCGGGCATCGTGATGCTGGTCGGTTTGCTCATCAGTTTGCTCAGTTTCTATATCCTGATGCTCTCGATTTATCTGCTTGTCGAAAAGAACACCGAGAAGATGCGTACGCTTCTGCTCATTGGCTATAGTCCAGCGAAGGTGGCTATGCCTTACCAATTGCTCACCATCGGCATGAATGCAGCAGTACTCATACTCGCAATCTGTGGGCTTGTCATTGTACGCTCGCTTTATATGCAAAAGCTTCTGACAGTCTTTCCTCAAATGCAGTGTGGCAGCATCTTGTCAGCCATTCTTCTCGGTCTTGTGCTTTTCGTCATTGTTAGTCTCGTAAATGTCATCATCATCCGTCATCGTATCAATCAGATATGGAAGAACTAAAGAGGTTATATAAGGAAACAACAGGGCTAGATGTCGCCGAAGTTGAGATCATTCCCGGAGCAGGAAGCAATCGTCAATACTATCGCTTGAAAGGAAATGATGGCAGTACGCTCATCGGAGCCGTTGGGACGAGTCGCGACGAGAATCATGCTTTCTGTTATCTCGCGAAGCATTTCACAGAAGCAGGACTTCCTGTACCTCAGGTTGTTGCGGAGAGTGAGGACGGCTTGCGATACTTGCAGAACGATTTGGGTAAACAGAGTCTCTTCGACGCCTTGAAGGGTGGACGAGAGGCAGGAGGACGATACAATGCTCACGAACGCGAACTGCTTAGACGAACAATTGCTGCTTTGCCTGCTATGCAAATCCTTGGAGCTCACGAGCTTGACTTCTCGCAATGTTATCCGCAGGAAGCTCTCGACGAGACGAATGTGCTTTTCGACCTCAACTATTTCAAGTACTGCTTCCTCAAGGCGACAGGCCTCGACTTCCACGAGTTGAAGCTCGAAGCGTCGTTCCAACTTATGGCTCGCGACATCGTGAACATACCGGGCGGTGCCTTCATGTATCGCGACTTTCAGGCACGAAATGTGATGCTCGACGCTCAGGGAAATCCTTACTTTATCGACTTTCAGGGAGGCAGGAAAGGTCCTGTGCAGTATGACGTTGCAAGCTTCCTTTGGCAGGCTTCGGCACGTTATCCTAAGAAGCTGCGGAGCGAGCTCATCAAAGTCTATCTGCAAAGTCTCAAGCAATATCAGGAGGTCAGCGAGAAGAAGTTCCGACAGGGATTGCAGCTCTGCGTGCTCTTCCGGCTGCTTCAAGTGCTGGGCGCATATGGCTTCCGAGGTTACTTCGAGAGGAAGAAACATTTCCTTGAAAGCATTCCGCCTGCAATGGAGAACCTGCGTGACCTCTTGAATGAAGGCGGTTGTCCGTATCCTTATCTTAATGAAGTACTCATTAAGCTTGTCTCAATGCCTCAGTTCAAGCCAGAGAAAAAGGAAGAAGTAAGACGCGCCGATGGTTTGAAGACAACGGAACTCAACCCATATCAGGCACATCCACTCGACGGTCCACCAACCTTCTCGCGCTATGACGCACAAGGTCCATTGGTGGTTCGCGTGTTCAGCTTTTCCTATAGAAAAGGCATTCCTGAGGACACGAGTGGCAATGGCGGCGGTTATGTTTTCGATTGCCGAAGCACGCACAACCCTGGGCGTTACGAACCTTATAAACAACTGACGGGTCTTGACGAACCAGTCATTCGTTTTCTTGAAGACGACGGAGAAATCTTGACATTTCTAGATAGCGTTTATAAGCTGGCAGATGCTCATATTACGCGATATTTGCAGCGTGGCTTCACCAATCTGATGTTCAGTTTTGGCTGTACAGGCGGTCAGCACAGAAGCGTCTATAGTGCACAACATTTGGCGGAACACATCCATAAGAAGTTTGGTGTTGAGGTGCACATCTGTCATCGCGAGCAAGGTATAGAGCAGGTTCTCAATCCGGGCAGAGCCATGATATTTGCAGCAGGGCTTGGTACGAGGTTGAAACCGCTTACTGATACTATGCCAAAGGCACTCGTGCCTGTTTGTGGTAAGCCATTGCTTCAGTATCAGCTCGAAAAACTCATGGCAGCAGGTTTCACGGACATCGTCATCAATGTCCACCACTTTGCCGACATGATTGAGGAATGGTGTCAGCAGAATCCTATGCGCTGCCGTATCCTCTTCAGCGACGAACGCGAGAAGCTTCTTGAGACAGGTGGCGGCATCAAACATGCGGCTCCGCTATTGTGTGATGCACAGGATGGCTTTCTCATCCATAATGTTGACATCTTGAGCAATGTTGACCTCTCAGCTTTCAAGGATGCAGGACGTGGTAGGGCAGCGACTTTGTTGGTCAGTGAGCGTGAGACGCAGCGGTATTTGCTCTTTGACGACGATATGCGACTAGTTGGGTGGACGAACGTCACCACAGGCGAAGTCCGCAGTCCATACGAGAACCTTAACCCGAAGAATTATCACAAGTTCGCGTTTGCCGGTGTACACTACATGAACCCGAGGCTGTTCAAGTACTTTGACCGGTTCGCCGACAAGTTCGGTATTATCGATTTCTACCTGTCGGTTTGCAAGGACGAGCCCATCTACGGTTACGTTCAGCCAGACCTGCGCATCCTCGACGTCGGCAAGCTCGACACATTGAAAGCTGCAGAAGAATTTGTTATTAAATGAAATGATAGTGCCTTCAATAAACTTTAACTATACACATTCCATGAAAAAAAAGACCTTTATCAGTTTTGCTGTCATTGTGCTCTCGTTGGTCCTCGGAAGTTGTACGAGCAAAGATCGGAAAGCCTTTCAGACAGCTGTTCAGTCACGACAAATGTCGCAGGTCCGTCAGTTTGTTGTCGATTTTCCAGAAGCTACCGAACTCATCGATAGTGCGAAAGTCATCCTCTCCGAATGGATGAAAGATTCTGCTGACTATGTAGAAATCAAGGCCACAGCCGACATCGTAGAACGCTACGATCTCGAAGTCAACTATTCCGTTACTCATCCCGATGGCCTCTATCTTGATAGCGTCAAAATCATGCTTTCAGCCGACGTTTCCGAAGCCCAGTCCATTAAAGCACGTCGCGAAGCTTTGGCGCAACATCTCGAAGATTACCGCAAGAAAATTGAGAACATCGTTTTCTACCAAGACCTGGACGGAGGTCGCCTGTTTGTCTTCATGACCCCTCCTGATCAAGAAGGCAAGGGTATGGGGGTATTGGGCTCCATTATTGATGGTTGGAATGGTATTCTGAACGACGGCTTTAAGTTCCGTTATGAGATCAATACGGAAGATTTTGAGGACGACGACATTATCTGCCACAACCTCGACAATGATGCCAATTTCACCATCGAGATCTATGACAAGACCCTCTATCTTACAGCTCGCGGAAACCTCGAGCGCTTTCTTGGCGAACGTGATCCGGAAAGCTACAAAGCCGGCATCAAAGCTCTCAAAGAAGGTTAATAGTTCTTCTTTAATCTATATAACGAAAGAGTACATGGACGACGATAATCTCAAACCGAAATTCATCCATGAAAAGTCCCATTGTTAGTCGTCCAGACCATCGCTTATCAAAAAAGAACAATTAACGCCCATAATTATTTAACAAATGAGTAAACTTCTATTTCTGGCTTTAGTGGTGCTGCTGTATACGACGGGCTGCGCTAGTTCTCGGTCGAGTGCTGAACGAGCTGCCGAAACACAAAAGGCTATTGCGAATTCGCTGGCAAACAGGCACTTGCACATTAATGTCCGCTCGATGCACCCTGCCCGTTATAGTTCACGGATGGTTTCCTATGGCTTCTATTTAGAGCTAAAAGGTGATACGCTGGAGAGCTGTTTGCCTTATATGGGACAAGTGTATCAAGGTTCAATCTCCTCGGATGGCCTGAACTTTGTGGCTTCAGTTATCGGCTATCGCGAGAGTCGCCCTAAAAAGGGCTTGGCCAGAATAGAACTGGACGCGAGGACAACGGAAGATTTCTACCGCTACGTTATCGAAATCTATGACAATGGATCGGCTTTCATACGGGTTCGTGGTCAGAATCGCGACAACATAAGTTTTGATGGTGACGTGGAGATGTAAGAGAACTTTATGACTACAATTGTGCTTCGGTGTTAAGGCATCCAAGGAGTATGACTGATTATATAATTAAATTCATTTGTCTATGAAACATTTCTTTTTTCGAAACGGCCTGGTTGTTCTGTTGTGTCTATGCAGTTTTTCTTGCTATGCTGCTTCGATGAAGCGCGCTAAGGCTAGTAGTTCGCTGAAGATGGCTATGGAAAGCTATCTGGACGCTGCCAAGCAGAAGATGCTTAACATCCAAAGTGTGATGGTAATCCAGCATGGTAAGGTGAGATACGAAAAGTGGCTGAATGGTGGAGAGGCTGAGAAACCTCACGTCCTGAACAGTGTGAGCAAGACGTTTACTTCGGCTGCGGTGGGTCTGGCCATTGAGGAGGGGTTGCTCTCGCTTGACGATAGGCTGGTTTCGTTCTTCTCGGATGAATTGCCCGTTTTGCCATCAGAAAATCTGAAGAAGGTGACGATTCACAATCTGCTGACAATGAATTGCGGACACGATTCCGAGCCTCGCAGAAACGGTGAAGACTCATGGGTGAAGACGTTCCTGTCTTGGCCTGTAGAGCATGAACCTGGCTCATACTACTGCTACAACAGTATGGGTACGTATATTCTCTCGGCTATCGTTCAAAAGGTGACTGGGCAGAAGGTTGTGGACTATTTGCAAACTCGATTATTCGACCCTCTTGGTATCGATGCTCCGCATTGGGACGAAAGTCCGCAGGGCATTAACTGTGGCGGATGGGGGCTATACCTGAAGACTGAGGATTTGGGCAAGATGGGACAACTACTACTACAAAAGGGCAAGTGGAAGGGCAAACAGGTGTTACCAAAGTGGTATGTGACCGAAGCCATTAAGGCTCAGGTGCCTTGCCAACCAGCAGGAATTAGGGCAGATAGGGTGGCTGAAAGTGGTCTGACGAAAGAGAATAGTGATTGGGTGCAAGGCTATGGCTATCAGGTGTGGCGATGTCGACATAATGCCTTCCGAGCTGATGGCGCTGGTGGACAATATATTATCGTCATTCCCGAGAAGGATGCCGTGGTAATCAATACTGCTGATTTGCGTGATATGCAAGCCGAGCTGAACCTCGTTTGGGACTATATCTTGCCAGCCTTGAAATAGTGGCTAGAGCTAACGCCAGCAGTTGAGCCCTTTTTATCGTCCGGCATAGACGATAGTTGCAAGTCCGGCAATGAAGAATATAAACATGATTGCCAGATAGCCGTTGGTCTTCATGTCGGCTCCCTTGAACTCTTTCCATACAAACACTCCCCATAAGGCGGCTATCATGGGCGCGCCTTGGCCAAGCGCATAGGAAATAGCGGCTCCTGCCTTGCCAGCAGCAATGTAGCTCAGCACGGTTCCAAGTCCCCATATGGCTCCCCCTAACAGACCGACGAGATGGACTTTGCCTGCGCCCTTGAAATAGTCACTATAGTTTACGGGTTCGCCTTCTACGGGCCGTTTCATAGCTATTGTACCCCATATGAAATTGCTAAGGTATACACCTACGGAAAAGATAAAGAAGGCGGTATAGGGCGTGGCTTTGCCTATGGCTGGGCTCTCGAAGCTGTCGAGATCCATCCCTTTTGCTACAAAGGAGTAGAAGAATGACATGAGTACGCCTGCCACGATTGCAAGAATGATACCTTTCTTGCCGCTCGACATGCTCTTTGTGGCTTCAATGTTTTTGGAGCGGAGTTTCTGGATACGACTTGATGCAACGCTATTCACGATAATAGCTACGACTACTAACGCTACGCCTGCAAAAAGAAGCAGGACATTTCCTTTGGATTGAACAATGTAGTTTTGGATGACGCCTAACACGAGTGCCAAACCTACACCAACGGGAAACGCAACGGACATGCCTGCCTGAGAAATGGAGGCACTCAGGAGTATGTTGGCTAGGTTGAAAACAATACCGCCAAGAATAATCCAACCGAACGTGGAAAGCGATACTTGGGCGAGGTCGGTCATGAAACTACGTCCTTCTGCGCCAAAACTGCCGAAGGTAAAGCCAACAAGGAGCGAGAAGAGTAGGATACCAAGGACGTAGTCCCAATAGAAGAGTTCGTAACGCCAGCTCTTTCCGGCCAGCTTTTGGGTGTTGCCCCATGAACCCCAGCACATCATTGTGATAACACACAAAATGACGGCCAACATGTAGCTTTTTACGATGAACATAACGGCTAAAACTTAAAGTTTATATGTTAAAATTTAAAGTATTTCTTTTTCGTATGGGATGCTCATCCATGCTCCGATTCGTGTTACGCTAATAGATGCGGCTTTGTTGGCGAAGCGAATGGCCTCTACAGTGTCTGCGCCTTTGCTCAAAGCTACACAAAAGGCTCCACAAAATGTGTCGCCTGCTGCTGTGGTGTCGATGGCCTCGACTTTCGTTGATGGGATGCGGATGATTTGACCTTTAATGATGGTGTATGCTCCAGATGCTCCAGCGGTTATAATGACCATCCCAACACCTTGTCGTTGAATTGCAGAAATTGCCTCGAAGGCTGTGTCTTCGTTGACAACTTTGATACCGCTCATTCCTGCTGCCTCTGTCTCATTTGGTGTGATGATGTCAACTAGTTCGAGCAATTCACTTGGCAAGGGCTCCTTAGGATAAGGCGCTGGATTGAGCACGACTTTGGCACCATAACTCTTTGCAAGACGAGCTGCGCTGATGAGCGTAGGCACAGGAGTTTCGAGTTGCATGAGCAGGATTGATGCGTTCTGGAAAAGCGGTTTGGCTGCTTCAATATCGGTTGAAGAGAGAAGGGCATTGGCTCCGCTGGAAACGATGATGGAGTTCTCGCCTTTATCGTCGACAGGAATGATTGCCACTCCCGTTGAGACGCCGTCTGTAAGGTGTACGCACGAAGTGTCGATACCTTCTTCTGTGAGCAAACGAAGCGATTTAGCTCCGAAGTCGTCGTTGCCAAGTCTAGCTATGAAGGCTGTTTTGCCTCCAAGACGACTAACTGCTACGGCCTGATTAGCACCCTTGCCGCCCTGATTGGTTATGAAATTGTGACCGATAATCGTTTCTCCAGGCAAAGGAAGGTGATCAACGCGAATGACCATATCAGTGTTGCAGCTGCCTACGACAATTATTTTTTGTTTTGTCTCCATCGTTGTTTAGCTTTTTGAGTTTCTGATTACAAATATAAGTTTTTTTGCATTAATTGAACACCGATGCCTGAAATTTGTGTTTAACTTGTGAAAAAATTGTGTAACTTGGACTTCGTTGAGCGACATGTGTGCTCAATAGCAAAAATAAAAGATGTTTTATTTTGGATTGTCTTCGCTTAATCATAACTTTGCAGTCGAAAATGGAGATTCAGAAACTTCAGAAGCTTTTTGCAAGGCATCTGGGCGTGAAAGCGCTCGCTGCTGAGTTGCAGAAGGAGACGAAAGGTACGATACAACTTTCCGGATTGCAGGGAAGCTGCACTTCCCTTGTGTTTGCTGCGCTGGCAGAGAAAGCTCCGCAAGTGCTCGGGCAACCTTATGTCTTCGTCCTTAACGATGAGGAAGAAGCCGGCTATTTCTATCATGATTTGACGCGCTTGCTTGGGGATGAGCAGGTTCTCTTCTTCCCAAGTTCCTACAAGCGTGCCATCAAGTTTGGCCAAAGGAATGCGGGACAGGAGATTCTTCGGACGGAAGTGCTTTCACGCCTTTCGGCAGGAAGACTGCCGCTTTTCATCGTGTCGCATCCTCAGGCTCTCGCCGAACTGGTGGTAACGAAGGAGATACTCTCGGAGCAGACCTTGAGCCTAAGAGTTGGCGAGCGCGTTGACATTATGTTTATTCAGGAGACGCTACTCAGCTTCGGCTTCAACAGGACTGACTATGTCTATGAGCCTGGGCAGTTTGCAGTTCGTGGTAGTATCATTGACGTCTGGTCGTTCTCGCACGAATTGCCTTATCGCATAGATTTCTTTGGCGACGAGGTGGATAGCATCCGCACGTTCGAGGTGCACAGCCAGCTTAGCCGCGACCGTCAGGAATGTATCTCCATCGTGCCCGAAATGGACGACAAGAACTTCAGTAGAGAGAGCTTCCTTAAGTTCCTGCCGGACAATTCTGTGCTCGTTGTGAAGGACCTCCTTTTCCTTTGCGACACGATAGAGCAGACTTATAATGAGGGATTCAGCCATTCAGCCATCACCGAAGGATTAGAGACGAGAGACGAGAGATTAGAGAGTTCCTCGCTCCTTGTAAACCCAGAAGACTTCAAGCGGCAAGTCCTCAGCTTCCGCCGCATCGAACTGAACCATCAATTGCCAGATTCTGAATCGTCAAATTGTCAAATAAGGTTTAAGGTTCACCCGCAACCCATCTTCCACAAGAACTTCGACTTGCTCATCTCTGCTTTCCAGAAGCTACAGGACGAAGGCACAGATATATACATCCTTGCCGACAGCCAGAAGCAGACTGACCGCCTCGAGAGCATTTTCCACGACAAAGAGACGGGCATTCAGTTCACGCCTGTTGACCAGGCTCTGCACGAAGGTTTCATCGACGATGACTTACACGTCGCTATCTTCACCGACCACCAAATCTTCGACCGCTTCCATCGTTATAACCTTCGTAGCGATAAGGCTACCGGAGGCAAAGTCGCACTAACGCTCAAAGAGTTGCAGCAGTTTGAGATTGGTGACTACGTTGTCCACATCGACTATGGCGTAGGTCGTTTCGGAGGCTTGGTCAGTATGCAGAACGGCGACCAAGTGCAGGAGGTTATCAAGATTACTTATTCGGGTAACGATAACGTTTACGTCTCGATTCACTCTTTGCATAAGGTTTCCAAGTACAAGGGGCGTGAAGGCGAACCGCCGCGCATCAGTAAGCTCGGTACGGGTGCTTGGGAACGCATGAAGGAGCGTACGAAGAAGAAGATTAAGGACATCGCGCGCGACCTTATTTTGCTCTATAGCCGTCGTCGTGAAGAGAAAGGCTTTGCCTTTAGTCATGACAGCTTCATGCAGCACGAGCTCGAAGCAAGCTTCCTCTACGAAGATACGCCCGACCAGCTAAAGGCGACACAGGACGTCAAGGCCGATATGGAAAGGCAAAGGCCGATGGACCGCCTTGTCTGCGGCGACGTGGGCTTCGGTAAGACGGAAGTGGCTGTCAGAGCGGCTTTCAAGGCTTGTGTCGATAATAAACAAGTGGCAGTTCTCGTGCCGACAACCGTCCTTGCTTATCAGCACTTCCGTACTTTCTCCGAGCGTCTTAAAGACTTCCCCGTCAAGATTGAATACTTGACGCGAGCCCGTTCGCCACAACAGACGAAAGATGTGCTCGAAGGACTCAGGAGTGGTGCTGTTAATATAATAATAGGTACGCATAAACTCATCGGCAAGAGTGTCAAGTTCAAGGACTTGGGCTTACTCATCATTGACGAGGAGCAGAAGTTTGGCGTCTCGACGAAAGAAAAGCTTCGTCAACTTAAGACAAATGTCGATACCCTCACTCTGACTGCTACGCCAATCCCCAGAACCTTGCAGTTCTCCCTGATGGGTGCTCGAGACTTGAGCGTTATCCAAACGCCTCCGCCAAATCGTTATCCCATTCAGACGCAGCTCTGCCAATTTAACGCTGAAGTGATTGCAGAAGCCATCAATTTTGAGATGAGTCGAGGCGGTCAGGTCTTCTTCGTCAACAATCGAATCAGTCAACTTCCGGAGCTTGCAGAGCTCATTCGAAAGAATGTACCAGACTGCCGAGTTGCTGTTGCTTACGGAAAGATGCCGCCAGATGAGCTTGAGAAGATAATGGTCGACTTCATGAACTATGACTACGACGTGCTTATCTCCACAACCATCATCGAGAGCGGTCTTGACATACCAAATGCGAACACTATCATCATCAATGGCGCTCACAACTTCGGCCTCTCCGATCTCCACCAAATGCGAGGCAGGGTAGGGCGTTCGAACAAGAAAGCATTCTGCTACCTTCTTGCTCCGCCTCTATATGCTCTAAACATTGATGCACGACGCCGCTTGCAAGCAATCGAGAACTTTAGCGACTTAGGAAGCGGCATTCATATTGCCATGCAAGATCTCGATATTCGTGGCGCAGGAAACTTGCTTGGTGCAGAGCAAAGCGGTTTTATTGCCGACCTCGGTTACGAGACGTATCAGAAGATTCTTTCACAAGCCGTCACCGAACTTCGTAATGATGAGTTCCACGAACTCTATGCCGAAGAAGTTCGAAATGGAAACGTTGTAGAAAGCACGGAAGTGGTTGATGATTGTCAACTCGACAGCAATCTTCCCATGTACTTCAGCGACGATTATGTGCCGACTTCGAGTGAACGAATGCTGCTTTATCGCGAGCTTGACGGGATGGAACGAGACGAAGATGTGGAGCGCTTCAGACAGCGGCTTATTGACCGTTTCGGATCACTTCCACAAGAAGCAGAGGACCTGCTGAAAGTTGTGACGCTTCGTCGTCTTGGTAAGCATTTCGGTTGCGAACGTATCGTATTGAAGCAAATGCCGGCGACGGCAGGTAAACCCAAGCGAGGTTACACAAGGCTCTTCTTTGGTCCTGCCGACGACAACCCATTCTACGAAGGGCGCATCTTCGGGGCTGTTGTCGAGTTTGCCAAGGCAAACGCCCATCGTTGTCGCTTCAAGCAGGAGAATGGTAAGATAAGTCTTCTCATTGAGGACGTTAACTCCATCACCGAAGCCGTCAGCCTTCTCGCAAGCATCTGACGGACTTTTCCAAAGTGTTCTTTTTTAAACACTTGAGAATTGCAAAAAAATCCACGTGTCGATTTCGCAAAATCCACGTGTCGATTTCGCAAAATCCACGTGTCGATTTCGCAAAGTTCACGTATGAAGTTGGCGAAGTTCTTGTGTGAAGTCTTGCAAGTTCTCGTGAAGTGTTAGCTCGAAGCGCTTCAAGCCCTTGCAGATGGTATATGAAATAAATTTTCGCTATTTACTTTTCGTTTTTCATTTTTCTTCGTATCTTTGCACCTGTTATGCTGACACATCTTTCCATCAATAATTACGTCCTCATAGAGTCGCTTGATATTGACCTTGCGGCAGGCTTCTCTGTGATGACAGGCGAAACAGGCGCGGGTAAGTCCATTATTCTTGGCGCCCTTGGGCTCCTTATGGGACAGCGTGCCGATACGGGAAGCATCATGCCCGGAGCAAGCAAATGTACCGTTGAAGGAGTTTTCGATATCGAAGGCTATGGAATGCAGGCACTCTTCGAAGAGAATGAACTTGACTATGAACCTTCGGAGTGCATCCTTCGACGTGAAGTGGCGTCAAATGGCAAGAGTCGTGCTTTTGTCAATGATAGTCCTGTGAGTGTCGTTATATTGAGACAGATTGCCCTTCGTTTGCTCGATATACATTCGCAACATAGCAACCTGTTGCTCGAGAATCCTGCCTTCCAGTTGGGCATCGTTGATACCATTGCAGGGCATCAGGATTTGCTTGGTCAGTATAAAGAATGTTATGCGAGAATTGTTGAGGCGAAACGTCAGCTGAAGGAGCTTGAGGAGAACTTAGCAAAGCGACAAAGCGACGAGGATTACCTGCGCTTCCAGCTCGAACAGCTTGACGAATTTAAGCCGCAAGCAGGTGAAGATGAAGAGCTTAAAGAATTGCAGAGTGCACTTTCGCATGCTGAGGACATCAAGATTGTTTTGTCATCAATTGACGCTTTGTTGAACGGGAATGATAATGACGAGAGTGCGCTTGGAGCGATTAATGCGCTTCGTCGGACAAGCCAAGCCATGCAACAGATAGCCCGCGTTTATCCCACGATTGAGTCGTATCAGGAGCGTGTCGAAAGCGCCTTGATTGAGTTACGTGATATTGCTGACGACATTAACGGACTTGCTGAAGAGGTTGAGTACAATCCCGCTCGCCTTCAAGAAGTTACGGAACGACTGGACAATCTCTTTGCTCTTGAGCAGAAGCATCATGTCAGTTCATCGGAGGAGCTTATTGCTTTGGCTGATGATATTCGTTCGCAACTCTCATTGCTTACCGATTCCGAAGAAAACATCAAAGCTTTGAAGCAACAAATAGCAGGCGAAACAGAACTGGCAACAAAGCTTGCAGAGAAGCTTTCCGCAGGTCGAACTAAGGCAGCAAAACAAGTTGAAAAGCTTGTGTCGGAATTGCTTACGGCAATGGATATGCCTGCCGTTATCTTCAAGGCCGATATGGAAAAAGTCTCGGAACTTCAACCTTCCGGTATGGACAACGTCACCTTCCTGTTTTCCGCTAACAAGAGTATGACGGCCAGACCGTTAGCAGACGTGGCGAGTGGCGGCGAGATGTCGCGAGTGATGCTTGCCTTGAAGGCTTTGACAAGCAGGCAGATGCATCTTCCGACCATTATCTTCGACGAGATTGACACAGGCGTGAGCGGCAAAGTAGCAAGCTCGATGGCGCAGATTATGGCTCAGATGAGTAGTGGTGCAAGTCAGCAGGTACTTGCCATCACGCACCTGCCGCAGATTGCTGCTAAAGGTGATGCGCATTATTTTGTTTACAAGGAGGACCAAGGCAATCGCACCTTAACGCATATCAAACAACTCGACAACGAAGGTCGCATTACAGAACTCGCTCACATGCTCAGCGGCAATACCGTAACCGAAGCTGCAAAGGAGAATGCACGACAGCTTTTGCAAGGAAAATGATTGACAAAGTCAGGATATATATTGAGCGTGAGATTGGTCTTCGGCCAGATGATTTGGTTCTTGTCGCATTAAGTGGCGGAGCTGATTCCACTGCGCTTCTGCTCATTATGAAGGAGCTTGGTTACGAGGTGAAGGCTTTGCATTGTAATTTCCATTTGCGAGGCGAAGAATCTAACAGAGACCAAGCTTTCGTCGAGCGGTTTTGCAAGCAGAACGATGTGCCTTTGTCTGTCCGACACTTCGACACGGAACAATATGCGAAGGAACAAGGCATCAGCATCGAGATGGCAGCTCGCGACCTTCGTTACGATTGGTTCCGTGAGGAACTGAAAGCACTCAAAGCTTCCTGCATAGCGGTTGCTCATCATCGTGACGACCAAGCAGAAACCATATTGCTTAACCTGTTGAGAGGTACGGGCTTGCGTGGTTTGACAGGAATGCAGCCCAAGCACGACAGCATCATTCGTCCGTTGCTTTGTCTGAGTCGTGAAGAGATTCTTGAATATCTTGAAAGCAAGGGCCAGGACTTTGTTACAGATAGTACTAATTCCGAGCGTATCGCACAAAGAAACCGGCTTCGTCTCGATGTCATTCCTTTGCTTCGTGACATCAATCCAGCCGCAGTCGAGCATCTTTGCCTGGCTTCCGAAAATGCTCAACATAGTCTTCCTTATTATATTAAAGGTATAGAATCTGCTTTCGAGGAGTTTGGAATCACAGAAACAAGCTTTCCTTTGGTGGCGCTTTCATCGCAGACTTTGCTTCACGAATGGCTTGCAGGCAAAGGCTTTAACGCGGCTCAGGAAGAGGAGATGCTTGGTTCTTCAACGAGCCAAGTCGGAAAGGTTTGGCACTCGAATACTTACAAAGTTTTAAGAGACCGAGAGGTTTTGATTGTTGCACCATTGAAGGAGTCATCTTTGCCTGAATTGAAGCAAGAGATTGTATCCGAAATGCAAGAACAAGGCCCGAATGTCGCCTATTTTGATGCAGATTCAATTACAAAGCCGGTTGAAGTCAGGCCAATTTGTGAAGGCGATGCTTTTGTCCCGTTCGGTATGACTGGCAGGAAGTTGGTAAGTGATTTTCTGACAGATCGCAAGCTTAATCGCTTCGAGAAGGCAGAGACGTTCGTGGCAACTCAAGGCGACGACATTATCTGGCTCATCGGATATCGTAGCGACAATCGTTACAGAGTTACAGACGCAACACGTCGAATTCTCAAACTCAGCGTGGTGTGTTGACAAACTCAACGTGGTGTGTTGACAAACTTAACGTGGTGTGTTGGCAAACTCAACGTGGTGTGTTGGCAAAGATGCCTAGGTAAGATTCGTACTTTGCTCAGTAATAAAAGAAAATCTTGTTTTCTTTTTGTATTTCGCTGGCTAATTCGTACCTTTGCACGCGAAAATAATTAAAGCGTATGCAAAGCATCAGAAATATAGCTATCATTGCCCACGTTGACCACGGCAAAACAACTCTTGTAGATAAAATGCTTTTGGCTGGAAATCTTTTTCGAGAGAACCAGCAAACTGGCGAGCTCATGCTCGACAATAACGAACTTGAGAGAGAGCGAGGCATCACTATTCTCTCGAAAAATGTCAGCATCAACTACAAGGACACGAAGATAAACATTATCGATACTCCGGGCCATAGTGACTTCGGTGGCGAGGTGGAACGCGTGCTCAACATGGCAGACGGATGCTTACTGCTCGTTGATGCCTTCGAAGGACCGATGCCGCAGACACGCTTCGTGCTTCAAAAAGCTCTGCAGATTGGTCTGAAGCCTGTTGTTGTCATCAATAAAGTGGACAAGCCAAACTGCCGTCCTGAAGAGGTTTACGAGATGGTGTTCGACCTGATGTGCGACCTCGATGCAACAGAAGAGCAGCTCGACTTCCCTGTCATCTATGGCTCGGCAAAACAGGGCTGGATGGCAGAGGATTGGCAAACGCCAACTACTGACATTACCTATCTGCTCGACTGCATCCTTAAGTATATTCCTGAGCCTGAAATGCTTGAAGGCACGCCGCAGATGCTCATCACAAGCCTCGACTACAGCAACTATACTGGTCGAATCGCTGTGGGTCGTGTGCATCGTGGCACACTTCGCGAAGGCATGAACATCACGATTGCTCATCGAAATGGCGAGATGGAGAAGACGAAAATCAAGGAACTCCACACCTTCACGGGCATGGGTAGGCAGAAGACGTCTGAGGTCAGTTCGGGTGATATCTGTGCTATCATAGGCCTGGAGCGTTTCGAGATAGGCGACACACTTTGTGACTTCGAGAATCCGGAGCCGTTGCCTCCCATCAGCATCGACGAGCCAACGATGTCTATGCTCTTCACAATCAACGACTCACCCTTCTTTGGAAAGGAAGGAAAGTATTGCACGAGCCGTCACATAGGTGAACGCTTGGAGCGCGAACTCGAGAAGAACTTGGCTCTTCGCGTTGAGGTTCCCGAGGGTTATACCGACCGTTGGATTGTCTCTGGTCGTGGCGTGCTTCATCTCTCTGTGCTCATCGAGACGATGCGTCGCGAAGGCTATGAACTGCAAGTCGGTCAGCCCCAAGTCATCTACAAAGAGATAGATGGCGTGAAATGCGAACCGATTGAGGAGATGACCATCAATGTGCCTGAGGAGTTCTCGTCGAAGATGATTGATATGGTAACACGAAGGAAGGGCGAGATGACAAGCATGGAGAGTCAGGGCGAACGCGTCAACATCGAGTTCCTCATCCCGAGTCGCGGCATCATAGGCCTCAGGACGAACATGCTCACAGCCAGTCAGGGCGAAGCTATCATTGCACATCGTTTCAAGGAATACCAGCCCTATAAGGGCGACATCAATCGCCGCGTCAATGGCTCGCTGATTGCTTTGGAGAGTGGCAACGCCTATGCCTATGCCATCGACCATCTGCAGGACCGCGGACGCTTCTTTATCGAGCCGCAAGACCAAGTCTATGCAGGTCAGGTTGTTGGCGAACATGTTCACGAGAACGACATTGTCATCAATGTTTGCAAAGCAAAGCAGCTCACCAATGTTCGTGCCAGCGGAACAGACGAAAAGGCTCACATCATCCCGGCTACAATCTTCTCGCTCGAGGAAGCACTCGAATACATCAAGGCCGACGAGTATGTTGAGGTGACGCCCAAGAGTATGCGCATGCGAAAGGTTATCCTCGACCACCTGGAAAGGAAGAGGGCAAATAAAGAATAGCTAACCAACTCCCATGAAAACACGTTCATTAAGGCTCCTATTTTTGAGTCTCACATTGTCATTCGGCATTTCTGCTTTGTCTCAAACATCTTGGATCGCGACAGATGCTTTAGGTCGTACCTTGCCGACAGCCGAGGAGTGTCCGCTTAAGACAGACAAGTCGCGAACTGTTGGCATCTTCTATATTACTTGGCACACGCAGAATCTTCACAATGGACAACCTTACACTTACGATGTGACGAAGCTTCTCGAAGAGAATCCGGAGCGCTCGAAAGGCAATCCTGATTTCCCTTATGCCACCTATCATTGGGGCGAACCCGAGTACGGTTACTTCCTTAGCCAGGACCGCTATGTCTGCTTCCACGACCTCTCGATGCTTGCCGATGCAGGCGTTGACGTGCTCATCATGGACGTTACAAATGCCGTCTGTTATTGGGACGAGTGGGAAGTGCTCTTCAAGACCATGCAGGAAATGAAGGCTTTGGGCAACAAGGTGCCGAAGTTTTGCTTTTGGGCATTCAACGGCAACGTGATAGATGTTGTGCAGAGCCTCTACGAACGCTTCTACAAGACGCCTCGATATCAGGATTGTTGGTTTTATTGGGATGGCAAGCCATTGCTGCTTTACAACGCCACGCCCTCTGTTGATGCCAATCCTAATGGCGGACAAAAGGGCAAGACGAACTACAGCGACGAGGTCAAAGAGTTCTTCACCCTTCGCAATATGTGGTGGGGCTACAAGAGTTGGGCTGGAGCACCCTACGTGGGAGGCGAGGACAAGTGGAGCTTCGGCTACGAGATGAACGACAAGAGTGTGGCCGCTCTTAAGCCGGAAGAACTTTGCTCTAAACATCAGGGACGCTTCGAGGAGATGGCAGTCACGCCTGCTCAGCACCCGATAAGCATTACAGGCAAGAGCTGGCGACGCGAGACTCTGGAACCTCAACTTGACGGAAAGGACATGCCAAGTCGCGCCTTTGTGCCCTGGCTTGGTGAGGAGAGGGACAATCCCACGCAATACGGCATCTACTTCCAGGACCGTTGGGACGAAGCACTTCAAGTTGATCCTGACTTCATCTATCTTAATGACTGGAACGAGTGGACGGCAGGCAAGTACAAGAACGGTAAAGACCCGTCTGGTCAAGCGGACATGCATATCGATTTCCTCGGCAGAAAGGATAATCCCTTCTACTTCGTGGACCAGTACAATGCAGAGTTCAACCGAACCATAGCTCCCATGAAAGGTGGTTGGACGGACAACTACTACATGCAGATGGTGCAGAACATCCGCCGCTACAAAGGCGTTGCTCCGGTGCCTGTTCACCATGGCTATCAGCACATCACGCTCGACGGAAACCTCGACGAATGGCAACCCGACAGCAGTTTCCTCGATACAAGAGGCGATGTTATTCATCGTGACCACGATGGCTACGGCGACCTTCATTACACCGACAACAGCGGTCGGAACGATATAACACGTTGCCTTGTTGCTGTCGACAAGAAGAACATCTATTTTGCTGCAGAGACAGCCCAGCCGCTCTCGCCCAGCACAGACCCGAATTGGATGTTGCTTTACATCGACACCGACGATGACGGAAATTATGAATTCGCAATTCAAGATTCAAGACTGGTAAGTTTGAAGTTCGAGAAAGATTGGGATGTTGCAGTAGGGGAGAAGTGCGTTGAGATGGCCATCCCCCGCAAGTTGCTCGGCAAGACGGGAAAGCGTTTCAGTTTGTCGTTCAAGTGGGCCGACAATCCCACCTACCCGGGCGACATCAACAGCATCTCTACCACGGGCGACACCGCTCCCAACCGACGTTTCGCTTACCGCTTCGTCTGGGAAAAGTAAGGATATGCTTGACTTTGCAGCCATAGACTTTGAAACAGCCAACAACGAGCGCAGTTCCGTCTGTTCTGTCGGTATCGTTATCGTCAGGAATGGTGAGATTGTCGATAGCTTCTATTCCCTGATTCAACCCGTGCCAAATTACTTTAACTACTGGTGTCAGCGGGTTCATGGTTTGGGGCATGAAGACACAGACAATGCTCCCATCTTTCCTGAGGTTTGGGCAGAAATTGAGCCTCTGATAGAAGGTTTGCCATTGGTGGCACACAACAGACCTTTCGATGAGAGTTGCCTGAAATCTGTCTTTCGTGTGTATCAGATGGATTACCCTGATTATGAGTTCCTCGACACGCTTTGTGTTTCACGCCGCAAGTTTCCTTGGCTGCCGAACCATCAGCTTCAGACAGTAGCTTCAGCTTGCGGATTCAGTATGAAGAACCATCATCATGCCCTGGCCGATGCAGAGGCATGCGCTTGGATAGCGAGGGAGATTTTGTGACTAAGCACATTAAGTTCTCAAACGCCGCACGCGGGGATTGCAATCGCCGCACACGGAAATGACCAACGCCGCACGCGGGGATTTGGATTCCCGCACGCGGCGTTTATTGTTAACGATAGTGTCAGAGTTCAAAATTGAGCGCGAGCCTTCGGATTTTCTCTTTTTGTGCCAGTTGGGACTTAGTGTTTTTCTGCCCTTTCAAGTTCGAACTTCCTGACATTTGCCTTCTTCAAGCTCTTCGAAAGACTTCTCTTCTCTGCTTTCGTCATCTTGCCTTCGAGGGAAAGATGGTCGATGCCGAACTGAGAAAGCCATTTCGGCAGCACGGCTTTATCCGCGTAATGAAGGTCTAAATGCTTGATGTGCTGTGCATTGTCCGGCGCTTCTGGCTGTGTCTCAGGGGTTTGCTTGTTGCTTGTGATGCGTAGATAACTAATATCGGGCTCTTGGTTGAAATAGATGTACAGGTACTCTATATGGTTTATCTTGGCAAGTATTTTCGGCAAATCGTCGCTACTAGGCACTTTGCCATCGATGGAAATGTAGTCGAATTTGATATGGTCGAACCATTCGGGCAGCACGATGCCATCGGTGAAGTGGAGTCCAAGGCTTTTGATGTACGGAAGTTGGGCAAGCATCTCGGGCACCTCCTTTACCTTGAGGTCTATGCTTTTCTCGCTTTTCTTCTGCAAGTCAGAGAGCAAGTCTTCGTCTTTCTCTGCCTTGCGCAGCAGCCAACCAATCTTCGGAGTAAGCGTATTTGCAAGCGTGTCCACCTCTTCTCCGATGAATCCCGCCATGAGCTCCATGGGGGTCTCGCTTATGACGGTGCCCTTTTCAGAGTCTATCATGCGGTATTTCAGACCGACATACACGCGCTGGGAAGGCATTTCCCTTTCGTGGTGAATGCTGTCGAGCGTCTGTCCGTTCTCGTCTGGGAAGAGTTTCAGCAGCCAACCATCAAGCATAGTAGGCTTCTCATTACTGCATCCGCCGCCTCTCAACCTGTCTGTCGGCCCTTTCTTGACAATGTCTTGCCAGAACTTCTGATTGGGCTGGCCTTTTGATGCAAGGACAAACTGCTCGAGTATCGGCTCGAGGCTTTCTGTCCATTCAGCAAGTCCGTATCCGGCAAGCTTGCGTGTTTTGTCGAGCACGCGTTGCCAGTCGGCTGGCGTTCCCTTGAGCGTGATGGTGGGAATGCCGCAAGCCGCATAGTAGACCATGTATTCGAAGTACGACTTCACGCTCTCCATCAGCGTAATCTGCGAGGCGATACGCTCGGCAGGCAAGGTTGTCGAGAAGTCTGCCGTTAGGGTCTGCGCGATGTCATCCTTCGTGTACTTCTCTATTTGAGAGGCGAAGTCGCCAACAAGTTTCTCGTAGTCGGCTTGTCCTGAAAGCAAGTCCTGCTTGGTTTCTATCGCCAAGTCCATCTTGCCTGCATGGCTCACCATTTTTGGACGCAGTTCATCGCTGTGCGCATCAACGTATCTGGCAAAGCCTTGACTGATGAGCAACCATATCATATCTGGCGAAAGGACAATGGACTTGTGTTTCTTGTACGCTCTCAATACGCTCTGAAAGAAAGCATCCTTTTCCGGATTCCTCAGGTTCTTGGCATCTGCAAAGCTTGTGGCAGCGATGTTATAGTAGGCATCATTAAAAATCGTCTTGTCCTTCTGCAGGATTGCTTTTGCCATTTGCTCGCCATCATAAAAGTGCTTGTATTGCTCAGTTATGGGCGCCAGGCCCTCGTCAACAACGAAGGTGATGCTCCCATCGGATTGGCGGATGACCTTTCTCTCTTCTGCCTGCCCAGTTAGTGAGATGAGGGCAAGAAGGGCGATGAATGCTTTCTTATACATATTTATATTATGCTTCTTGAACAGGAATCTTTGCAACCCTTCTTGCATGACGGCCGCCTTCGAAGGAAGTCGAGAGGTATTCGTCCATGATGGCATCGGCCTCCTCGTTCGTGATGAATCGGCCAGGCATCACCAGCACATTGGCGTCGTTGTGCTGGCGAGCGAGATGGGCTATCTCGGGATTCCAGCAAAGAGCGGCACGAATGCCTTGGTGCTTATTGAGTGTCATGCTGATACCTTCCCCGCTGCCGCAGATGGCAATACCTTTCTCGCAATTGCCCGCCTCTATGCCTTTGGCTAAAGCGTGCCCAAAGTCGGGATAGTCGCAGCTCTCCTCGCTATAAGTCCCGTAGTCGTGAAACGCGAGACCTTTCTTTGAGAGGTACTCCTTTACATGTTGCTTGAGTGGAAACCCAGCGTGGTCGCTTGCCAATCCAATCATGACAGTATCTTCTTTGCTTGTTCGTAAACATTCTCAGCTGTGAAGCCGAGTTTTTGGTCAAGCACCTTGTAGGGAGCGGAGAAACCGAAACTGTTTAGACCCCAGATTGTGCTGCTTGAATGTGCTCCGATAAGGAAGCTTTGCAGGTTGACAGGCAGTCCTGCGGTAAGTCCGAAGACTTTGCTTCCGACGGGGAAGAGCTCTTGCTGGTATGAAATAGGTTGCTCACGGAAGAGCCCTTCGCTTGGTACATCGACAATGCGAACCTTGTAGTCTTCCTGCCTCAGGAGTCTTGCTCCTGCAACTAGAGTGCTTACTTCGCTTCCTGTACCAACGAAGATGATGTCGAACTTCTCGTCGCTTTCTGCTGTGATATACGCACCTTTCCTTATGCCTTTGTAGTCTGTCCCTTCTGGAAGGTTTTCAATGTTCTGCCTGCTTAGAATGAGAGCGGAAGGCGTATTGGTGTTCTCCATTGCCAACTTCCAACACGTCGTTGTTGCCTTCGCGTCTGCTGGTCTCATCACGAGAACAGAGTTTCTGCCGTGATGGTTCTTCAGTTTCTCCATCAAACGGATTTGTGCTTCCTGCTCGACAGGTTCGTGTGTGGGACCATCCTCGCCAACACGGAAAGCATCGTGCGTCCAAATGAACTTCACAGGCACTTCCATAAGGGCTGCCATGCGAACTGCTGGTTTCATGTAGTCAGAGAAGACGAAGAAAGTGCCGCAAGCTGCAATGACACCGCCGTGAAGCATCATACCTATGCAGCAGCATGCCATTGTCAGTTCGGCAACGCCTGCCTGAAGGAAGCTTCCGCCGAAGTTGTCGCGGGAGATGACAGTTGCGCCACCCTTGAGGAAACCATCTGTCTTGTCGCTGTTGCAGAGGTCGGCAGAACTGACAATCATGTTGGGAACTTGCTTTGCCAGGAGTGACAAGCAGACACTCGAAGCGTTGCGAGTTGCATCGTTTGGCTTTTGCTCGATACTGTCCCAATCAATCTTGGGAAGTTTTCCTGCAAACCAATCCTTCAATTGTGCGGCTTTCTCTGTGTTCTGCTTTGCCCATGCCTCTTCCTCTGCGTAACGAGCGGCAGCAATGCCTTCCAGCTCCTTAAGACGAGCTTCGTAGAGAGCCTCCACTTCGGGGAAGATGACGAAGGATTCGTCGGGATTGCCGCCCAGGTTCTTGATGGTGTTGCGATAAGCGTCGCCGCCAAGAGGTGCACCGTGTGTCTTGCAATTACGTTCGTAGCTGCTTCCGTCTTCCTTGAGCGCGCCTTTACCCATAATACAATGGCCTATGATAAGTGTCGGTTTGCCTTGTACGTTCTTTGCTTTGTCGAGAGCCCGACGAATTTGTTCCACGTCGTTGCCGTTGATGTCAATTACTTCCCAACCAAGAGCACGATACCTCTGGGCAACGTCTTCGCAAGTCACAACCTTTGTTTCTGTCGAGAGCTGAATGTCGTTGGAATCATAGAACATCACGAGATTGTCAAGTCCAAGATTGCCTGCAATTCGTGCCGCTCCTAAGCTTACCTCCTCTTGAATGCCACCATCGCTGATATATGTGTAGATTGTCTCCTTTTTGAAGGTTGGATTGCCAGTCTTAGCGTAGAGGAATTTCGCAGCGATGGCAGCACCGACGGCATAAGTGTGACCTTGCCCCAAAGGACCGGAACTGTTTTCGATGCCACGCTCGTAGCAAACTTCTGGGTGACCCGGCGTAGGAGAGTCCCATTGACGGAGTTGCTGAAGTTCCTCGAGTGTAAACTTTTTAATGAGTGCCAGTTCTGCGTATAGCATTGGTGCCATGTGACCAGGGTCGAGGAAGAAGCGATCGCGACCTTCCCAAGTGGGATTCTTCGGGTCGAACTGCAGATATTCCGAGTAAAGAACGTTGATGAAATCAGCACCGCCCATTGCTCCGCCAGGGTGTCCACTCTTTGCTTTTTCAACCATTGCTGCTGCCAAGATGCGGATGTTATCGGCAGCACGATTCATTGAAGGTATGCTATTCATGAGTAGTAAACAATAAAATAATGTTTTATAAGGCTAAATTGTTTTACGCCACAAAGGTACGAAAAAAATGTGAAAATCGAAAGACATACAGCAGAAAAATTAAATTATAAATATAACGCGAAGACAAATGAATAAGGGTAGTGTGGTTAATGCGGTAATGACTTTCAAATATTTTTTGCAAAACGTTTTGAAGTTATTTGAAGACAGTTACAATCGGCATAGGCGTAAAGACCATCGATGAAAAAACTTCTGGAATTGTTCTGGTTTGATGGACATCTATTGTTATGCTGAAACTGTACCTCAAAGAGCAGTAGACCATTCGTTTATGCCTAGCCATTACGATGCCGTAATGCTTTATGTCCCCGTTGCTTTGATAAAAGATTATAAGCTTGACAATCCCTGGAGTAAGTTTAACAACATCGTAGCAATCCCTTAATCTTCAGTAAGTCTGCAACAATAAACGTCGAGCCGCCAACGAAGATAACATCATCTTTCTTGGCCTTCTTCTTTGTGGCCTTGTATGCGCTCTCGACAGTCTCAAAACAATTACCACAGAGACCGTGTGCCTTTGCTTTGGCTGAGAACTCTTCTACTGGCATTGCCCGTGTTACAGAGGCTTGCGTAAAGTAGTAAACGGCGTCCTTTGGCAACATTCCAAGTACCGTACTCACGTCCTTGTCGTTCACCATTCCTATTATTATATGCAACTTTTTGTGGGGCGTTTCCTGAAGTTGCTTAGTGATGTACTGCATTCCACCGACGTTGTGTCCTGTGTCGCAGATTGTTAAAGGTTTCTTTTTTAATATCTGCCAACGTCCCATCAAGCCTGTCATCGTACAAACTTCAGCAAAGCCTTTCTTGATAGCTTGGTCACTTATCTTGATGCCTCTCTCACGTAGCAATCGAACAGAAGAGAGAATGGTGCGTCGGTTCTTTTCTTGGCAAAATCCAGTCAATTGACAATTTGACAATTTGACAATTTGGCAATTCTCGTCTTCGGCAAAAGCGATGGGAGCTCCAACTTCTTGTGCTTTATTGGCGAAGACAGCCTTAACCTCTTCGTTGATGTTTTCTCCGATGCAGACAGGAATGCCTGGCTTGATGATGCCTGCTTTTTCGCTGGCAATCTTGGGCAGCGTGTCGCCAAGGAACTGAACGTGGTCGAAACTGATATTCGTAATTACAGAAAGTTCTGGCGTAATGATGTTTGTGCAGTCAAGTCTTCCTCCCAAGCCGACTTCAACCACGGCGAAGTCAACCTTCTGTTCTGCAAAGTATTGGAAAGCAAGGGCTGTGGCAAGTTCAAAGAAAGAAGGATGCAAAGGCTCGAAAAAGCTATGTTCCTGTTCAACAAAGTCAATGACGCGCTTCTTGCTTATCATCTTGCCGTTGACGCGAATTCTTTCACGAAAGTCAACGAGATGCGGACTTGTATAGAGTCCAACACGATAGCCTTGAGCTTGAAGAATGGCTGCAAGTGTGTGAGTTACAGAGCCCTTGCCATTCGTGCCACCAACATGAATGCAGCGGTAACTTCGATGCGGATGTCCGAAGTGCTCATCGAGGAAAAGTGTCCCGCCGAGACCTTCCTTATACGCCGCTGCCCCAACATTCTGGAACATCGGGGCAGAGTCGAACAGGTATTTTATAGCTTTCTCATAGGTCATTCAAACATCTTTTTGAAGCGTTGGAAGAAGTTGGCCTTGGCATTTGCTCCGGGCTTCATGTTCTCGCTTGTGCGAAGCTTCTCGAAGGCTTCCTTCTCTTCTCGAGATAAGTTTTCGGGAATATAGACACCAATCTGCACAATAAGGTCGCCTGTACCGTAGCCGTATCCTTGTACAACAGGCAAGCCCTTACCTCTCAAACGCATTATCTTGCCAGGTTGAGTGCCAGGTTCAATCTTTATCTTCACTTTGCCGTCAATGGTTGGCACTTCGGCCGAGCCACCAAGAATGGCTGTTGGTACATCAAGCAGAAGCTGGTAATTCAGGTTCTGTCCATCGCGAAGCAGCTCAGGATGCGGCTCTTCTTCGATGTAAACCTGAATATCTCCTGGCACGCCATTCCAACGAGCTGCATTGCCTTTGCCTCTTTCGTTGACGACCATGCCTTCCTGAACACCTGCAGGAATCTTTATCTCAACAATCTCTTCGCCCTTGACGATGCCCTGTCCGCCACAATGCTTGCACTTGTTGCGAATGATACTGCCCGTACCACCACAAGCATCACACTGAGTTTGCGTTTGCATGTGACCGAACATCGTGTTCACGTTTCGATAGGTAACACCTGAACCGTTACATTTCGTACAGGTTTCCTTCTTGCCGTCCTCGCTGCCACTGCCTTTACAATCGGGACAAGTGACGTACTTGTTTATCTTAAACTTCTTGGTGACGCCAGTAGCGACTTCCTTCAGGTTGACGCGAACTTTAAGCCTGAGGTCAGAACCTTTCTCGACACGCTTGCCGCCTCTGCTTCCTCCGCCAAAACCGCTGAAGCCACTGAAACCGCCAAAACCTCCACCACCAAAGCTTCCACCGCCAAATATGTCGCCAAACATCGAGAAAATGTCGTCCATTGACATGCTTGCACCACCGAAGCCGCCTTGACCATTCATGCCAGCAAAGCCGAACTGGTCGTAACGCTGACGTTTCTCGGGATCATGAAGCACGTCGTAAGCTTCGGCAGCCTCCTTGAACTTCTCCTCAGCCTCTTTATTGCCAGGATTACGGTCAGGGTGGTATTTGATGGCCATCTTCTTGTAAGCGGCCTTTATCTCGGCATCGGTAGCATTCTTGCTGACACCAAGGACTTCGTAGTAATCTCTCTTATCTGCCATAACGCTTAAACTCCCACTACAACTTGTGCATGACGGATAACTTTATCGTTGAGTTTGTAGCCCGTCAATGTGCAGTCCATCACCTTGCCTTTCAGTTCGGGTGTCGGAGCTGGCAATTGAGCTACTGCTTCATGCACGTCAACATCGAAATCTGCCTCTTTTGTTTCAATCACGCTAACGCCTTGCCTGCCGAGTATGTCCATGAATTTCTTATAAATAAGCTCAACCCCTTCGAGCACAGCATTAATGTTCTCTGCCTCCTTCATGTTCTTTAAGGCACGTTCCATATCGTCGATAACGGGCAGGATAGTTACGATGGTTTTCTCGCCGCCATTGAGGATGAGGTCGGTTTTTTCCTTGATAGTGCGCTTACGATAGTTGTCGAACTCGGCAATCTTACGCAGTAACTGGTCTTTGAGGCTTGCAATCTCGGCATTGGCAGCCTCGAGTTGCTCTTCGACGGTCAGTTCCTTTTCTTCTTTCTCTTGCTGAGTTTGTTCGGTTTCAGGAGCGGTCTCTTCGACTTTTTCCTGTGGTTTATCTTTCAATTCGTCTTTCATTTCGTCTTAATTTAACTCAATCTTGCACTACAAGAAACGTGCCAATCGAAGGTTTGTCAGGCATTTGTGCCGTACATTCTATCCTTTTGCTCCTTGATTGCTTCGTTGCTAATGTACTCGTCATACTCCATTAGTTTGTCGATTGTGCCTGTTGGCGTGAGTTCGATAATGCGTGTGGCAACTGTTTCAATAAATTCGTGGTCGTGACTGGAGAATAGGATGTTTCCCTTGAAAAGCTTTAGATTATTGTTGAAAGCCTGGATGCTCTCGAGGTCGAGATGGTTCGTGGGCGTGTCGAGGATGAGGCAGTTCGCGTTCTTCAGCTGCATTCGGGCAATCATACAACGCATCTTCTCACCTCCTGAAAGCACGTTCACCTTCTTCAACACCTCTTCGCCAGAGAAAAGCATACGCCCCAAGAAAGCCTTGAAATACACTTCGTTGCCCTCTCCAAACTGACTTAACCAGTCCACGAGGTTGAGGTTGCTTTGGAAGAACTCTGTGTTGTCGAGTGGCAAGTATGCAGTCGTGATGGTGATGCCCCAGTTGAAAGTGCCGGCTTGAGCTTGTCTGTTGCCGTTGATTATCTCGAAAAGAGCTGTCATCGCTCGTGGGTCACGACTCAGGAAGACGACTTTATCGCCTTTCTCGATCGTGAAGTTGACGTTGTCGAAGAGTACTGTTCCGTCTTCGCTGACAGCCTTCAAGCCCTCCACTTCAAGGATTTGGTTGCCAGGTTCGCGATCCATCTGGAAGATGATGCCGGGATATTTGCGTGTTGAAGGCTTGATTTCCTCGATGTTGAGCTTTTCGAGCATCTTCTTTCTGCTTGTGGTCTGCTTGCTCTTTGCCACGTTGGCAGAGAAACGACGAATGAATTCCTCGAGCTCTTTCTTCTTTTCCTCAGCCTTTGCCTTCTGGTTTTGAGCCTGACGAAGGGCAAGCTGGGAACTTTGATACCAGAAGCTATAGTTGCCGGCAAACATGGTTATCTTGCCGAAATCTATGTCGATGGTGTGCGTGCAAACGCAGTCGAGGAAGTGACGGTCGTGGCTGACGACAAGGACTGTATGCTCGAACTCGCTGAGATATTGCTCCAACCATTGCACGGTATCAAGGTCGAGGTCGTTGGTTGGCTCGTCGAGAAGGAGGTTGTCGGGGTTTCCGAAGAGTGCTTTTGCCAGCATGACTCGCACCTTTTCCTTACCTGAAAGCTCACCCATCAACTGATAATGCTTCGCTTCTTTAATGCCAAGTCCGGAGAGTAGGGCAGCGGCATCGCTTTCTGCTTCGTAGCCCCCCATCTCGGCAAACTTTTCTTCGAGCTCAGCAACTCTGATGCCGTCTTCGTCCGAGAACTCTTCTTTTGAGTAGAGCGCCTCGCGTTCCTTCATGATGTCCCACATCGTGGTGTGTCCCATTAAGACGGTGTTGAGGACGGTTTCCTGGTCGTATTGGAAGTGATCCTGTGAGAGGACGCTCAATCTCTCACCCGGTCCGAGTTCGACTGTGCCTTTGCTTGGTTCGAGTTCGCCGCTTATGGCTTTCAACAAGGTTGATTTACCGGCTCCATTTGCACCGATAACACCGTAGATGTTGCCGTTTGTGAACTTCATGTTGACGTCCTTGTAGAGGACACGTTTGCCGAACTGAACGGCGATATTCGATAGGGTAATCATCTTCTGTTTATGCTTGTTTTTATGAGTTATCTTGTTGCGGTTTCAAACACAGCGTGGAGTGTTGCCAAATTTAACGTGTTAAGTCAATCATTTTAACGTGTTAAAATTTTTTTTTGACGTGTTAAGTTGAGCGACTCGACGTGTTAAGTTTTTCATCTTATCCTGAGTATCTCTCCAACCTGTACTGCGTGGGGCTCGTCCCACTCGTTGAGTTTGCACAGCGATTCCAGCCTGATGCCGTAGAGTTGTGCAATGTCGAAGAGGCTTTGATTGGGTTCAACGATGTGAATCGGGTTTTTCTTGAACTCCTTCGATGCGCACTTGCGCTTATTCTTCAAGTAGATGAGGTCACCTTCTGTCGGGGCATAGTCGCGAGGCAGGTCGTTGTACTTGTAGAGTTTATGCAGGCTCAAGCCCGTCTTCTTACTGATGGTCGCCATATCATCGCCAATCTCGACGATGATGAAATGGTTCTTGTTGTTCAGGTATATCTTGTGACGTTGCCAGAACTCATCAACCGAATTCGTCTGTGTGGCAGTAGTGGCCGGCTTTTGAGAGCGGTACTTGCCTGTGTCGAACTGTTGCAAGTTGTACATCTCGATGACACGAATGAGCGATTCTGCGTAGGCAGGATTGGTGGCATAACCCGCCGCTTTCAGTCCTCGAGCCCAGCCTTTGTAGTCAGTTCGCCCAAGTTGATAGAGTCCTTGATAGCGTTTCTGTTGTAAGAACTTTGAGTGGTCGACGTAACTTTCCCTTGCACTTTTGTACTTACGGAACCTGTCGTTGGGTCTGTCGTCACTTTGAATAATGTAAGGACCCGTCCAAGAACCGCCGACTTTAATGCCGAAGTGGTTGTTCGCTTCTGTTGCCAACCTGCTTCTTCCTGCGTTGCTCTCGAGCAAACCTTGTGCCAAAGTGATGCTCGCAGGGATTCGATACTCGTGCATTTGCTCGATTGCCCAGTCCTTGTATTTGTCGATGTATGACCAGAAAGCCTGATTCGTACGTTGTGCCTGCAAGAGGAGGCAAACCGTTAGAAATAAGAGAGTGAGAATGTGTTTTTTCATAATACGGGCGCAAAATTAGCTAAAAGTTGCCACATTACGAAAAAAAACATTAACTTTGTGCTGCTAAAACACGTTTTTTGACATGAAAGAGTACAAGTTAGAGGCAGTCGTTCACGTCTATGAGCTTGCCGAATTGAGTGAAGAAGACAAACAACTCGTCGAAGCAGCCAAGCAAGCAACGAAAGGCAGCTATGCTCCTTACAGCAAGTTCCTTGTTGGTGCAGCCGCTCGTCTTGAGAGTGGAAGCATCGTTCTTGGTGCCAATCAGGAGAACGCAGCCTATCCTTCAGGCCTTTGTGCCGAGCGAACAGCCCTCTTCGCCGCAGGGGCTCAGCATCCCGACCAACCCGTTGTGGCATTGGCAATAGCTGCAAGAAAAGGCAGATCTTTCCTTGCAAAGCCCATCTCGCCTTGTGGTGCTTGCCGTCAAGTCATTTCTGGAGTGGAGGAGCGATACGGTGTGCCCATCCGCATCTTGCTTTACGGCACAGAAGGCGTTCTCGTTTCTGAAGGCATCAAACCTCTCTTGCCACTCAGTTTCGTTGACGAAGATATGCGCTGATAAGTGGCTATCTCGCTTTAGCAACCGCCAAAAGCGACATCCTCAAAAGCAATTGTGGGGATGAGTTCCGTTTCCCAAGGGTCGGCATCGTTAGCGATGAGGCTCAGCCTTTGCCAGACATCGAGCATGTTTCCCGTGATGTTCATACCGCTGACGGGCTGTGTGATGATGCCGTTTTCAATAAGAAAGCCCTCGATGCCATAAGAGAAGTTGCCCGTTACGGGGTCGCAATTGCCTCCGTTAAAGTCGGTAACAAGGATGGCTCGACTGGAGTCAGCAATCACTTCCTCCTTGCTCATCATTCCTTGTTCCATTATTAAATGATGTATGCCCTGTGTTGTTGGAGCCATTCCGAGCTTTTTGCTCATCGGGGTATCAATGAAATAAGTCCCGAGACAACCTTCCTTGAAGAGCTCCCTGCGCTTTGTCGCGACACCATCATAATCGAAAAGTGAGGCGCCTCGAGTGCATGGAATGAGCGGATCGTCTGTGATGTTGATCAGCTTCGACACGACTTGTTCGCCGAGTTTGCCTGCCAGAAACGACGTCCTTTGCTGCAAAGCTTGGCCATTCATTGCGTTGAGCAGGGGTTGCAGGAAGTTTCCGGCACACGGTGACTCCAGTATCATTCGGTAATGTCCGCTTGCTGCGGGTCTTTGTCCTATCTTTTGAAGTGTACGTCGAAGCGCAGTTGGAGCGATACCTTGATGCGGCATTTGATGGAAGAAAAGACGCGATTCGCCCCAACCATCCATGGGATGCTGACCGTTTTCACCTTCCACAGAAATGATGCTCGTCAGCGTGCAGTAGCTATTTTCCTCGTAACCGTCAAACCCGTTACTGATGAGGTAATGCGCTTGATGCTGCCTGTCTGTATAACGTGTCTGCATGCTGATGATGCGTTGGTCTGTTCCATCCACTTCCGAAGCTGTTTCTTGGAGCAAATCCAGCTTTTCTTTCGGATCGATTTCAGAAAACGTAGCATCGAAGTTTTGCAGGTCAGGTCCGCCACCTTTATAGTATCTGCTGGGGTCGGCAAGCGTTCGAGTCTCGTCTGGTTCCAGCAAACGAGTCGTCTCGTAGGCTTCCTTGATGAATTTGCTGACAGCTTCCGCTTGCAGATTGTTCGTGTAGAAGAAGCCGTCGCGACCATCGAGGAAGAGATTGATGGCGAGCGAAAGGGAAGTGGCTCGCAGCATCTTCTCCACTTTGCCATCGCGGAGGATGATGTTGTCCTCGTGGTTCTCGAGCAAAACAAGCTTGTAGTCGAGCTTCGACGGAAGCTTCAAGATGTCCTCTTCGGCACGATATATCAGGTCTTTGTTCATCTTTCTATCCCACGATTAACTTGTCAATCAATACTGTTGGCAAGCCTTGACTGACCGCCGCTTTCTGTCCTTCCTTCCCACACATGCTGGCACTGTGGTCGATTCGAAGATTGTCGCCGACCAAGCTGATGCGTCGAAGTGCCTCTGGACCATTGCCGATGATGTTGAGGTCACGTAAGGGTTTCGTGAGTTTACCGTCCTCGATGAGATAGCCTGTCTTCATGAAGAAGGTGAAGTCGCCTGCTCCAATCTGCACCTGACCGTTCGTGAACGACTGGGCATAAATGCCGCGTTTGACGCTTCGAATAATGTCTTCCTCCTTTGCCTCACCCGGAAGCATGTATGTTGATCGCATTCGTGGGATAGGCACACAGCGGAAACTCTCTCTCCTGCCATTTCCAGTCGGCTCAACACCAAAATGTCGAGCACTGATACGGTCGTAGAGATAACTGTTCAACCTGCCTTTCTCGACGAGAATCGTCCTTTGTCCAGGGATGCCTTCATCATCGTAGCGAAGCATTCCAGCGTCGTTCGGGAGCGTTCCATCATCGACGATACTGATGCTGGGGTTGCATATCTGCTTGCCCAACTGCCCCGTGAAGATGCTGTCACCTGTGCGGATGAAGTCGGCTTCGAAGGCGTGCCCGATGGCTTCGTGCAGCAAGATGCCGCTACTACCAGCAGCCATCACGACAGGCATCTCGCCTCCCTCAATCTGCGAGGCCGTGAAAAGGAAGTCGGTTCGCTTGATAGCTTCTTTAATGACCTCATTGATGAGTGTCTCGCTAAAGAACTCCGCGCCCATCTGAAGCATGCGTGTTGCATAGCCCATCTGTGTTTGGCCGCCTCTTTCCATCACAATACTTACGGAAAGTGATGTGCGAGGACGGAAGTCGTGGAAGGCTGTACCGTCGCTTCCAACGAACTGCACTTCCTGCATCCGCTGGGAAACGTAGGCTTTTACCTTGATAACGGAATCATCTAGAGTGTGTGCTTTCTCTTCGACAAGTAGTAGAAGTTGGCGTACTTTATCTGGAGACAGCGTTTCAGCAGGATTGCTTGTGCATAATTGTTTTGTTGTTGTCAACATCGCCTCCCTGCACGAAGTACCTCCAAACATGCTTCCCGCAAACCTTGCAGCCTGCAGCATAGCCCTCTCGCTCAAGTCCATCGTGTAGGCATAGCCTGTCTGTGTGCCCTTAACAGCCCTAATACCAGCACCATAAAGGCACACTTGCTGAGCCTGGCTCACCTTGCTATCTTGCAGCACCATGCTGCTGATGCGCGTATCTTCTATAAAAATATCAGCATACTCGCCACCGCAAGAGAGTGCGGTAGCGAGTATGCCGTTAAGTTGTTCGCTCGTTAGAGGAAACATCAAACCTTACTTATCAAGGTATTCTGCCAAGGTCTTGCCGAGTTCTTCGCCGCGGAGGTTGGCCTTGATGACCTTTCCGTCGGGACCATAGAAGATGGTTGCAGGGATGCCTTTAATGTTGTAGAGGTCGCTTGCAGCACATTGCCAACCCTTCAGGTCGCTGATTTGGGGCCAGGTGATGCCAAGGTCTTTGACGCCCTTTTCCCATGCTGCCTTGTCGTTGTCGAAGGAGATGCCGACCACTTCGAAGCCTTTGTCCTTGTATTTCTCATAGTTTGCCTTCACATTCGGCATTTCTGCACGGCAAGGACCACACCAAGAAGCCCAGAAGTCGACGAGGACATACTTGCCTTTTCCTACGTAATCTGTGAGGTGACACTCTTTGTCGTCAAGGTCTTTACCCACGAAATCTACGACGGCAGCACCGGGCTGTTTGTTCTTTTCGCCACCGATGGAAGCCACAACAGGCTCGAGTGCCTTGCAATCCTTGTACTTGTAATCCTTCAGGAAGCTCTCGACGAATTCCACTCCATACGAGTCGCTGCCAGTACGCAGGAGGTAGAGAGGAGCCAAATTGTCCTTGTTCTCCATGATGATCTGCTTTTGTGTGGCGATGATTTCCTTAGAGATTTCGTCATAACGCTTGTCGAAACCGTCCATTATAGAGTCGGGAATCTCGCCTTTAAACTTTTCGTGAGCCTCGCTGTACTCCTTCATGAGCTGCTCCATCGGGCTGCTTGCCATCTTCACACGCTCCATTGCGTCAGTAAGTGCCATGTTGCTTTCGGAGCCTTTTGTAATGCTAGCCTCGCCGTCCTTGATGGTTACCTCGATGGGCTTGCCGTCGAGAATGACTGTACAAACCGGCTGACGACGATCAGCGCTACGGCCTATCACGGCAACGACGGGCTCGAGGGTGTCCACTACGAACGTTACAACTCCATCGGAAACCTGTCCTTCGTCGAAGGTCTTACCGTCGAACATACTGTAGAGGAATGTGGGTTGAGGGTCGCCTAGGTCACCTACAACCTTGATCTCTGTCTTAGTCTCAGCGCAAGCTACCAAGCATATAGCAGCCAGCAGGGTCATAAAGAAATTCCTTTTCATAGTTGTATAAAATTGTTTAGGTGTTTCGTGTTTGACAGGTGCAAAGGTAAGGTTTCTTTTTTTAACAGCCAAATCTTCCGACAGAAAAACATTCTTTTGCACTACAAAAAATGTTGAGTTGCCAAACATCACATGGGAAGATTGGAAAGATGGCACGTGAAGTTTGGAAACTTAACACGTTAAGTTTGCTATTTTCACACGTGAAGTTGAACGACTTGGCACGTCAAGTTTCTTTAGAAGTTGAAATATCTCTTCGCGTTATAGTAGCTGATGTCTTCCACCATCTGTGCGATAAACTCCATTTCCTCGGCGGGCAGCTTGCCGTCTTCCACGTCCTGACCGATGAGGTTGCACAGGCAGCGGCGGAAGTATTCGTGGCGAGGGTAGGAGAGGAACGAGCGGCTGTCGGTCAGCATGCCTACGAAACGGCTCAGCAGACCGAGTACCGAGAGGGCGTTCATCTGGCGTTCCATGCCGTCGAGCTGGTCGTTGAACCACCATCCGCTGCCGAACTGTAGCTTGCCTGGCGTGGGACCTTCCTGGAAGTTGCCTATCATGGTGGCAATCATCTCGTTGTCCGAGGGGTTGATGGGGTAGAGGATGGTCTTGGCAAGGTTGCCTTCGCTGTCCAGTTTGTCGAGGAAACGTGCGAGGCTCTGGCTGGTGTTCCAGGTGCCGATGCTGTCGTAACCTGTGTCCGGACCGAGCCTGCGGAACATCTTCGAGTTGTTGTTGCGCATCGGACCATAGTGGAACTGCTGAGTCCAACCAGCCTTTGCGTCCATCCTCCCGCCTTCGAGCATGAGGGCGGAGCGGAACTTGTTGACCTCCTCGGCAGTAGGCATTTTGCCGTCCATCACTTTTCGGAAGATGGTATTCAACTCCGCTTCTGTAAAGTCGTCTGCATAAAACTCGTTTACACCATGGTCGGAAAGGCGGCAACCGACTGAAGCGAAGAAGTCGTGACGCTTTTGAAGGGCATCGAGCAGGTCGGTATAAGTGCGGATTTCCTGCTTTGTAGTTGAACTCAAAGCCTCGATGTAAGCCCGATAAGTCACGGGATTGTCGATGGCCATTGCTTTATCGGGGCGCCAGGTGGGCAGGACCTTCACCTCGAAACCGCTGCGTCGAGTGGCAATATGATGCTCCAAAGTATCTGCTGGATCGTCGGTTGTGCATACCACTTCCACTTTGTACCTGCGCATCAAGCCACGGGCCGAGAACTCGGGAGACTGCAGTTTTTCGTTGCACTCATCATATATCTCGCGAGCTGTAGCTGCATTCAGGAGCTTGTTTATGCCGAAAGCCGTGCGAAGTTCAAGGTGCGTCCAATGGTAGAGAGGGTTCCTCATGCAGTAAGGCATCGTTTCTGCCCACTTCTGGAACTTCTCCCAATCGCTCGCGTCGCCAGTAATAAACTTCTCCTCAACCCCGTTACTCCGCATGGCGCGCCACTTGTAGTGGTCTCCTCCAAGCCAGAGTTCCGTGATGCCAGAAAAGCGATGATCCTCCGCAACCTCCTTTGGATTGAGGTGACAATGGTAGTCGATGATGGGCAGATGTGCTGCGTGATTGTGATAGAGGGCCTGTGCCGTTCGCGACTGCAACAGGAAATCTTTGTCCATGAAGGCTTTCATCTCGTCAGATACTATATTTCTTAACTTTGGATTCTTAACTCTTAACTCATGCTCATAGCGATTCCCATCTCCAATCCTCGCAGTTCGGCAAGACCTCTGAGGCGGCCTATGCAGCTGTATCCAGGGTTAGTCTTCTTCTTCAGGTCATCGCACATCTGATGTCCGTGGTCAGGTCGCATCACGATACTCTTGTGCCGCTTTTGCTGAATCTCCAAGAAGGCCTTCATCACTTCATACATCGGGACGTCGCCTTCGAGGTGGTTCGCTTCGTGGAAGTTGCCTTCGTTGTCCCTCTGAGTGCTGCGGAGATGAACGAAATCGATGCGGTCCCAGAACTGACGCATCATGGCTGGCAGGTCATTTTGAGCACTCACGCCAAACGAACCTGTGCAGAGGCAAAGCCCGTTAGCAGGGCTTGGCACGGCATCAACGAGTGCCTGGAAGTCCTCCGCAGTACTGAGAATGCGAGGAAGACCCAGTATCGACATGGGGGGGTCGTCGGGGTGAATGACGAGCCGTACCCCAGCCTTCTCGGCTGCGGGACACACCTCTTTGAGGAAATAGATAAGGTTCGAGCGAAGCTTCTCCGGCGTGATGTCCTTGTAGCGGTCAAGCTCTTTCTGGAACTGCTCCAGCGTGAAGCTCTCCTCAGAACCGGGCAGGCCGGCAATCATGTTGCGGGTGATGAGCTGCTTCTCCGCGTCGTCCATCTGCTCGTAGCGCGTCTTGGCCTTCGCTTTCTCTGCGTCGGAGTAGTCTTTCTCCGCGTTTGGTCTCTTCAGGATGAACAGGTCGAAGGCGACGAAGGCTGCCCGCTCGAAGCGAAGGGCACGGCTGCCGTCAGGCATCTCGTAGGCCAGGTTGGTGCGTGTCCAGTCGAGGACGGGCATGAAGTTATAGGTCACGACGTCCACGCCGCACTCGCCGAGGTTCAAGAGGCTCTGCTTGTAGTTGTCGATGTAGCGCTGGAAGTCGCCCGTCTGCGTCTTGATGTGTTCGTGGACAGGCACGCTCTCCACAGCTGCCCAGCGCATTCCGGCGTCTTCAATGACCTGTTTGCGTTTGAGAATCTCCTCTTTTGTCCAGACCTCGCCATTGGGGATATGATGCAACGCGGTGACGATGCCAGTGGCACCAGCCTGCCTGATGTCCTGCAGACTTACTGGATCGTTGGGTCCATACCAACGGAAACTTTGTTCACAAAGATACATAATATTAAAGATGTGAAGTGTTTTAGATTGAGAAAGCATCAAATCCGCCGTCAACTACGGAGAGGACTCCTGTGACGAAGCTGCTGGCGTCGCTGATGAGATAGTGTATCGTGCCGAAGAGTTCCTCGGGCTCTGCGAAGCGACCTGCAGGGGTGTGAGCGATGATGGTCTTGGCTCTGTCGGTCAAGGAGCCGTCTTCATTTGTTAGGAGTGTGCGGTTCTGATTGGTCAGGAGGAAGCCCGGCACAATGGCGTTGACGCGCAGGCCTGGACTGAACTTCGAGGCAAGTTCGGTTGCCATGTACTTCGTGTAGTTTGCGATGGCTGCCTTTGCTGCGCCATAACCCACGACGCGAGTGAGGGGACGAAGTGCTGTCTCGGAACAGAAGTTCACGATGGCGCCCTTCTCATTCTTTGCCATGACGGGCACAAACACTTGTGTGGGAAGGATTGTGCCGAAGAGATTGAGCTCTACGACCTTCTTAAAGGCGTCAATGTCCAAGTCGAGGAAGGTCTTGTCGGGAGCGATGGTGGCTCCTGCCATGTTGCCTCCAGCTGCATTCAGCAGGACGTCGATGGTGCCGAAGCGAGCCACGATAGCATCTCTGTTCTGCTCAAGAACCTCTTTCTTCAGTACGTCTGTCACGAGGAAGAGTGCCTCGCCTTTCTTGTTCAACTCTGCTTCAAGCTCTTTTCCCTGGTCTTCAATGCGGTCGAGCACAACCACTTTGGCGCCTTGCTCTACGAGGTAGTGAGCAATGTTCCTGCCAAGAATTCCACAGCCGCCAGTCAATACGACGACTTTTCCCTTGATGTCAAATAAGTTCTTCATTGTTATTTACCTTAATCTATATACCTTATTAATATATTAACCTTGTACCGCCTTGTACCTTGGCACGAATGCCTTGAGCATGAGCCAGCCCAAAAGGTAAGCTACAGCACAGTAGCAGAATATGATGAAATAGCCTGCAGGCTTGCCTTGGAAGCCGAGGAACTGCATTTGTGTCTTGTCGGCATAGTCGAAGAGCAGTCCGCTGCCCCAGTTGATGAGGAATGAACCGATGCCACCTGCCATGCCGTTGATGCCGGTCATTGTGCCTACAGCTTTCTTTGGAAAGAGGTCGCTACCCACAGAGAACAGGTTGGCCGACCAACTTTGATGTGCCGCACCAGCCAAACCGATGAGGATAATCGGGAACCAATAGCTGTGAACACCGAGGGGTTGGGCAAGGATGGTAAGCAGGGGGAACAGCGTAAAGATGAACATTGCCTTGAGTCGGGCATCGTAGGGATGCTGTCCCGTTTTGTTGATGATAATGGTAGGAAGCTTGCCTCCATATATCGAAAGCATCGTGATGGCGTAGAGAACGAAGATGAGCAACATGGCTGTCGGGTTGTCGGACTTCAGTCCATAGACGTCGCTAAGGTATGCTGGCGTCCAGAAGAGGAAGAACCACCAAACGCCGTCGGTAAACAACTTCGCCAGGAAGATGCCCCAAGTCTGCGGGAAAGTAATGAAGCGAGCGAAGGGAATGGCTTTTTCGTCGGTCACTTCTTCTGCATTCGTGTCCTCATCCTGCTGTATGTAAGCCAGTTCGGCCTTGTTCACGGCTGCACATTCTTCGGGCTTCTTATAGACGAACACCCAAAGGCCAAGCCAAATGAAGCCAAGTGCACCAATGATGATGAAAGCCATCTCCCAACCGTAGAATCTGGCAATCAGGGGGATGCAGACAGGAGCGATGAGTGCTCCGATGGTGCTGCCGCTATTGAAGATACTGGTGGAGAAGGCTCTGTCCTTCTTTGGGAAGTATTCCGCCGTTACCTTGATGGCGCAAGGGAAATTGCCGCTTTCGCCCAAACCAAGCACAATGCGGCAGACGATAAAGAACCAAGCGCTGACGGAAGCAATGACTGCCGTGCTTGTTCCGACTGCATTGATGAGGTCTTCTTTACCCTCAAGTCCCAACCATTGAGCGGTTGCCACACCGCAAAAGGCATGCATACAAGCTCCCAACGACCAGATGCCGATGGCCCACAGATAGCCTTTCTTGGTGCCAATCCAATCCATGAAACGTCCGCTGAAGAGGTTACCGATGGCATAGACAATGGAGAAGATGGCGGCTATCTTGCCGTAGTCGGCATCCGTCCAATGGAATTCGGGTGCAATAAAATCTTTCCAAGTGAGGGAGAGGACTTGTCGGTCCATGTAGTTGATTGTGGTCGCGAGGAAGAGCATACCACAGATGAGCCAGCGATAATTGGTCATCTTACCAGAAGAGGTGTTTTGCATTACTTAAGTTTTAGTTTATGGATTTCTTCGTGCAAAGTTAGCGAAAATAATCTTATCATGCAATATTTTTGCTTAAAACTAATAAGGATTTGTATTATCTTTGCACAAAATAGGCGATAGAGTGCGTTATTTGATAAGTTTTATACGGAAGAAAAGTGTAATTTGAAGAAATAAGTGTAACTTTGTGAAGCGATCAAACGATAATACTATGAAAAGACGTGAATTCCTTCGAAATGCTGCCATTGTGGCTGCATCCAGTGGTATTGCCACCGACGTAATGGCGGCAGAGAATTTGTTATCTCCCATTCCAAGTCCCTCGCCAGAGGGTGAAAGCAAGAAAGCCGAGTCGCTCATCGACAGCGAGCCTGTCCTGCAGAATTATGCGGCGACAAGTATGGGCATTGCCTTCAGCGTAACAGACTGGGCAAACGGTTATGTCATCTACGGCGAGAAGCCAGACCTGAGCGATGGCAAAAGGGTGTGGTGTGGCGGTTATCGTATGACAGCACTCGACAACGAAGTAAGTCAGGTGCGTCTCACCGGCCTGAAGCCTAACACATTATATTATTATAAGATAGGAGCCGACCGCATCAACTACAAGGACGGTTACCACATGAGCATCATCGGCAACGAAGAAAAGCCGAAGACATACAGCTTCCGAACCGCTGGAGAAGGAGCAAAGTCGCACTTCTGCGTCATCAACGACACCCATGCAAAGTGGGAAGCCATCGATCCCGCCATTAATAAAATCATGGAGCTTCAGCCCAGCTGTGTCATTTGGAACGGCGACGCCACCAATTGCGAAGAGACGATAGCAGACCAGAAACGCATCTTCTTTAAGCCCAACATCGAGCGAAAAGACTATGCAGCCAACATCCCGTACCTCTTCTGCCCAGGCAATCACGACGAACGAGGCATGGCAAATCGCCATCTGGAACGCGTCTGGATGTTCCGTCAGCCAGAGGAACGTCGACCTTTCGACTGGGACTTGGGGCGCAACTTCGCTGTCCGAATGGGTGACATTGCACTTATCGGCCTCGATACTGCCGAGGACAAACTCGACTCGAATCCTTTGTTTGCCAATCTCTTCCAAAGCGGTCCGTATCGTATGGCACAGAAGCGTTGGCTAAAGGACGCTTTGAAACGGCCCGAGATAGCAAGTGCGCCTTATCTGGTCGCCTTTTGTCACATCCCACTTTATGACCCGAGAGAGAACGTCAACCCGGGTGATCTCTTCCCTGCCGACATTGCACCCAATTATGAAGGGGACTTCGCGGAGTGGCAGCGGACAAGTGCAAACCTCTGGGGACCGCTGTTGGAGGAGGCTGGCTGCCACATGCTGATTACAGCTCACCAGCATCGTTATCGTCTGGATATGCCGAACGAGAAGCACTCGTGGTATCAGATTGTTGGCGGCGGACCGCATATGAAAGGCTTGGACGGCGTGCATTTCGCTACAGTAATTGAAGGAGAAGTCAAGGACGGAAAACTTGTCATCTCCGTCCACAACCTTTGTCGTGGCGAAGTTTACGACAAAGTGACGTTCAGCAACCCGCGTTAAGTTCATTATACATACATGTATCTATAATTAAATGTACATGTATGTATAATTATAGATACATGTATGTATAATGAACTCGCCCTGCGAGGTTGAGTGATGGCACGTGCGAAACGTCCGCTTTCGGCTTGTGAAACCGATTGGGAGTGCGTACGAAATGTCTTTGTTCACGATACCAAAAAAGGCAACTCCCTGTGTGAGAGTTGCCTTTTCTGTTGATTCGAAGAGCAATTTCTTTAATCGTCGCCCCAGATATCCCAGGCGTTGTTTTCATTTGTCAGAGCATCTTCGCCATCGACAGTCTTGTCGCTGTCTTTATTTACCTTCAGGCTTTCGGCAATCATCATGGCTGCCATAGCCTCTTCTAACTGCATTGCAGGTGCTATATATTTCATTGTCTTTAATGTTTAAGCGTTAGTTATACATTATTAATATATATGGTTTCCCCCTCCGGAGAGGAGGAAACCTGCGATTTGTTTACTTAAGCACTTTCTTGCCTGCTACAATGTTGATGCCTTTCTGCATCTTGCTTAGACGCTGACCTGCAACGTTGTAGACGGGAGCGTTTTCGCCAGCCATCTCTACGCCGTTGATGCCTGTTGCATCATCGTCGAAGCCATAGAAGCCCTTGACGCCTTCGCCGGTGATTACCATGTAGCCCTTACCGGCCTTGATAGTTGTGCCAGGCGTTGTCTTATAGAAGCCTACGCCTTCTGTTTCTTCGTTAGCGAGGATGTACTGAGTGCCGTCGGCAACGACGCCATTAGATGCTTGGAGCTCGTTGGTTGCGCCAAGAACAGCACCAGTTGTGCGCTCAACAGCATACTTGCCAGCTGCATCTGCCTTAACTACGACAGCTGTACCTGCAGGAACTGTGGTAACGGGCTCGAGATGAACATAGTCACCATTGGGCTGTGCTGCAAATGCGGCAACTTCAGCACCAGTGAAGTCTACGTCAACAGGAGCAACGTATGTAGCATAGAGATTTTCGCCAACAGTGACAAACTCTGTGCTTGACTGTCCGATGCAGTAGAGACGGAAGTTGTCGAGAACAATCCAGTCACCGCCCTTCACGTCTTCGGCATTGCGATAAACACCAATCTCGAGTGTTCCGTTATCAACGGTAACGACAGGAGCCTGAACGGTGTAAGTTCCAAGTCTGAAGAAACGGGTAGCCTGAACACAATCGTCAGGAATGATTGTCGTGTTGTTGAAGCGACCGTAACCTGCACCCTTGTTGGCACCGTCGAGAATGCTGGGCAGCGGTGTGCAGTTGTCCTCGCTGCCAGCATAGATGTAAGCAAGCTGATTGTTGCTGCCTGCAATTGCATCGTCGTATGAACCGTCGCGATAGAAACCTGTGCACTCTACAACATACTGACCAGCGGGCAGACCTGTAATTACTTGCTTGATGTAGACCTTACCCTCTGCATTATTCATATGGAATACATAGTCGCCGTTGACTGCGTTCTCCTTCCAGTTGAAGATTTCGCCAGCATTGCACTCCCACTTGGAATCGTTGAGGTTGGCATTTGCATTATCCTTATTGTCACCGTCGAAGTCATTCTGGCTGAAGGTGTTCTGGTGGATGTAGTAGCTGACGTCAGCGGGGTTCTCAGCAGTAGCTTCTGCTGCAAGAGCCTCAAGTTGCTCACGTGTAACGACCTTCCACTGGTTGTAGGGATTGTCGGCACCAGCCTTGTCGGTGTCAACCTGATAGCCTTCGCCATCAGTCATGCCGAGGTACTTGCCTTCTTGCGCTTCAAGTCCGCTCTGGATGATGCGATAGTTGCCGTTGCCGACAGCTTCGAATGTCCAAGCCCAGCCTTCGTTGGTTGTGAAGTCGCCGCCATAACCGCAATCAATATAGCCATTGTGACCGAGACCGTCGTTTGCTCCACGACGTCCGTTGGGCAGGTTGGTCTTGATAGAGAAACGGTTCTCGCCGCTGCTGTTTGCAAGCAGAACCATTGGCCATGCGCTAATGTTGTAGTCGAGAGAAGCATGAGTGCCCCAGTCGTTGCCGCCAGCGAGGAACTGTCCGGCACCTACGTTGTAGAGCCAGCACTCCAGACCATCGGCAGGTTCAGCAGAATCGAAGCTATAGTCGTGACGCGGAGAGAGAGCCTTGCGGAGCTCATAGCGTATGAGGTTAAGAGCACGACCTGCATCCTGCAGACAAACTGTTGCATTCTGTGCATATTCGAGAACTTCGGGGTCGATGCCTTCCACGCCTTCTGTCTGTGCAACAGCAACTGCGAGGCGAGCGCGGGTCTCATTGTTCTCGAATCTTGCGCTTGGAGAGCCCTCTTCCATGCTGTTGCCATAGATACCGCCGTCAGCATAACGACCGCCCCAGTTCTGGTGAACATGGTAAGCAAAGACATTGACAGTACCGTCGGTCTTGATGAGAGCGCGTTGCTCGTCGTTGAGCTTAACGATTTCATCCTCGTACCAGCCATTCACGCCGGGTTCGAAACCGTTGCGTGCCCAAACGAGTGTACCGTTGATGTAGTATTCGCAAGGAGCATCGTCGTGAGCTGCGGGCATGTAGAGCTGTGCGGGCAGTTCGCCTTCAGCCTTGAAGTAGCGGCGAACGTAAACATCGCCGGGATTCTCGGGCCAGCCATTGGGTAATACGGTGCTGTTGTAGAACCAGCTTCCTGTCTTGGTATTAACCATTACATAATCTGCATCGTACCAAGCCTTGCCGTTATTGTCGTTAGCGGGTACGCCAGCGATAACGTTGTAGTTGGGGTTGCTTGTGTTCCAATCGCCAAAGCCATGACCGAGGTCGAAGGTCATAGTGTAGGCTGGCTTGTACTGGTCACCGCCGATGCGGATAGAACCTAAGATGGCGTCGCTTGTGCCGTCCCATACTTCGACATTGTCGGCGGTAGTGGGATCTAAGGCTACGTCGATAGCATACTTCTGGGGATAAACATAATGCTCAATGGTGAGTTCGTCGAAGTGGAAGAAGAAATCCTTACCATCGTCACCTACGCCGAACTGAATAACCATCGTTTCAGAAGTGCCATCTGCTACGAAATTAAATTCATAAGGCTGATTTTCTACTGCAGCGTTGGTGAGGCCAATGAGGCCAAGCACTGAACCTGAAACACCTGATGGAACAATACCACGGTCAAACTCAGGATTGTTGATTATGAAGACAGGAAGTTCGGTGTATGAGCTCCATGAGTTCCAGCCATTGGATGTGAACTTGAATGAAACGCGATACTTGTCGCCTACTGTAAATCCATCAATTGTACATTGGTAGGGTTCCCAGTTGCCATCGCCCTTGTACGGGTTAAAGAAGTTGTTGTTGCCATCATTAACGATATGGTTGTAGGTCTCATCATATCCGAAGCGGCATTTCCATCCGCCGCCGTTACCTTCGCGCCTCATGTCCTGATAGTTGGTGGCATCAATAGGTTCGAGAGTAACGAGACCGAGATCTACCCATTCTTCACCGTTCCAATTGTACTCGTGATTGTCATTGGTGTTGATGACGTTTTTGCCTGGATATACGGCGATGCCTGCTTCGCTTGCAATGGCCTGACCGTCTGCGCTCAGGACAAAGTCCTTGCTGGAAGCAGACAAAACGATTTCGCCGGTAACCTTGTCCTTAAGTCCACCTTTGCCTTCTGCAGTTACGATGGGCACGAAGTCTCTTACAACAACGTCGCCTTCATAAATCTTACAGCCATAAAGTTTCATGAACAGATAGGAGTTGTCGCGCTGATTCCCACCTGCTCCGCCTGTGTTCGTGTCGAAGAGGTACAGATTGTTTGTGCAATCTTCAACGGTACCAGTTGCAGTAATCTTTGCTTTTTCTTCACCTGCGACAGTAAATGTCACGGTGTTCTCGAATGCATCGATAATCATACGTTGGTTGCGAGGAATTTCCGTAGTACCTACATGCTCATCGCCAGTACGATTGTAGCATCCCTTGTTGTAGCCATTGTCTTTGCCGGTACGTGCGAAGAGCACGAATGCATGGCTGGTCCATCCACCTTGACGTGCACCGAACACTGCCATCCAGCTCTTTGCGGATGATTCGGCGAGTTCAGCATCCACGACAATCCTTGTGTTGGCCTTAGGAATGTAGTTTGTGTTGATGTAGGGGACATCGGATGTGCCGTTGGCTTCCACGGTGGCAATGTACTCAATCTGAGTTGCGCTGCCGCCGGCAACCTTCAGGGTGCTTACTTCGGGATAGAGACCGAACTCTTCGTATTCGCCCAGGTTGTTGAGGGCATAATACTTCTTCGAAGTCTTGTCGAACACATAGGGATCTGTGCCTGTGTAGGAACCGATGGCTTCAATAGCTGTTGCCTCGAACGGGCCTACGAGAGGTTCGGCAGTAGGTATGTCAGGTGTGTAACCACTGTCGGGCGTGTAGTTGACAGTAAGGCTTTTCAGACGGAATGTTCCTGTCGGAGTGAAGGTGACATTCGTTGTTGAGCCTTCTGGTGTCCATGAACCACTTGCATAAGTGCCTGTGCTGGCGGTAACGTTAGCGCTTTGGCTTGCAGGATTAGTGGTAACAGTGATACCATTGAGTGTGCCTGCACCAGCAACCTTTACGGTCAAGGTGTAGTTCGTAAGGGTTGTTGGGTCGGCAATACCCAATGTGCCGGTTGTTCCATCCTTTTTTGCGATGGTAACCGTCACATGATAAGGCGAAACCTTCCATGTGTAAGGCACTTCAACATTTGTGTTGCCTGAAGGAAGCGATGCCCTCAGGTCTGCTAAGCTAAATGTGACCTGGTCGGCAAATACTTGTCCCAAGCCCAACACAAGCGAAGCGAGAATTAATAAATGTTTCTTCATACTTGTAGATTTTAGTTAATATTTGGGTTAATTAAGCATATTTTGTCCCAAAGTTACACTTTATTTTAATATACTCCAAGCATTTCGTCATTTATTTTCTCATTCTTTGTTAAATTAATGTTTATACATAAAAAAACGCCTCTTTGCAGTATTCGAATAGTGCAATGAGGCGTTAAATGTAATACTATTATACCTTATTATATATTACCGACCTTGATGAGGTATTCGGCAATCTGTACTGCGTTGAGGGCTGCACCTTTCTTGATTTGATCGCTTACCAGCCAGAATGTGATGCCATTTGGGTTTGCGAGGTCCTTGCGAACGCGGCCTACGAAGACATCATCGCAGTTCTCATGGAAGAGAGGCATCGGATAAGTCTTGCTTGCAGGATTGTCTTCGAGCTGAAGGCCTTCACCATTTCGGATGGCTTCCTGAAATTCTTCGACACTTACAGGCCGCTCTGTCTCTGCCCAAACGCTTTCACTATGGCAACGGAGACTGGGTACACGCACACACATGGCACTTACTTCGCAGTCGGTATGCATGATCTTCTTGGTCTCGTTGTACATCTTCATCTCCTCTTTAGTGTAGCCATTGTCGCAGAAGACGTCAATCTGGGGAATGACATTGAAAGCCAGCTGATAGGCGAACTTCTCGACTGTCGGCTTCTCTCCTGCAAGGAACTGACGCGATTGCTCGTAGAGTTCTGCCATTGCAGCTGCTCCTGCACCACTTGCGGCCTGATATGAAGCGACGTGCACACGCTTGATGTGCGACAGATTCTCAAGGGCTTGCAGGGCGACGACCATCATTATGGTGGTGCAGTTGGGGTTTGCAATTATATTACGAGGACGGTAGAGAGCGTCTTCGGCATTGCATTCGGGCACAACAAGAGGCACATCTTCGTCCATTCGGAAAGCGCTGGAATTGTCGATCATCACAGCTCCGTGCTTCGTGATGGTCTCGGCAAACTCTTTGCTTGTACCGCCTCCAGCACTCGTGAAGGCAATATCAACACCCTTGAAGTCGTCGTTATGTTGCAGGAGCTTCACTTCAATCTCCTTACCTCGGAATGTATATTTACGGCCCGCACTACGCTGACTGCCGAAAAGCAGCAGTTCGTCGATGGGAAAGTTTCTCTCGTCAAGAACTCGCAGGAACTCCTGTCCTACGGCTCCACTTGCGCCAACAATTGCAACACGCATAGCTTAATTCAAATTTTATAAATTCAGAATTCTAAAATTTTTCTCGCTGCAAATGTACGACAAATACTTCATAGTTTGTCGTTTCGAGTTCTTAATTATACTTAAAGATGAGAATTTTTGACTAATGTCAAATGGAGTGTTTCCAAATGCGGCGTGATGTGTTGCAAAACTTAACGTGGTGAGTTTGCAATTTTAACGTGGTGAGTTTGCAATTTTAACGTGTTAAGTTAGACAACTTAACGTGGTGTGTTGAGAGACCTCTACAGATAAGCTTTGTGAGAAAGGCAAAAAAAGTTGAAAGCGGAAAGCGGATAGTTGAAAGTTTTTTCGTATCTTTGTACCGGTTTATACACTTTCGGGCATTAAAAAGTAAACAGTAAATTGTCAAATCCTAAATGGAGAAGGCTCTCATCACAGACCCTACGTGGATATTCTCGGTAGTGCTTGGCATCATTCTCTTCGCGCCATTACTGCTGAGACGACTGCGTGTGCCGCCAGTCATAGGACTGATTGTGGCCGGCATTCTCGTGGGGCCTTATGGCTTCAACCTGCTTGCCCACGATAGTTCGTTTGAGCTCTTCGGTCAGGTTGGCATTTACTATATCATGTTCCTCGCAGGTCTGGAGCTCGAGATGGGCAGCGTGGAGCAGTATGGCAAAACAGGTCTGAACTTCGGCATTCTGACCTTCACGATTCCTTTCGTGTTGGGCATTGTGACGAGCGTCTGGCTCTTGGGCTTCTCTTTGCCTACCAGCCTTCTGCTTGCATGCATTTATGCGAGCCACACTCTCGTTACTTATCCTATCGTTGGACGCTATGGTTTGAGCCGACACAGAGCAGTTGTAGTGAGCGTTGTCGCTACTGCGATTGCCCTTTTCGCAGCCTTACTTGTCCTTGCTTTAGTGGTAAACGGACAGAAACCCGACTGGTCGGTTGCGAACTTAGCACTTTGGCTGCTTCTCTGTGGCATTTATGTTGCCTTCGCAATCCTCGTTTTTCCGAGGGTTGGACGCTGGTTCCTGCGCCATTACGAAGATGGAGTGATGCAGTTTATCTTCATTCTGGCACTCGTTTTCCTGAGCGCTTCTTTGGCAAAGATGGTGGGTCTTGAGGGCTTGCTTGGTGCTTTCCTGGCCGGTTTGATAGTGAACAGGCTCATTCCCAAAACGAGTCCCTTGATGTCGCGACTCGAATTTGTGGGCAACGCGCTGTTCATCCCTTACTTCCTCATCGGGGTTGGAATGATAATCGACCCAAGCATTCTCGTTCGCAACCCAGAGACACTTTGGCTTGTTGCCGTAATGGTAGTGACGGGAATGCTCTCCAAGTTGCTTGCTTCAGCCTTGATGGCCTGGACGATGGGCGAGGGCAGGAACAGTATGTGGCTCATGTTCGGACTCACCAACGCACATGCCGCAGGTGCTCTCGCCATTGTGACAATAGGCACGGCACCAGGTGTGGGGCTTATGAACGACGAGGTCTTGGGCGGAACAGTCATGCTGATTCTGTTCAGTTGCCTCATTAGCGGCTTCGCCACAAACAGGGGTGCGAAGGGACTTGCCCTTAGTGATACCGCTCTCGAGGACAATCGCGGCTCCTATCACGGCAAGTGTCTCATCACATATAGCCAAGAAGATAATGTCGACGTGATGACCCAACTCGCCATCCTCATCCGCAATCCTTTCATCCCAGACAGCTTGATGGGACTTCATGTGGCATACGATAACGGGCAACAGACAACGGACAATAGCCATCGAAAGGGCAAGAGATTGCTCGAGAAGGCACAGATGATTGCTGCTGCTGCAGATGTGCCGATGGCGATTGTCAACAGGATGAGTACCAACATAGCTGGTGGCATCCTCCATACAATGACGGAATACGACTGTGGTGAGGTCATTATGTGTCTCAACGACAAAGCAACCGGAGAGTCGAAGTCCCAGCTTGGTCCGATCATAGACAACGTCCTGAACGGCAGTCACCGCGAGGTAATGGCGGTTCGCAGCATTGTGCCTCCAGGAACAATCCGTCGTGTCGTGATTGCCGTACCACAGAAAGCAGAGTACGAAGTCGGGTTCTATAAGTGGTTGGAGCACATTTGCCGAATCGGCGAGGAACTTGATTGTCATCTGGAATACCATGCTCATCCCGACACATTACCTTATATTAAAGGATATATGGAACAGAAGCATAGCCACGTTCGCTCGCATTATTTCGAGATGAACCGCTGGATGCAGTTCCTCAATATGCGTCACGAAATGGGACTTGGCGATATGCTCGTGGCCGTTACTGCAAGGCCGGGCTTCATCTCCTATCAGAATGTCTTCGAAGAACTGCCGATGCTCATTCACCGTTACTTCAGCCATACGAGCGTCATGCTGCTTTTCCCCGACCAATGGGGCGAGCCGCAAGAAAGCATTTCAGTCTTTACGCCAAATGGTACGGCAGTTCAAAGGCAACCACGCTCAATTGGGGCTCTGATAAGACGACTCTTCTTTACGGCTCGACGTTCAGCCGTCGTCTTGCTGCTTCTCTTTTCAACTTTTCAACTTTTCAATGTTTCAACTTTAAGTGCGGCTCAGCGTCCCAGGTTCGATAAAATGTCGCCAATGGTTCGTTATGCAGTTTTGCAGGAACAGGCAAAGTGTCGAGATGGCAGACTTCGTGCTAATTCGCAGACCTCATCGCGTTTGCTTTCATTAATTAAGGTAGATGATGAGAAGGTTCTTCGTCAGCATAATTGCCACACTTATGCCCGTTGGGGGGACATATACGCCGTTTCAATTCCCAAGACAGAACTTGCTGCGTTGTCCCTTCGACCTGAGGTTCATCGTATCGAAAGCGGCAGAACTTGCGAGGCACATACTGATACTTCGGCCATCATAACACGTTCCGACGTTCTCCGTACCGCTACTGCTAGCCGTTCTTCATATACTGGAAGAGGCATTGTGGTAGGCGTAATGGACATTGGCTTCGACCTGACTAACCCATCTTTCTACAGTCGAGACCTCGGAACCTATCGTGTCCGCTCCTTCTGGGACATGCTGGACTTTGAGGAGACAACAGCCGACAATCAACAGGCAACGGCTTACGGCATGGAACTTCCTGTTGGAAAAGCCTACACTTCAAGCATCGAGGTGCGCGAGAAGACTTGCTCCTCCGACAGTCATCTGCAGTATCACGGCACGCATACTGCAAGCACGGCAGCCGGAAGTGGCTATGACACGCCCTACATCGGAATGGCTCCGGATGCCGATATCTGTCTCGTGAACAATGCCGTAACGAGTGATAAGGAACTTGTTCCCGATTCGCTTTGGGAACTTTACGGCAGCGCCATCGACCTCTTGGGCTTCGAATATATCTTCCGTTATGCGGATAAAGTGAATAAGCCCTGTGTCATCAGCTTCAGCGAAGGCAGTCACGAAGACCTTTGGGGCGAGTCGCAACTTTATAGCATCGTGCTCGACAGTCTTGTTCGCCCTGGTCGAATCATCTGCGCTTCTGCAGGAAATGAGAGCAACAGCCAGACATACATGCAGAAACCTCTTGGCAAAGAGCGTTCCGCAGCACTCATTTCCATCTCTGGTGTCACGACATATATGTTGCTTCGCAGTCGTGGCAACTTCAATATCCAACTTGATTTCATGGCTTCTCCCTCGGAAACTTTCCTCAATTATGAGGTTCCAATCGAGGATATCCTTGCCACCGAGGACAGTCTTATCGTGGATACAATTACCGCGGGAAGCCTTACATTCGAACTGACGTTTGGTTCTTATCCCTGTTGCTACGATGAAAGTCAGCTCGCGACCGACGTTGTGATAAGAAAGATAGGCAAGGGTGTCATCACTTCTGTGCAGACGGCAATCGGCGTTACGGGCAAAGAAGCCGAAGTCGAGGTGTTCCCGCAGATTGGATATCTAAAGGCGTGGTCCATCTATTCAAACTATATGGATGGTGAGACGTCGCATAATATCAACTGGCCCGCCTCAGACCCTAGTGTTATTTGTGTCGGTGCGACGTCCTACAGAACAGGCTTCACGAACCTTGCCGGCAAGTGGCAAGACTATAATCGAGGCGTTGGAGGCGAGGTGGCAGACTATAGCAGTTGTGGCCCGACACTTCAAGGCCACATTAAGCCTGAGGTGCTTGCTCCTGGATCGAACGTCATTGCAGCCTTCAACAGCTATTACCGCGAAGCGCATCCCACGGACTATCTGCTTGATTTCGACGTTGCTCGTTCCACTTTCAAAGGTCGCGAGTATACTTGGTCCTCGCAAAGAGGCACAAGTATGTCTTGTCCGATTGTTGCAGGCATTATTGCTCAATGGTTGGAAGCCATTCCGAATCTGACGCGAGAGCAGGTCGTTGAGGCTTTTGCAGCGAGTTGCCAGCACCATGATCCCACGCTGACTTATCCCAACAACAACTATGGATATGGTGAGATAGACGCAGAAGCTGGGTTGGATTACCTTCTTTCGCAATATGCAACCAGCATCTCAGCGTTCCCCGAGACCTTAAAGAAATCCGAACTAATCTTTAACCTTTCGGGTCAACGACTCGCCAAACCACAAAAGGGCATTAACATAATCAACGGTAAGAAAGTTTTGAAATGATTGAGATAAGAGGTATAAAGAAGAGTTTCGGCACGCTCGAAGTGCTGAAAGGCATTGATCTTGACATTGAAAGAGGCAAGATAGTCAGCATAGTTGGCGCTAGTGGAGCGGGTAAGACTACGCTTCTTCAAATAATGGGAACCCTCGACAAACCCGACAGCGGCAGTGTTGTCATTGACGGGGTCAACGTAATGAATCTCAGCGACGCCAAGCGTTCTGCCTTTCGCAACAAGCACATGGGCTTCGTTTTCCAGTTCCATCAACTTTTGCCGGAGTTTTCCGCACTCGAGAATGTCATGATGCCTGCCCTTATTGGAGGCGTTTCAAGACGCGAGGCCAAGCGTCGGGCCGAGGAACTTCTTGCTTTCATGGGGCTTTCCGACCGTGCCAGCCATAAGCCCAACGAGCTTTCCGGAGGCGAGAAGCAAAGGGTGGCAGTGGCGAGAGCCCTCGTCAACAAACCTGATGTGGTCTTTGCCGACGAGCCAAGCGGCTCGCTTGATACACAAAACAAACAGGAACTTCATCGTCTTTTCTTTGACCTTCGCGACCAATTCGGCCAGACATTTGTCATCGTTACACACGACGAACAGCTTGCCGACATTGCCGACAGAAAGATTTGCATGCAGGATGGTCGCATCGTTAACCCTTGAGTTCTTTCCAGCGACGTGTGGTAAGTTTGTCAACTTAACGTGGTGAGTTTACAAACTTAACGTGTTAAGTTGACCATTTTAACGTGTTAAGTTGAGCGACTTAACGTGTTGAGTTTTTCAACGCCGCAAGGTCTTCTTCCCGTTTTGGACTTGGATGCCTTTAAACGAAGGCTGGACTTGCAGGCCGGAAAGCGTGTAGAGAGCTTCTCCGCCTGCTTTTGCGGAAGGAGAATTAATGCCCGTCTGGTCTTGTGAAGGAATGAGATGAAGGGGCATCCAGGTAGCAGGCTTCATTGGCGAGGCGTCGGGAATGCTTTCAATTAGTTGCTCGGAGCCGTCGCCGCTGAGTGTTTCGAGGTTGACCGTAATGTTGCCTTCGACTGGGGCTGACGAGAGACCAATTTCCGTCCAAGGTATTGCAAGTTCTATTCGATAGTTCGAAGTGGCCACTTTCGACGTGGTAACGATGCCAGTTAGTACTGTCTCTTCCCATGTTGTGCCGTTTCCCTGACTCACGTTTAACGTGCCGTCTGGCAGGACAGAAAGCTTGTAAGAGGTTGAAACAGGCTTGTTTGTGCTTGCTCCTGTGCTTTCGATATAGAGGTTGATGCCGTCTGGGAAAGGCTCTTCGCTGCGTGCTTGAGAGCGATAGACAATGCTGGTCATGTAGAGATGACTGGTGTCGTAGGCAAAGTCGGTGTATGAAAATGTTCCTGTCTCGCTGCCCATCGGGATTTGCTTGGCTGCCGGGTGATAGTAGCCATCGTTGGACGTGAACTTTCCATCAACGTTTGGCGTGCTGTAAGAGGCTTGAAACTGGTTCATCGGATAACCTTTCGCGATGGCTATCTTACCGTCGAGTCCGCCCACAGCCACTACGATTCCTGTGTCGATAACAGCGAGTGAGTTCCACCACGACCCTTTCGTCGTTCCCTGATAGAACGGCCTGGACATCGCTTTGAAGTCCTTTGCCTGCTTGTTCCCCACGTAAACATACATCTTCATGTTGTCTCCGTCGCCATATTTGGACTGATGCGAGAGGACGGTTTCACCGTTGGGAAGGACACGCAGATAGGGCGCTCCGCCTTTTGCGACTGGGCAATAGTTGTGGTTTATGCTGCGATTGCGCTGAGAGCTCGAGCCCGAAACGTAGGTGCTGCCGCGCCAGTTGTTTGAGAGCGGTGTGCGAACTGTCGTGGGCACAAAGTCTCCGACATCTTCCCAACCATTGTCTTCGATGGCTACCACAATGTTCTTCTGGTCGCTGAGCAACACGGGAACGGGCATTCCGTCGCGATATCCGCTTCGATACGAAACGCGCTTCGGGTCGGTCCAGGTCAGTCCTCCGTCGAAGCTGCGACATAAAGATATCTGTTGGTCCCCGTTATGTATGAAAGGACTCTCGTCTGCGAAGTACAACTGAACCTCTCCACTTGGCAATTGCAAAAAGGAAGGTTCCCAACAACCGTTCTCGAAAATGTAGTCCGCATCATAGACAAATATCTCGTTCGACCAAGTTTGGCCGTTATCGGTACTGCGTCGGACGCGAATGCCAAAGCGTCGGTCTTCCGTATAAGGCTGCGAGGGACGGGGATTGTAACCAACGATGATGGTTCCGTCGGCAAGTTGAATGAGGTCGGGCACGCAGTTTGGCGTGTTGTTTGAATTGGGTGCGATAAGGGTAGGGGAAGTCCAAGTGCGGCCCTTATTCGAGGAGAAACTGATCTTGATGCCGCCACTTTCGCAACACGCAAGCAGTCGTCCGTCCTGCAGCTCAATGAGTCGCGCATAGCCGCCACTGTTGAAGACGGTCACAGGGGAACGCGAATCCCAGAAGATTCGGCTGCCGCTGTATCGCTGAACGGTCGCTGCATTAATGTGTATGTAAAGGCACGAGAGCAGTAGGAGAATTGCCTTATTCAAAGTATTTCTTGCCATTGATGATATTGATGCCTTTTTGTGGTTTCGTCAAACGCTGTCCCGAGAGGTTATAGATACAATTATCCATTGCATTTTGTCCTTTTCCCATTGAATTTATTCCGAGTGCTTCTTCGTCGAAGATAAAGCTAATCAGTTTGTCGCTCGACTCAGTTATCTCTGTGATGGAGTGGTGCATGAGGAGGTCTCCTTCGGCATTCGGGTTATAGAGGCTTGCTGCGGGTGTTGAGTTGTCGCTGAGTTCTGTCTTTTCCGACTGCGGCCAAGGGTCACCGGAAAGTGTTCCGGAATAAAGCATATTGTCGGCCGGAATGATTGTCATGCGTTGATGATTGCGAAAAACGTTGACCGCGTTCTCTGCCCAAGCGAGGCTGTCGTAGTCAACATGAATGACAAGCATCCCGTGTCCGCCTATGTACTTGTCCCAGCTAACCTTTTGTCGGTTCTCGAAGAGATAGTATTCATCGCTCTTTCCGCTATTTCTTAATATATAGGCGGCAGGTTTCGATGTCAGGGCTGGCATGCCGACAACACGAACGGGCTCTGTCAACTCCTTCGGTTCGAGCCATCCACAGAACATCCTTTCATAGCTTGTGAAACCGACGGGATTGCCTCCGTTGCCATTGTATTCACCGTAATCCATGAGACTCCAAGTGCTCATGCCGAAGTTGCGGCCGTCTGTGTCGTAAAAGTCGGGCAGGCCAAAGCAATGGGAGAACTCGTGACAAGCGGTGCCGATGCCTGTGATGTTAGTTCCTGTCCTGCCTCGAAGTTCCGCACTTGTAGCGTAGCTGTCGACTACGACGCCGTCCACGCGAACTGGCCCATCACCGTCTCCTTCCTCGATTGCCTCGGTAAGAGTCCAGGCATGCGACCAGATGTCGTCGTTCGTCCTGCTTTGTGCTTCATCATAACCCGAATGAATGATGAAGATCTGCTCAACCTCGCCGTCTCGGTTCCAGTCGTATTCGCTGAAATCCACAATGCCGTCTATCATCATGATTGCTTCCTTGACCATAACAGCAGGGTGCTGGTCGTCGCCATTCAGGTTGTTACGTCCGTAATGATAAAGTGAATCGGGCATCGTGATGGGACCGATAATGTCGAAAGAGAAATCGAAGTGTCCGTAACTTGCGTCAAGGAAATAGTCGTGAACGGAACCGATATTGATGTCATCAGAATAACCTTCTTCGTTGAAGAAACGTAGAAAGTCGGTATTCGTGTAATGGAAAGGCACGTCTGGGAACTGCACAAGAATAACGAGGCCACGCTTGCTTCCGGTCATCGAGCCTTGTGCTTTCTTGCGACTCGAAGCCTGACGTTGGGCCCGATGGGCTTGTCTTTTATGCAGTTTTGCCTTCCATGTTTGGCGGAGCTGCTCGGCATCAACGAAATGGGCGAAGCCTTTGTTGTCGGTTTGCAAGCACTTGCCGTCGTCTGTTTGATAGAAGTGCATGGCTTCGTCGCCCATCCAAGTGGCTTCGATGGTTGAGCCATCAAGGAGCTTCAATGTGCAGCGTTCTCTTTTTGCGGGAACTGCGGACACAATCAGGGCATAGATGCCAAATAGAATCAGCAAGCAGTTTCGCATCATATCATTAGCTTCTTCGTCTTTCCATTCGCACGACGAACGATGTAGAGGCCGTGTCTGAAGCCGAATCGATAGAGTTCATCGGCAAAGCATTCCCCGACGAATCGGCCGTTCATGTCGTAGATGCGAACCAACTCCCTGCTTGTTGTCATCTCGGATATGCCGTTGGCAATGTCGAACATGTCGCCGCTCTCGGACCATTCGCTGTTCAGGTAGGAGTCGCTTATCGCTTGAACTGTGTAGTAATAGCCTGAACTTCCTTGCATGTCGTCGAGCACGAGTGAGTTGCCCAAAATGCTGTCTTGTTGGAAGATGAGTTCGCCGTCGCGATAAAGCCTTAGGTTGTAGCGCTCAGCCTCTTCGACTTCATCCCAAACGCAGGTCACTTTGCGGAAGCTTATATCCTGCAAAGTCAGTCCAGTCGGCGCTTCGAGCGTGCCGAGAGGCATCACTTTGAGGGTGATGACGCCGTCCTCCGTCTCTTGGATGTCAACGATAGGTTTGCCCATGAAGCCGCCTGTATAGACCATGCTGGCAGGCAGAGATTCGTCGGTCAACTCGTGATTTTCGGTAATTCCGGGGTAGGGATTGCCCATCAAGCTTGTTCGCCATATGTCCTTGTCAACGTTAGGAGTGTTGCTTCCTATAAGCGAGTTGTTTGCCGGAATGATGGTCAGTGACTGATGTTCATGGGCTAGTGTGGGGTCGTCATGCGTCCAGAGGGTGTTCACGTTGTTGCTTGTCCAGATGGTTGACTTGTAATCGACGTGATAGACCAACATTCCGTGACCTCGATTGCTGCAGCATCCCCAGTCCCAACCAAAGGCCTGTCGGTTGTCGAGGATGTAGTACTCGTCTGGATTGGCGTCGTTCACGAGTTTGTATCCCTTGCCGCCTTTGTCGAAACAATTGAGGTGAAGTGTGCATGGACCGTTGATTGTCTCCGTTTGTTGCCAGCCCATGAACTCGCGTTCGTAGGCCGTATAGCCGACAGGAACCTTCGCAGATCGGGTGTACATGCCGTAATCCATGATGCTCCAATAGTCCAAACCAAACTCCACATTGTGCTTATCGTAGAGGTCTGGCAGGCCGAGAGCGTGACTTATCTCGTGTACGGCAACGCCTATACCGTCGGCTTGCCATGCAGTTATCCTGCCGCCACTGGCACTGGTCGGTCTCATCTCGCACGTCGAGGAACAGCCTGCGAGCGTCGTACCGTTGACTGTGTATGAAGCCGGCAGTTCCTGTGGCCAAATTGTGTTCTTGTCGCCGTATGAGTTGGTGTAGTTCTGTCCCAATCCCGCAAAGACGATGACGCACATATCTACTTTCCCGTCGCCATTATTATCGAACTGTGTCCAGTCGTCTCCTAAGGCAAGTGCCTTCGTGAAGGATTTCTGGACGAACTCGCTATAATGCAGATCCTTCGTACTTCCACTTTGCTTCCCGTAATAACTGTACACGCTGTCGAGCTCCACAGGACCGATCACGGTGAACTCCGGCATGAATTGTCCTTGGCTTTGGTCAATGAAGTATTGTCTCACGCTGCCCCAGTTGCCCGTTGCCGCGTAGATGTCTGTGCCGTTGAAGTGCCTGTCGAAGAAGGCATTGACCTGCTGTTCTGTTCGTCCCACCTCGAATTGTTTGTCCTTGAAGGCTGTCAGGATGACAGGAATCTTCTTCACTCCAATCGGTTGCACCAGGGCTGATGCGACGCTGCCCACTTTCTTTCGGGAATATCGGGGCAGGGAAGAGGGCGAAGGCAGAGTGGCGAGATACTGCTTGAGGTTCAGTCCTGTTGCATGGAAGATGCTGTCCTCGCAGAGAATCACCTCGCCATCGTCGGTCATGAAATAGTCGAAATCCTCGTCGCCAAAAGCCGTAATCATCACAGTTCGCCCGTCGTCGAGCGTCACACTTCTGCGGATTCTGAGTGCTGGAACAGCCGAAATCCACAGAGTCAGCATTAGGAGAAAGAGACTTATTATATGTCGTTTCATCTATTTTCCTCGTTTCGTATGTATACAATTCGTGGACAAAGTTACGAAAAACTATATATAAATAATGTATATAGGGCAAAAAAAAGCGCGATAAGGCGAATTATTGTCTGCAATTCATTGTTTATTGTCGATTATTTCGTACTTTTGCATCGCAAAAGATGAAGAGTTGCCTTAAATATTTTTATTTTTCAACTTTTCAACTTTAACATGGGGGATTAGCTCAGCTGGCTAGAGCGCTTGCATGGCATGCAAGAGGTCATCGGTTCGAGCCCGATATTCTCCACAGCACTTCGGCAGAGAGAGTTGCTCAGTTCGGGCAGCTCTCTCATCTTTTTAAACAAGTCGATTGACTCAAGTTCAAACATTTGGCTGAGAATTTTAACGTGCCGAGTCGATTAACTTAACGTGTTAAATTAAATTTTTAACGTGCCGAGTTGATTAACTTAACGTGTTAAGTTGAATGGGTTAACGTGCAGAGTCGAATGACTTGGCTGCAAGAGTTTTCTTTCCTGACATAAAAAAACAGAAAAACATGCACGATATGTCAGTAAAAAATGCTATATTTGTGGTCGAATTAAACCTGACAACTAAACTAACAATACCTTATATCTAACCTCTTACATCTGACTTCACCATGCTTGTTACCCTGAGTGAAATACTGAAAGACGCTAACGAACGGCATTACGCGGTTGGCGCTTTCAACTGTCTTAGCCTTGAGAATGTGATGGGAGCACTTGAGGCGGCCGAGGACTTACGCTCCCCAATCATCCTGCAACTCGCTGAGGTTCAGTTCCCGGAGGCGCCTATGGAACTGATGGCGCCACTTTATCTCGAGGCAGCTAAAAGGTCGTCCGTGCCCGTTTGCGTGCATTTGGACCACGGGCAGAGCCTTGAAACTTGTGTCCGCGCCATTCGTCTGGGCTTCACTTCGGTCATGTTCGACGGTGCCGCGCTGCCTTTCGAGGAGAATGTCGCCGTTTCGAGCGAAGTGACGCGAATCGCCAAAGCAGCCGGTGTGGACGTTGAAGCCGAACTGGGTAAAGTGGGAAACTCGGGCGTGGATACTGCCGATGTCTTTACCGATGTTGAGGAATCCGTTCTGTTTGTCAAGAAGACAGGCATCGATGCGCTCGCTGTTGCTATCGGAAACCTGCATGGACACTATGTTCACACCCCGCAGCTCAACATCGAGCGACTCATCGAGATTCACGAAGCAAACCGTCTGCCCCTCGTACTTCACGGCGGAAGCGGCACGAGCGAGGCTGATTTCAAGGCTTGCATCCACAATGGCATTTGCAAGATTAACGTGGCGACAGCCATCCAACGACGCATTATGAAACGCATCAAGGAACGTCTCGCCGTAAAACCAGACGAGGAATATGTGCCCTTGAAGCAAGTCATGATAGACGCTTCGAGAGAGGTCGTGACCGAGCATATCATGCTCTTCGAAAGTAATGGTCGTTTTGAAATTTGAATTTAATAATTTAGAATTTGATATTATGAAACGTAGCGAAATCAATCAAATCATTCGAGAAGCCAAGGAATTTCTGGCTTCGCGACAGTTCATATTGCCCGAATGGGCAGAGTGGAGCCTTGCAGATTGGAAGGCAAACCGTGACAAAGTGGATTACATCGTAGAGCGAATGCTCGGCTGGGACATTACAGACTTCGGCTCTGGCGACTTCAAGCGTTGCGGCCTCTTCTTGTTCACCATCAGAAACGGCAAGTATGGTGTGGACAAGAAGCCTTATGCGGAGAAGATTATGATTGTGGAAGAGCTGCAGGAAACCCCGATGCATTTCCATTGGTCGAAGATGGAAGACATCATCAATCGCGGTGGCGGCAACCTCGTCATCGAGCTTTATAATGCCGATAAAGACGAGAAGTTTGCCGATACGCCTGTCCATTATCGCATAGACGGCATTGAGCACACGATGGAGCCTGGTGGTAAAGTTATCCTCAAGCCAGGTCAAAGCATCTGTATGGAGCAATATCTCTACCACAGATTCTACGGCGAGCCAGGCAAGGGAAAAGTGATGGTGGGCGAAGTCAGCCAATGTAATGACGACACGAGCGACAATCGCTTCTACGAGCCAGTAGGTCGTTTCCCCGAAATCGAAGAGGATGAAGCACCTTTGCACCTGCTTTGCTCGGACTACACAAAGTTCCTCGCTTAAACTTTCAACCTTTTAAACCGTTTAACTTCTATGGTAGTTCGCATCAGTGGAGTAGGGTGTTGCCTCGTTGACCGCATTTATGGTCATGTTGATTTCCATTCCGAAGTTTTCCGCAAATGCTTGAGCAAGAATGCTGGCGACGGTGGTCTTGAGCCTGGCAAGCTGACATTCGAGGAAGAGTTGGAGCGCTTTGCTGGTCTGTCGTTCGTATCGGACATACTGCCTCGCCTTACCGAAGGACAAAAGGCAGACAAGGAAAACATCGGAGGCCCCTGTGTTGTGGCGCTCATCAATGCTTCGCAACTGGCCTATAAGGAGAGTGATGTCAGCTTTTATGGCTGCAGAGGAGATGACGAAGTTGGCGTTGGATTGCTCGAGAAACTGAGTCAAACGAGCCTCGACCTCAGCCATTATCGCATTGAGAAGAACAGCGAAACGGCTTCTACGTCTGTTCTTTCCGACCCGAACTACGATAATGGACACGGCGAACGGACTTTCGTGAACACCATCGGCGCATCGTGGCATTACCTTCCCGAAGAGGTCGACGAGGGCTTCTACGATAGCGAGATTTGCGTCTTCGGCGGCACTGCGCTCGTGCCTCGCATCCATCAGGGACTCAACACAATGCTGAAGAAGGCGAAGTCGAAAGGTTGCATCACCGTCGTCAACACAGTCTATGACTTCATCAGCGAGAAGGAACGCCCTGGCGAGCGCTGGCGAATGGGCGAGAGCGACGAGAGCTACCGGTTCATCGACCTGCTCATCGTTGACCGCGAGGAAGCTCTTCGGCTCAGTGGCTGCGAGGATATCCCGTCGTCGATTGCTTTCTTCCGAGAGAAGGGGACAGGTGCAGTCGTCGTTACCAACGGTGCTCAGAACATCAGTCTTTGGGCAGAAAGTCCGCTCTTCGGCAGTATAAAGGAGCAGACGATGCCGGTTTCCGAGGCAGTTGGAAAGGCTCTCAAGGCAGGCAAGAAAGGTGACAGCACCGGTTGCGGCGACAACTTCGCAGGCGGCATCATCGGCTCGCTGGCAAGGCAGACCCTCTTCCCAAACCCTTCCCCCTCTAAGGGGACGGGCTTTTCTCACCATAGAGGGGGGCTTTTCGACCTGAAGGACGCTTGTCGTTGGGGAATCGTTTCAGGAGGTTTTGCTTGTTTCTATTACGGCGGAACGTATTTCGAGAAACAAGAAGGCGAGAAGTTCGCACAGTTGCAACAACTTTACGACCTTTACCTCAAGCAGGAAGGCGTTTGCTAATTCGCGCTATCAGTTTCTCTATGTCAGCAATCAGAAGCTGATAGGGCGTACTTTGTTTGAAGTCGGTGCTCTTTCGGAGCATCAAATCGATGGGCGACTGACTGTGCCGATAGCCAGACAGTTCGTTCTGCTTCTGCTGTCCGTGAAGCGCCAACAGCGAAATTTCCTTTTCCCTTTCCCGCCTTAGCATGTTGCAGATGGGATTGAGAAGCGGCAGAACTACGCCTTCCATCAAGGCGTGCCCTTGAATGTAGAGATAGGTTTCAGCAGGTCGGATGCCGAGGTCTTCCTGCAAGCTGCGTCTCAACTTAAGGTACGAATCCTTTGCATTCGGGTATTTGCGTTGCAGCCATGCAACCTGTTTGTTGACGCGGTCTCGCAGATGTTCCAGGGCGTTCTCGGGATGATAGGGGTTGATGTCGTGGAAGGTGACGGTCTGACCAAAGGCTGTGATGCTGTAGCTGCTTGCCTGTCCGTTCTTATGCGCCCAGATGCTCCACACGAAGAGCGGCCAGATGATTTTGCTGTATTCCTCCATAAACGCTTCGAGCGAAAGGATGTCGCGGTCGTTGAGCGTGCTCATAACGCAAGCTGTATGCAGTGCAGGGGCATAGCATTGATAGTTTTCGATGGCGTAGGCGTAGGTGTGGAGAATGAAGGGCGAGGAGATGAGTGTGCGGCTTATCTCGGTGGCACCTTGCACGAGGTAGTCGTAGTCGGCATCCACGCAAGCTATCATGTAGTCGCCAAGCGACGGCCCAAGCTTGTTCATCAACGCCGCCTTCTTGCCTTTGCAGAGAGTATGGCGCGATGGCAGCATCACTTCGAACTTGATGCGGTCGGTCTCGAAGTCGCCTAGGACAGTGCGCCAGAAGAAGATGTCGTCGTAGCTCTCAACGTAAGCCACAATTTTTCGCACAGAGTTTCTCGGTCGAAGCTTTTGTGCGAGCTCGAGATATTGCGAGTTGAGATGTTCTTGCAGACGCTTTGCCATAAGACCCTTCCAAACCTTCCCTTAAAGGGCAGGCTTTTTTGAATTATGAATTATGAATAGTGAATTGTGAATTATGAATTGACTTCAATGTCCTCTACGTCGGTCACTCTGTCGCTCCAGCCATTCATGATGACAGCGGGGCTGTGCGTAGTGAGGATGACTTGAACATTGGGATTGAGGTCTGTCGTCAGGTCGAGCAGTCGTTGTTGCCACTCGATGTGCAGAGAGACTTCTGGTTCGTCCATGAAAAGGACGAAGGGTTTGCGGTTCTGCACCAGAACGGTGAGCAGTATGATGAGCATCTGCTTTTCGCCAGAAGAGAGTTTGTACGCAGAGATGGTCTCGCCATAACTGTCGAAGTAGAGTTCGTTCTGGTCGCGTTTGATGGTCTTGCCAGTCTCGTGGAAGAGGTCATCTATCAGGTCTTGGAAATGTGTCTTTTCATGTGCCAGAGCTTGCACTTTGGCTGCAGCTTCTGGGTCGTTGCTGGCAAAGAGTTCTACCATTCGGTTCGAGAGGTTGACCTGATAGTCGAGCCATTTGCGTCCGAGGTGGTAGATGTGCAGGTCGAGTTCAGTCTGCATCTGGTTGTCGGTCAGTTTGTTCATCAGCTCGTTGCTGAGCATGGGGCGGTCGAAGGAGCGAATCACTTCGAAATCGACGGACTTAGCCTCCTGCGGGAAGAACTTGAGGTGTACGCCGTCTTGTTTTCGTGTGTTTCGGTCGATGTCGAGCAGGTGCATGATGACGCGGTTGAGTATGGTGCTCTTTCCCACGCCATTGACGCCGCTGAGGATGTTCACGCCCGGCTGCAAGTCCCAGCAGATATGTTTGTGGCCGTTCCAGAGGCCGTCTATCTCAATGCGTTCAATGTATTGTCCGTTCATGAATAGAAAGTTAGAAATGTAGAAATGAAGTAAACTCTTCTTATTTTCTTATTATCATAATTTCATTTTAAAATATCGTTGTTGAGTTCCAGGGATATGTCTGTGCGCCTACGGAGAAGGTTCCGAGGGCACGTTCCAGCTTGTCTTGAGTCAAGGGAATATGGCACATGCGGGCAGAGTCGCGACCGATGTACTTGCGTATCTTGTTCGGCAGCTTCGCCCAATTGTCTTCCACGGAATTATCGTCGAGCTGCACCTTATCAACGTAAGCGATGATGACGGGCAAGTGGTAACGGTTGACAGCCTTGCTGATTTGCCAGTTCAGGATAGGCGACTCGACATTCGTGATGGGCGAGACGATTACCAAAAGGTTATCTGCTTGAGCCATAAGGGCGAGTAGTCGGTTCTTTACTGTCGAGTCAACAAGATCGTCGTGTTCGCTGGAAAAGTTAATCTCGTCCATATTGAGGAAGCGGAAGCGATCAGGACGCATCCTTTGCCAGGCGTGAAGCTGCTTGAAGGTCTTCAAGTTCGAGTTCTCGTGGTCGAGCACACCTACGGCATCGTAGGCAATGTAGGTTTTGTGGCTGTTCATGGTCTTCTTTTTGTGCAAAGATACAAAAAAAAGTGAAAAGTGAAAGGTTAAAAGTGAAAAATTATTTGTAATTTTGTGCATCAAACACTATACATTATTTATATTATGAAGTTCAGAACATTATTTTTCTCCTTTTTGCTGATGGCTCAAGGCGCTATGCTTTGGGCTCAGGATGCTTTTCATCTTGGTATGGCAGGCTACACCTTCAATAAGTTCGACATCGACAAGACGCTCGCCTTTATGAAGAAGATTGATGTGCACTACCTTTGCATCAAGGATTTCCATTTGCCCATCAATGCCAATGAGGCACAAATAGCCGAGTTCAAGAAGAAGTTGGCAGATCATGGAGTCATTGGTTATGCTGTGGGTCCTATCTATATGGGCGATGTTGAGGCTGTGGACAAGGCTTTCGCTTATGCGCAACGGGTCGGAGTGGACCTCGTCGTTGGTGTTCCAGGCGTTTGGGGAGACAAGGAACCTCGCTATGATGTGCTTGATAGGGTAGAGCAGAAGGTCAAGGAGACAGGCATTCGCTATGCCATCCATCTGCATGGGCCCGATATGCCGCTTTATCCCGATGCCACTTCAATTTGGAATGATGTCAAGGATCGCGACCCTCGTTTGGGTATCTGTCTCGACATCGGTCACGACCTCCGTGCTGGTGCTGACCCCATTAAGGACTTGAAGCGATATGCAAAGCGAGTGTTCGACATACACCTGAAAGACGTTACCGAAGGCACAAAGGCTGGCCACGCAATCGAATTAGGCAGAGGCGCCATCGACTTCTCCAAGTTCATAAAAATGCTCCGAAAAGTCGGCTACAAAGGCTCTTGCAGTCTCGAATACGAGAAAGACATGTCTGACCCCTTCATCGGCATTGCAGAAAGCGTAGGATACTTTAAAGCAGTCCAGCAGAATATTCGCTAAGTTGGCAAACTTCACGTGTGATGTGTGCAATCATAACGTGTTACAATTGCAATCATAACGTGTTACAATTGCAATCATAACGTGTTACAATTGCAGAGATAACTGTGTATATTTGTTCCAAAAAGTGTGACAGAAACCACTTTTTACCCCTATCTCATGGAATAAAATATGCTATTTCGATACAAAAACCTATCTAATTGAGTTCGGAACATAAATTTTTCGAACGATTAAATTAAGCGAAAAGTATAGGGAAACGTATCGAAACGAGGCTTTCATGTCGGTTTTTAAAGCCTAAAAGGGGGGTATTTTGATGCTATCTGTCACGATTTTGAAGAAAACTTCTTAGTCGCAGGACATTAGCAGACTTCGTATCTCATTGTAATTCTGCTTTTTAGATGAAATATAACTTAACCAAGCGTTACAGTTACAGTTGTTACAGTTGTTTTTTTAACACCTCCTTTCTTCTTAATATACTATATAACTATATATATATTAATTAGTTATATAGTCTTTAGAAAGGGGTATAGGTACTTATTTTTAATTGTAACAACTGTAACTGTAACAGACTCAGCCTTTATTCTTGACTTTTCTCTATGAGGCTTATTACAAGGAGGAGAAGGGATGAATGCATACAAGGCATCATATCCCGAGGACTGAAGTGACGGCTTCTGGGGTGACGCCTAACTTGATGGCGGTCTTGCAGTCTTGCTGGGCCAGTTTCTTCTTCTTCATGGCCAGATAGAGCGAGGCTCTTGTCAAATAGCACTCTGGGTTATCCGGCTCCAACTCAAGTGCCATGCCGATGTCTTTCTTTGCCTTCTCGTATTCCTTCTTTTCAATATACAAACCACATCGAGCCAGGTAGTGCTTTGCATGATTGGGAAAGAACTGAACAAGGGCATCGAGTTGTTCCATCGCTTCGCGAGGTCTGCCGTCCTTATTGTTCAATATAGCCAAACCCAGCCGCCCGTCTTCATGCATCGGATTAAGTTCAAGCAAACGCTTGTAGTCGTTTCGAGCCTCTTTGTTACGCCGAGCCTGTGAATGAATGAAGGCACGGAAGAAGAGTGCTTCCTCGTTGTCTTGCTGAGCCTCTAATACCTTATTATAATCGTTTAGAGCACGTTCCTCGTTGTTCAACTGAAGATAAAGAGAAGCCCGATTAAGCAAAATGTCAAGCGAAGCAGGGGAGAGCTCAAGCCCTTTCCCATAAGCATCCAACGCTTTCTCGTTCTGCCCTTGTTTCTGATATATGCCGCCAAGGTACTGATAGAGAATGGCATTCGATGGCTTCATTGGGTCGAGCCGGATGGTCTGCTCTATCATCCCTTTCGCCTTCTCCAACGAATCTGTCGCTAACGCCTCGACAATCGAACGAACACTCTGCTCGTAAAGTTGGGCAAAGAGATTAGAATAAGAAAATAGGAGAATGAGAAAATAAGAAAGCCTTTTCATTTCATATTTTCTAATTATCTACATTTCAAATTATCTTTCGATTGTTTGTTCGCGGTCAGGTCCTACAGAAATGATGGTAATTGGCGTCTGTGTTGCCTTTTCGATGTATGAGATGTAGTCCTTCAACTCTTTTGGGAACTGGCTTTCGCTGGTCAAATGTGTGAGATCGGTCTGCCAGCCTGGCAATGTCTCATAAATAGCTTCCCAGCCTTCTGTGTCGTAAGGCATCTCGTCAGTAACAACGCCATCCTTCTGGTACTTTGTGCAAACCTTAATCTCCTTGAAGCCGTCGAGCACGTCGCTTTTCATCATGATGAGCTGAGTGACGCCGTTTATCATGATTGCATAACGCAAGGCAACGAGGTCGAGCCAACCACAACGACGATTGCGACCCGTTACTGCGCCATACTCATGACCAATTTCGCGAATCTTGTCTCCTGTTTCGTCGAAGAGTTCAACAGGGAAAGGTCCGCTGCCAACACGAGTCGAGTAAGCCTTGAAGATGCCAAAGACCTCACCGATACTGTTGGGTGCAACGCCAAGACCTGTGCAGACGCCACCGCTGACGGTGTTGCTTGAAGAGACGAAAGGATAGGTTCCGTGGTCGATGTCAAGCATTGTGCCTTGTGCTCCTTCTGCAAGAACTGACTTTCCTTCCTTTAAGGCCTTGCCGAGTTCAATCTCGGTGTCTGCAAGTGTGAACTGTCGCATGTATTCGATGCCTTGCATCCAAAGCTTCTCTTCGTCTGTGATGTCGTAATCTGTATAGTTCAGGTCGTGAAGTGTCTGCTCATGTCGAGCCTTCAAGGTCTTGTACTTTTCTTCAAAGTTCTCGAGGATATCGCCCACACGAAGCCCTGTACGACTTGCTTTCTCGCTGTATGTTGGGCCAATGCCTTTGCCTGTCGTGCCCACTTTGTTCTTGCCTTTAGCTGCTTCGTAGGCACGGTCGAGAACTCTGTGAGTGGGCAAGATGAGGTGAGCTCGCTTGCTGATGTGCAGACGGTTCTTGAGGTTGTAACCTGCTTCTTCAAGTTCTTTTGCTTCTTGCATGAAGAGGTCGGGAGCAATGACGCATCCGTTGCCGATGATGTTGAGCTTGCCTTCGTCGAAGATGCCGCTTGGAATGCTGCGAAGAACAAACTTCTTGCCTTCGAAGATAATCGTGTGGCCGGCATTGGGACCGCCAGCGAAACGTGCAACTATATCATATCTTGGCGTGAAGACATCCACGACCTTTCCTTTTCCTTCGTCGCCGAAAACGATGCCCAACAAGGCATCTACTTTACCTTTTCCCATTTTTATTTTTGTCCTGTTTTGTTGATTTCTGTTTTCTTGCCTCTTGTCGGTTCTTGGCTTGACACTTCCTGCAAATGCCGTGCATATAGACAATCTTGTCCTCGGTGCTGAAGTAGCGGACATGAAGATTTTGCAGAGCGAGCTTTGCCGTGCTGGTCGAGACCTTAGTGATAGTGTTACATTGGTGGCAAATGGTGTAAGCCTTTGGATTGTTGTCAGTTCGCATCTCGTAGTGAGCTGCAGTTGCAAGTGAATGTTTAATGGCCAAACCTGCCTCGAAGAACAGCTCCATCGTGTTGAAGAGCGTGGCACGACTCACTTGGAACGTAGCATTTTTCTGCATGAGTCCCGTGAGTTCGTCGATGGTAAAGATGCCTCCAGCAAGTCCTGCAACACGTAGTATTTCATAGCGTTCAGGGGTCTTGCGCATGGCTTTTTCTTCCATGTAGCGTGTCAAACGCTCGCGCAATGATGTGAGAGGTGCTTGCTTCTTGTCCATAATCCAAGGCGCAAAGTTACAAAGAAAAAATGAAAAAAGAAAGATTGAAGGGATTAAAGAGTGAAAAAACAAGGTTTCTTAACTCTTAACCCTTAATTCTTAACTGCTTCGAAGGCTTCCATGAGTGCCTGGATAGCTTTTTTTAGGTGCAGACTTGCTTCGGGAAGTAATCTTTTGCAGTATGAAAAGACTTGTTCTTCTTCATTCAATCTGACGCCTTGCATCAGCAAATGTCGCAAACAGAGGCAGGCACAAGTGGCTTGCAATGCATTCCCTTCTTCGAGCCAAGCAAGGCTAATTTCTTTCGCATGATTAACCATTGAGAGGAGCTTCATTGCCAGGATTTGCGCTTCTTCTGGAGTTACCATCGATTCTTTCCATTCGTTTGCGACCTCAAAGGTGAACTCTTCTGGCGGCATCAGCATGATAGCCAACAATTTGGTCTCGCGTATATTCTCGCTCCAAAGCTGATTCGCAAGGTCTTTGTCCTTTGGAAACTCGTCGGCAATACTTTGCAGTCGAGGCAACTCAACACCGAAGATGAGCTTGAATGGCATGCCTGCTTCACGCATTCTTGCAGAGAGGATGCCATTCATGCTTGCCCGAAGCTCTTTCTTTATGTCGTGTTCTAACTCAACAATATTCATAATGTGTTGTATTGCTTGCTGTATCGAAGCATTTGCCCGCTGTATGATTCTTCGTATTTAACGTGGATATCTGTGATGTTTCCAGTGTCATCTTTGACGAGCTCATACGTCGGATTGATGAATCCTTTGTAGGGTGCAAGGTTGAGACGATTGTATCGTTCACGGATTTCATGATGCAATTCAGCATCAATCTTTATGCCATATTGCTCGACAAGCTGTCTAGCTGCCTCATAATCGCCTTCGCTCTTAATACGTTGCACCTCGGCTAGTAGCTCTCCAAAGGCTTTTCGAAGCATTTTGTAGTCATTGACTTTGACATAATGCTTGCCCTCAATTTCGACAATTTGAAGTGCTTCGGTATAGTGTTCAAGAGTCCAACGGCTGATGAGCGCCCTGTTCCGCATGTGTGCTTCTTCAATCTGGTTGCCTTCTTCGATGCGCACCATCTGCGTCAATAGCCCGTTGAGCAAGTAGCTGTAATACTGTGACTTGTATGCTTCGGCATTTGGCGTCAGTTCTAACTCTACGAGCTTTTGGTCAGCAATATAGTAGAGGCCAAAGAGGTCGGCACGTGCTTCCTCGATGGTACTGCCGTAAGAGCGTAAAGCATCAGCATCCACGCCAGGCAAAAGTCTGCCGCTTCCGTGTCCGAGACACTCGTGAAGGTCGGTATGTAGGTCATCGCAAATGTCTCCGTAATCGTTGAGAAGTTGCCGAGTTTCCTCATCAAGTACGAACTCTTGACGCATTCCGGAGCCTTTAGCTGCGAGGTCGTAAGCATGAGTCAGGTTGGCAATCGTGACACTTTTGCTGCCGTATTCAGCCCTAATCCAATCGCTGTTCGGCAAGTTTATGCCGATGGCAGAACTGGGATAAAGGTCGCCTCCGAGCATGGCAGCATTAATGACCTTCGCACTCACGCCTTTGCATTCTTTCTTCTTGAAGCGCTCATCTACAGGCGAATGATTTTCAAACCATTGCGCATTATCGCTTAAAGCTTTGGCTCGCCGTGTTGCTTCGTGATCTATGATGTTGACATAGCCCTCCCAACTTGCTTTAAGTCCAAGAGGATCACCATAGACTTCGGTAAATCCGTTAGTGAAATCGACCTCACTTTCCGTTTCGTTCACCCAAAGAATGGCATATTCGTCGAAGGTCTTCAAATTGCCTGTCCGGTAGAACTCCACAAGTTTGTCTATGATGGCCCTTTGCTTGTTGTTTTCCGCATAATGTCGAGCCTTGTCAAGCATCTCGCAGATACGGTCGATGGCTTTGCCGTAAAGACCTCCACTACGCCAGATATTCTCGTAAAGCGAACCGTCGGAAGCGCGTTCAAGGCGGCTGTTCAGGCCAATCATGGGCGGTTGTTTCGTGTCGGCCTTCTTTTTGAGTTCGGCATAGAATGCTTCTGCTTCGGCTTGCGTGATGCCTTCTTCGTAGTAATTGCATGAGGAGGTCAGCAGCAAATCCTCGCCATCAGCTTGATTGACGCGCTTTGGTATCACCTCGGGATTAAAGATAACATCGGCCAGCTCCTTTGCCAAATCAGCCTTCGTCTCGTTTTCTTTGAGCGGAAGCAGGCTTTCGTTCAACTTGTTTAATTCAGCCAAGAAGAAAGTTTTGCTGAATTCCGGTTGGAACTTTAAGCAGCTGTAATGGTGATGAATACCGTTCGCGAACCATACTCTCTTGAGGTAAACCTCGAAAGCCAGCCAGTCGGGATTGTCCTTGGAACCTTCGTAGTGCGTATAGATGGCTTCGAGAGTCTTTCGAATCTGCAAGCCGTAACGGCAGTTTTGGTCCCACAAGATGTCTCTTCCAAGCAGCGAAGCCTCTGCCAGATAATAGACTAAAAGTTTTTGACGAAGCGTTAAGTCCTCAAAGCCAGGCACTTCGTAGCGCAATAGCTGCAGGTCGGCAAAGCGCTCGTTCAATGGAGATTTGGAAAATTTCACAATTTATTTCTTCGCTTTGGTCGTTCTCTTCTTTCTTTTCTTTGCTGTCGGTTTTGCCTTTTTCTTAGGTTTCTCGGGCTTAGGCTCCACGATAACTCCGTACATTTGACGGTATTCCTTTGGCGTTATACCACTGAGTTTATAGAAAGTAGCATAGAAGCTTTGACGTGTTGTAAAGCCCACATTGATGGCAATATCCTCCATCTTCATGTTGGAGAAGCTGGCGTCTTGAAGCATATATTTTGCCTCCTGGATACGCATCTTGCCAACGAGTTCGGAGTAGTTCTGTTGGAAACGCACACTGATGACAGCGCTGATGTGGCGCATGTTCACGCCAAGATCGGTTGCAAGCTGCTTTGCAGAGTAGTTCGGATCACGATATTTCCGGTCGATCATCAGTCTTGAAATGATTCCTCTTGCAATATCTTCGACCATTTCGGGCGTGACTGAGCTTCTGTAAGACGAGACGATTTTCTTGTCTTTCTTGGGTGTGATGTTGTATTTGGCCATATACATTATTTATTATTATTGATTCTGATGAGTGTTTCGGGCTCGTTTGTGGTGATAATGTCAATGCCTTTCATGTTGGCAAAACGTGTCAGTTCTTCCTCTCCATCGACGGTCCAGACGTTGACTTCCAAGCCGAGTTGCTTCGCTTGCTGTGCCCAATCGGGATGGTTGTCGAAAACTTTTGTGTTGTAATCAATGCCGGTCCAGCCCTGTTCCTTAATCTCTTTGGGCGAAAGTTCGCCGTTCAGATAGGCCACCTTAGCGTCTGGAGCCACTTCGTGAAGGCGTTTGCAGACATTCTTGCTGAACGAAATGTAGTCCGTTCGTGAGGCGAGTCCGAGTAAATTTACAAGTTCGACAGATAACTCGGCGATTCGAAAGTCGCGTTTCTCATTGCGATGTGGCTTCACTTCGAATATCAAACGGCAATTGGGCCAACGTTGAGCTTCCGTCAGATACTGCTGAAGAGTAGGGATGAACTCGCCATTCTTGAGCCGCATATTCATGAGTGTTGCATATGTTGTATCTTCGATTCGAATGCCTTCTATTGTTGCGTCGTGATAGACGACAGGCACGCCGTCTGCAGTCAGCCAGACATCGAACTCGCTGCCCCAGCATCCAATCTCAGCAGCTTTTTGGAAAGATGTGATGGAATTCTGTGCGCTACCCTCCGGTTTCCAGTGTCCGCGATGTGCCACAACATGCGGCTGAGCCAGAAGGGAAAAGGCGAAAAGTTGAAAAACTAAAAATAAAATAGGTCGTTTCATGTTTTGTGTAGTTTTAGTTTGCCAGCCACAAAGATAGTAAAAATATTTCAAACTTGTGAAATTCTCTAGGAAAATTTTTTACAATTTGCTGGAAAGTAAATTTGAGAGATACTTTAAACCAACAATCGAAACATTGTGCCAGACTTGAAATCGGCTGCTTCGAGGGCGTTTTTTCAAGTATCTGGAAACAAGCGAGATATGTCGAGAAAGGAAAGACGGCTAAGGTAAATGCAAAACTTCACATGTCGAGTTCGCAATTTTGACGTGTTAAGTTGGTCAATTCGACGTGTTAAGTTTGGCAATTCGACGTGTTAAGTTTGTCAACTCGACGTGTTGTGTTTATAAAGATAGCAGGGAGCGATTTCCGTTCCCTGCTAAAATGTTGACAAACTCAGCGTGTTTGTTCTGCCTTAGCCAACAAGGCTGATTTGCTTTTCGCCGATGAGTTTGCGGAGGTTTATGAGTGCGTAACGCATGCGGCCAAGTGCTGTGTTGATGCTCACGCCAGTCTGTTCTGCTATCTCCTTGAAGCTGAGGTCGTCGTAGAAGCGCAGGAGGACAACCTCTTTCTGGGGCTCCGGCAGGTAATCGAGCAGGCGACGGATGCCTTCGCGGCTCTGTCTGTCGATGATTTCGTCTTCCCGAGTTGCCTCGCTCAACTGCAAGCTGTTGAGTGCTTTGGGCTTTACGAGGTCTTCGCGAACGGTGCAAGTCGTCTCGCACTCGCGGCTCTTATCTATTATGAGATTGTGCGCGATACGCGTAAGCCAAGCACTGAATTTGCCGCTCGTCTGGTACTTGTGACTGCGAATGGCAATGATGGCACGTTGGAACGTGTCCTGAAAGAAGTCGTTGGCAACTTCGCTATCCTTTACTAAAAAGAGGATATAGGAATAGATATAAGCCTGATGTCTGGCAAGCAAAACATCAAATGCACTATCGTTACCTTCTTCATACAATACGACCAACTCATGATCGGTCATTGCAGATAAGTTGTTCATTACGTCTCAAACTTTGGTTTTGGAGTAATGTTTGTCGATAGGCAATCAGTTTTTAGTGCGTTAATAATGTTTTGACGATGCAAAGTAAAGGTTTTTTGTTCATTCCTGCAAGGATTTTTCCACTTTTTTACGGTTTGTGCAACGTTTCAGCCCTTTTTGCACGCCATTTTGCACAAAAAGGTGTAACTTTGTGCAATAAAATTAAGAAAGAATAAAGAAATGCATACAAAAGAGGAGAAACTGCAAGCGTTCGGTCGTTTGCTGGACGTTATGGACAACCTGAGAGAGAAGTGTCCTTGGGATCATAAGCAGACAAACGAGAGCCTTCGTCCCAACACGATTGAGGAAACTTTCGAACTTTGCGAAGCCTTGTTGAAGGATGACGTGCCCAACATTGAAAAAGAACTAGGTGACGTTTTGCTTCACATCGTGTTCTATGCGAAGATTGGAAGTGAGAAGGGACAGTTCGACATTGCCGACGTTTGCAATAAACTCTGTGATAAACTCATCTTCCGCCACCCTCATGTTTATGGCGACGCAGTGGCTAAGACTGCTGGCGAAGTGGTGATGGCGTGGGAACAAATCAAGCAAAAGGAAAAGGACGGCAACAAAACTGTCCTTGGCGGCGTGCCGACTTCGCTTCCTTCACTCATCAAAGCCTATCGCATACAAGACAAGGCGAGGGCTGTCGGCTTTGATTGGGACAAGAAAGAGGACGTTTGGGACAAAGTCAAAGAAGAGCTTGGCGAACTTCAAACCGAGTTAATGAAGGAGGATAACATAGAGAAACAAACTGCCGAATATGGTGATTTCCTCTTTAGCCTCATTAATGCCGCTCGTCTTTACCACATCAACCCGGACAATGCGCTTGAGCATACGAACCAGAAGTTCATTCGCCGCTTCAATTTTGTCGAGCAGAAAGCAAAAGAGCAAGGGCTTCAACTCAAAGAGATGACCCTTGCTCAAATGGATGAACTCTGGAACGAAGCGAAACGAACAGAGTAGGGGAAACGATAATTTTACAAGTAATAATTGATAATTAAGAAAGAGGAGCCCCTTCTTTCTTAACTCTTGATTACTTCTTGTTGGCGTAGTTGTAGTAAGCTATGCCGCGTCGAACGTTCTCGATGACTGCTTCAGATGAAACAGTTGCACCTGTCACGACGTCCACTTTTGCCTTTGCTGCAGTCTTGACCGGCTGGCCGTTCCACTTCTTCATCAAGCCTTTCACGACCATATCGAAGTACTTTGGCGTCTCTTCATTCTCTAGAGCCTCGACCTTCAGCACTTTTCCGGCTTTGATATAAACCTTGACCGGCGTCGTGCTTACATAGCCTTCGATGTCGGTTGCAAGTGTTGTGGTGTTGATGATGGTAACGTCTTTCTGCTTTGTCATCACGGGTTCTTCGACGGTTTGACTTGTCAGAAAGAGGAATGCTCCGATGAGAGCGAGTGATTTTAATATTGTCTTTTTCATTTCTTTATTCTTTCATTCTTTCATTTTTCATGCTTGTTTCTTCCTTGTCATCTCGACGAGTTTGCTCAGATGGGTTGGGATGGGCAGTTGCTGAGGACATTTTGGGAGACATTCTCCGCAGTCCTGACATCTGTTAGCGCGTGCCTTGTTGGGGATTGCAGCCTGATAAGCTGTGAGATAAGCCTGGCGTTTCTCCTCGAAATCTGGTGCCGAAGCATCGGGAAGAGGCAGACGTCCGTCCACGACAGCCTTGTTGTAAAAGGCAAAATTGCCAGGAATATCTACACCATGCTTGCAGGGCATACAATAAGCACAAGTGGTGCAACCGATGGTGGGCATGCCCGACATCTTGTCTGCGATGCGTTCCAGAAGCTCGTTCTCTATGTTTGTACAGGGGTCAAGAGGCGAGAAGGTTTCCAAGTTCTCTTTGAGATGTTCCATCCTGTTCATGCCGCTCAAAGCTGTGAGCACATTTGGCTTTGAACCAACCCAACGGAAACCCCAGCGAGCAGGCGAGTCGTCTTTACGGGCACGAGCAAGCTGTTCGCGTACATCATCCTGCACATTTGCCAGTCCACCGCCTCGAAGCGGCTCCATGATTACTGCCTGAATGCCCAACTTCTCGAGTCTGCCATAAAGATATTCCGCGTTTGCATCACCACGACGACGGCCTCTGCCTCTTTGTGCATGCGTCCAGTCAAGGTAGTTCATCTGGATTTGTACGAAGTCCCAATGGTATTTGTCGTTATTGTCAAGCAGCCAGTCGAAGACTTTCACATCGCCATGATAGCTGAATCCGAGGTGACGTATGCGTCCTGCCTTACGTTCCTCCAAGAGGAAGTCCAGCAGTCCGTTGTCGATGAAGCGAGCCTTGAGGTTATCGATGCCACCGCCACCAACGCTATGCAGCAGGTAGTAGTCGATGTAATCCACTTGCAACTTGCGGAACGAATTGTCGTACATCTCTTTCGCTTTCTCGAAGTTCCAGAGCTGATCGTTCTGGTTGGACATCTTCGTGGCGACATAATATTTGTCGCGAGGATGGCGGCTCAAGGCATTACCGGTAGCTGTCTCGTTGTTTCCGCCACCATAAATCGGGGCAGTATCAAAGTAGTTGATGCCATGAGCCAGAGCATAGTCAACCAATTCGTTTACCTGCTCTTGTTCACGAGGCAAACGCATCATACCAAAACCAAGCAGCGAAATGTGTTCGCCAGTGCCGTTTTGAACGCGATAAGTCATTTTAATTTGTTCGGGAACATCACCGTCGAGAGCTTTCCCGGCTTTTCGAGTCGAACCAATCATCGGTACAGAGCCGACAGTAATCAACGACAAAGCAGTTGCCGAACCGAGTCCCAATCGCTCCAAGAATTGGCGACGATTCATTTCTTGTTGGTGCTTGCAATTATTCTTCATATTTAATTCGATTTTCTTATTTGACCTTAAGACATCAAAAAGGTTTAATACATTATATATTTTATAGTGTTTCCCGACACAAAAGTACAAAGAATAACTATAACCTCGCCACTTTTGCACGATTTTTCTTCTTTTGTGCAAAAATATTTGTCAAATTGTTTGGTATGTACCGAAATTTAGCGTATCTTTGCACAGAATTAATGAAAATGTGCAAATGAATACAACGATTGTACCTTCATATAATGAGATGATATTGAAGTCGATTCAGGAGCATTGGTTCCTCGACTCGATGTCCGATTACGGAGTCTTCACCCTGCAATATAAAGATGTTGCGCGTATCATAGAGAAGCTTCATATTCTCTTTGAGGAAGCGGGCATCAAACCTGGCGATAAGATTGCTCTTTGCGGCAGAAACCTCAGCCGATGGGGAGCAGCTTTCTTCTCAGTCTTGACATATGGAGCAGTTGCAGTGCCGGTTCTTCACGAGTTCCATCCTTCGCAGGTTCACGACATCATTAATCATTCGGAAGCAAAGCTGCTCTTTGTTGGCGATAAGGTTTGGCCGGCGCTCAATGCCGACGAGATGCCCGACCTGCTTGGCATCATCTCACTTGTCGATTACAGCTTGCTCGTATGCCGTAATGAGAAGCTTGCTTATGCTCGCGAGAACCTCAACCGTCTCTTTGGAGAGAAGTTCCCGAGCCGTTTCCTGCCTGAGCTCTTAAGCTATTACAAGGACAGTCCCGACGAGCTTGCTGTGCTGAACTATACAAGTGGAACGACCAGCAACTCAAAGGGCGTCATGCTACCATACAGGGCGCTCTGGTCGAACTGCGACTTTGCCTATAATGTTTTGGGCGATGAAATCAAGGCCGGCGACAAGGTGCTATCGATGCTGCCAATGGCTCACATGTATGGTATGGCATTCGAGTTCACGTTCGAATTCATGCGAGGTGTCCATGTTAACTTCCTGACGAAAGCCGCTTCGCCGACTATTCTGATGCGAACCTTAGCGGAAGTGAAACCTGTCGTCCTTATTGTTGTGCCTCTCATCATTGAGAAAGTAGTTCGAAAAGCTGTGATGCCTCGCATACAAGACCCAGGCGTGAGGATGCTCATGCAAGTTCCTGTCATTGGTGACCGCATTAAGAAAAAGATCTGCGACGGCTTGACTCAAGCCCTCGGTGGCAATTTCTATGAACTCATCATTGGCGGTGCTGCCTTAAACAGGGAGATAGAGCAGCTGCTTCACGACATTGGTTTCCATTATACAGTGGGTTATGGAGCAACAGAGTGTGCGCCTATCATTACATACAACGACTGGAAAGAACAGATCGTGGGCAGTTGTGGTAAGAGCGTCATCCATCAGGAACTTACCATTGATAGTCCTGACCCTATCAACATTCCTGGCGAGATATTAACGCGAGGTTTGAACGTCATGCTGGGTTATTACAAGAACGAAGAAGCTACAAAGGCTTCCATAGATGCTGACGGTTGGTATCATACGGGCGACCTCGGAGTGCTCGATCGTCATGGAAACCTCTTTATCAAAGGCAGAAGCAAGAACATGTTGCTTGGAGCGAATGGGCAGAACGTCTATCCCGAAGAGATAGAAGACAAACTCTCGAACATGACATTGGTAAACGAGTGCCTTGTTGTGCAGCGCGAAGACAAGCTTGTCGGGCTAGTATATCCCGACCAGGAGCAAGTCAAGAAGCTTCGTCTCAGCAAAGAGGACATTGAGAACATTATGGAGCAGAACCGCAAGGAAATCAATCCGAACTTGCCGCAATATGCTCAGCTCTTTAGCATCAAGGTGATGGAACAAGAGTTCGAGAAGACGCCAAAGAAGAGTATTAAGCGCTTCCTGTACACATAAACTTGCATAAATTTGCCTTAATAATTTATCTCAACATAGATGGATTTCAAAACGCCGCACGCGGGGATTGCAATTTCCGCGTGCGGCGTTTGGCATTTCCGCGTGCGGCGTTTGGAATCCCCGCGTGCGGCGTTTTGAAGAAGCGTCTCCAGCCCTTTATATCAAGAGGGAGGCTTTTGTCGTCTTTAGAAGCTAATAAATCCGTTCGCCAAAGATGAGACTTCCGATGCGGATCATATTGCTTCCGTGTTCGACGGCAATGGGATAGTCATCTGACATACCCCAAGAACAAACCCTGAATTTGACATTTTGGCAATTTGGCAGTTTGACAATTGCTTCGAACAACCGATGGGCTTGCTCGAACTCGGAGGCAATTTGGGCTTCGTCGTCTGTGTTCGTAGCCATACACATTAAACCTTCGATGCTGACGTTCTCGTATTGTTGCCAAGCGTTGCTTTGCATGAACGCCAAAAGCTCGTCGGACAGGAAGCCGAACTTCGTTTCTTCCTTTGCTACGTGCACTTGCATGAGCACTGGTATGACGCGCCCACACTTCTTCGCCTGCTTGTCTATCTCTTTCAGTAAGTGCTCCGAATCGACGGCATGAATGAGGCTGATAAACGGTGCAATGTACTTCACCTTATTCGTCTGCAAGTGCCCGATGAAGTGCCATTCAATGTCCTTCGGCAGCACTTCCTGCTTCTGCATAAGCTCCTGCACATGGCTCTCGCCAAAGATGCGCTGCCCACCATTGTAAGCATCCTGAATCATCGAGGCCGGATGGTACTTGCTCACTGCCACAAGACGAACACCTTCAGGCAAAGTCCGCTTAATTTCACTTATTCTTTCCCTTGGGCTTATCATTTGCTTTCTTTATCTTCGGCTGCTCCTCTTCAGTCGCTGCTTTGAACTTAAACACATCAATGATGGCGGTCTCCGTAATGGAAACGATGACCCATTCGCCAAGTGTGCCCTTCATGCCTTCATCGAGCCTGGCGAGCGCACGATGGAAGTCGTTTGCCTGAACGAGAGCATTCTGCACGGTTCGCTTCTCTACAGCAGTCTTCTCGTCGATAGAGATGTAGGCGATACGTGCTTTGAACCACTTGTCGTCGTTCAGGTCATCGCTGTCGAAGAGGTCGGTCAAACGTGCTCGCTTGATGTCGGTCACCATGAACTCGCCTGTCATGAAAGGCTCAATCTCTTCAATGAAACGCTTCTCTGCTTCCGTAAAGCTGAGGGCGTCAACCAGATATGTCTCTGTGGTCTTCTTGATGAGACCGCTCTCCAAGGTCTTGTCGTAACGGACCTTGCATTCAAACCATTCGCTTTGCATAAGTTTTTACTTTCTTAATTTCTTATTTTCGTCCTTCCAGAGGAAAAAGAAGCTGTTCTGCTGTTTCTTTTCCTCTGGTGTCTTTGCGCTAAATATCTTCTCGAGAGTGTAGGGATGATAGCCTGTTGCCCAGCAAGTTGTGCTGACAGTGAGAGGTGTCGGAGTGAAGTCTTGTACTTGCTCGAGCTTGAAGTCAAGCTGCTTTGTGATGGCAGCAAGCTCTTGCATGTCGCGTACCGTGCAGCCAGGGTGTGAGCTGATGAAGTAGGGAATGAGTTGCTGCCGAAGTCCTGCTTCTCTGCATGTCCTATCGAAGATACACTTGAACTGTCGGAAGAGGCTGAACGAAGGCTTTCTCATCACGTTTAACACCTTGTCGCTCGTGTGCTCTGGAGCAACCTTCAAGCGTCCGCTCACGTGCCTTGTGATGAGCTCTTTCGTGTATGCCCTTGCTGCTCGATTCAAGTTCTCGTCCTTCCAATCATGAAGCAACATATCGTAGCGAACACCGCTTCCAATGAAGCTTTTCTTGATTCCGGGCAACGCATCGACACTTCGGTAGATGTCGAGCAATGGTCGATGGTCGCCGTTCAGGTTCAGACAAACAGCAGGATGAATGCACGATGGACGTTTGCACTTCTCGCAAAGTTCCTGTCGTTTGCCCTTCATCATGTACATGTTGGCACTCGGCCCGCCAAGGTCGCTGAGGTAACCTTTGAAGTCGGGCATTTTGGTGATTGCCTTCACCTCTTTTAATATGCTTTCCTTCGAACGGCTCACGATGAACTTTCCTTGGTGAGCGCTTATCGTACAGAAAGCACAACCGCCAAAACAGCCGCGATGAAGCGTCACGCTAAACTTAATCATCTCGTAGGCAGGAATGCGTTTGCCTTTGTACTTGGGGTGTGGCAGTCGCGTGTAAGGCAAGTCGAAGCTTTGGTCGAGCTCTTCTGAAGTCAAAGGTGGGTAAGGAGGGTTCACTACAACCCATTTGTTTCCTGTCGCTTGCAGAAGTCGCTGAGCATGAATCTTGTTGCTTTCCTCTTCTATGTGTCGGAAGTTCTCAGCATGAAGCTTTGGCTCTCGAAGGCAATCTTCGAAGCTGTGCAGAACGATGTCGTCTTGTTTAATGCCTCCCGGAATGTCTTCCTTTTTCATGAGCCAAGCAGTCTGCAGAAGTTCTTTTGCCACTTCTCGAAGCACTTCCCTTGTGATGCTAGCCTCGCCATTCTCGTCGTAATAGAGTAGGGGATGAAAGTCGTTGATGGCTTCGTTGAGTCGTCGCACGAGTTCCAACGTTGGCTTCTCACCCATGCCATAAGTGATGAGGTCAGCATCGCAATCGCAGAGGATGCTTGGACGGAAGCGTTCCTGCCAATAGTCGTAATGCATTACTCTTCGCAAACTTGCCTCTATGCCACCAAGTACAATGGGAACATCAGGGAAAAGCTTCCTTAAGATGTCGGTATAGACAATGGTGGGGTACTCGGGACGCAAGTCGTGACGCCCATCAGGGCTGTATGCATCTTCGCTCCTCAAACGTCGAGCAGCGGTGTATTTATTGACCATGCTGTCCATACAACCTGGCGAGATGCCAAAGAAGAGTCGAGGACGCCCAAGCTTCTTGAAGTCGCGAAAGTCGCCATGCCAATCTGGTTGTGGCACGATGCAAACACGCAAGCCTTCAGCTTCAAGCAAACGTCCTATTACAGCAGCTCCGAATGCCGGATGGTCCACGTAGGCATCAGCGCTGAAGAGTATCACGTCAGCACAATCCCAACCACGCAGATCCATTTCTTTGCGTGTTGTGGGAAGCCAATTGGTCTTTATGATTGCTCTTTCTTCCAATCGATGTAGAGCAGGATGAGCTGATGCAAGCCAAAGGCTTTCATGTCGTTGTGGAAGAGAATGCGTTCACAAAGGTCGAGCAACTCTGGGTCTGGTTCGCCTCCAAGCAAGCTTCGCACATTCAGTCGCAGCTTCTCGAGAACACCCTCTTCGACAATGCCGTTGCTGTCGAGCAAGTCGCTGAAGAGAGAATAGCGGTCGATAGTTTTGAGGTGAGTTTCATCGACAGAGAGCTTACGAGAGCCCTTCATGTTGCAAAGTATCGTGTACATCTTATGATTATTTAGCGTTTAAACATTGTGACAATTTATTTCCCTAACAGATAATCTATCGAGATGCCGAGAATGTTCTGTCGTGCTTCATCGTCTTTGATGCAATCGAGCGGGAAACCGAATGCTAAGACGCGATAGTTGGGACCTGGATAAGCAACGGCGGCCGAATGGTTGCCTTTCGTGTAAACCATCGTGCTGAAAGCGCCACCGACGCCTTCAATGACGTCCGTACTCTTTACCCAATAGTTCTGTTCATTGGGATTGCTATAGATGGTTGCCGTGTTGTTCAGGCCTTGAACAAAGCAGATGCTGTCTGTCGGAGCAATTGAAACGTAGCGATACTTCAGCTTGTCGGCGATGAAAGCATCCTGTTGCGCATTGTGCATGTCGCTTCCGATGAATGCACCGCTCACAAGAATCGACGAGTTTTGAAGCGTCAACTGAGAGATGGCTGTCAGCATCTCGTCGGTAAAAGCCTTACGACGTGTCAGGGAATAGCCGTCGTCCTTTTGTGCACCAAGGATGAAATTGGCGATACGATAGCTGCGAAGGTCAACGCGAGGCAGTTGAATGGTGTTGCAGCTGCTGATGTTGCAATCGGGATGCGTCTTGAGAATGTCTGCAGCATAGCGGACACTATAGTCATGCGTATTGCCTGCGAGGAACATTCCCTCGAACTCATCGCTGCTCACTCCAAACCCATCGTCAACTTCCTTGCCGTAATTACTCTTGTTGAAGCTAATCTGACGTCCACAATAACCGACCGTCTTCACATCAATCACGCCAGGATCTGTGTCAAAGTCGAAACCGCCAGTTGTCTCGTTATCAAAAGGAAGAGGGCTTGCAAGTCTTTGGAAACCATCAACAAGCAGGACGGAAGGTGCATTGTCTGTCAATGCAATTGCAGCGCTTACAATGTCGCTCGTCAAGCTTGTTCCGCCTTCGTTATAGGCATCAACACGGAAGCTGTAAAGCATTCCGGGCTCGGCTTGCATCTGATAAACACAATCGTGTCCATTTACATAATGTCCATTGTCGAAGTCCTCGCCTGCTTTCTTCATATAGACAATATACCCATCAGGCTTTGATGTGGGCTCGGAAGGGTCTTCTCTTGGTGTCCAGCGAACGGTTATCTCACTCTTCTCCTTGTTCGCTTCTGCACTCAGTCCAGCAACAGGAAGCGGCTGAACAACAACGTCTTTGCCACCATGACTGGTCGAGACGAAGCGAAGTATGCCTTTATATATAGCGCGTGACATTAGGAACTTGAAGTATGGGTCGTGTCCGAACCGCATGTCTGCCCAGTTCTGGTGGCTCAGCATCTCGAGCAGAACAGCAGGCATCTGTGCATCACGACTTTCGCCATAGTTCCTGTCGTACAGGTCTCGACGGTTCCAGAAGCCCAGTTCGCGCATTAAGTCATTGTTGATTTGTGTCATCACAAGGTCGCAAAGGTCGCGACTGACCAGCCTTGAAAGCCCTGTCGCTGTGATGCCATTGTAGAAGCCTGTCGTGTAGATGCCGAGTGAACCGACAAGCGTGTTGTCTGCTCTCCAGCCTGCATCGCTATGAACAGCCATGTAAAGTTCGATGGGAACGCCAAGACCACGAACTGCTTCCCCGTCAAGAACTGGCGGAAGCCCAGAGCCTTCTCTGTCGTTTAAGTATCCGCTGCCTCTTGCCACATAGTTTACAGCGTACGGACGGGTGTTGACGTCGTCCCTGCTATCGTTGTCACCTCTCTTGGAATAGACGCTGTCCGGCATTCCGTACCATTGAGCTGAGTATCTGGCAGCTTCAAGACAACGGGGTAAGTCGCTGCCAATGGGAATGTCCATCGTCGAGTCGCCACGAACGATGTTGCCCATACCACCACCAAGACGAACTGCATCGGCAGTTACAACACCTTTGTAGTTGCTGAAGTTGGTGAGCTTGATGTTGTTGTCGTCCTCTTTGCCTTTTGTAAAATGGAACGTTCCGAGATAAACCCAGGTGCCGCCACCCATTTGCTGATTGACGCGAAACTCTGTCTCTGTACCGCCGTGCTTGACTGTATAGATAGCATCTGGAATGCTGTTCGGCATGGTTTGATAAGAGACATAGACAGCGTAATCATCCTCAACGGGAATTTCGGGTATCCATACAGCATCGCTTGTCGTGCGTTTGTCTTTCGTTGCCTCGGCAATTTGGAAAGTACCTCTGCGGAAAGGATTCTCGCCGTTTTCGTAACCTTCCTGATTATGGCCGAAGCCTATGCCACCGTATTGCCAATGATATTTGCTGACACGTTCCTCGTAGCGACTGCCGTCCCAAATGAAGTCGTTATCGACAATTATTTCCTGCTTCTGCCAATCTCGTTCTCTTGGACTGAATACGACTGCTCCTGCATTTTGTAGCATTGGAATGAGATAGGGCACCACGAAGGTTTGCGTGAACATATCTTCCGTCGTGCAGAACAGCCTTGGGCGTTGCCAGATCCACTCTTTCTTGTCGAAGCTGAAGTATTTGCCGTGGCTGTGACAAATGCCGAGATGTCGCCCTTGTAAGCCTTTCTTGATAGAGTATGGATGGCTCATCGGTGTTACCCAAGGGTTGCCTTTGAAGAGTTCACGTTTATAGACACGCGATGTGTCAGCTCTGTCCAGCATGCTTGTCGGGATGAGTTGTTCGATGGGGCTTCCTGCACTGACAATAGAAATGTTGTAGGTATTGAAGGGCATTGGCAAGAGTCGCTTCACTTCATTGTATAGGTCGCCCACGACGAGCGGTGTCACGGGTTGGGCTATGAAGTTGTCGCTCAGCACGATGGTCATCTTCTTTGCTGCCGCATCAGTTTGTATGTCCTCAACCGTGATTTTCTTCAGGTTGGGGAAATTGGGGTTTGTATATTGTTCGAAGTATTCGCGAAGATTTTGAATGCCGTTGTCTTGGGCCAATAAAATGCTAAAAGGGAAAAAGATGAAAAGGTAAAAGAGGAGAAATAATATGCGTTTCATATAATTGTAAATTGTAAATTGTCAAATTGTAAATTGCGTTGGGTGCAGTCCTTTGAAACCTGCGTAGTATTCTTTAATCTCTTGCATTTGCGCTTCGATGTCGCCATTGGGGACAATCGTCTTGGTGCAGACAATCTTTCTGTCTGCGAAGTCGAGACCGTAGAGCAGGATGGGTATTTCGGCTTTAAGGGCGATGTAGTAGAAGCCCTTCTTCCATTCGGGCTGAGCCTTGCGCGTTCCTTCTGGTGTAATGCAGAGGCGGAACTTCTTTGCCTGTTTTGCCTGTTCGGCTATGATGTCTGTCGAGTGCATTTGCTTGCTTCGATAGACGGGAATGCCGCCAAGTCTTCGCATCAGGATGCCCATTGGCCAGAAGAACCACTCCTTTTTCATCAGGAAGTCGCAATGGAAGCCTTTGGCTCGGCTATAGAGGTTGCCGATGATGAAGTCCCAGTTGCTTGTGTGCGGAGCGAGTGCAATGATGCATTTTTCGGGCAGAGGTTCTGTAATGGTCTCCGTGAAGTGGAACCAATCGAAGAGAAGCTTGTGACAAAAACTATTAAGCATTACAGGTTCTGTATCTGGTCAACAATCTCATCTGTTCGCTTCTGCATGTCCTCTTTCAGCTTTTTGAAGAAGAGCTTGGTGCTGCCTGGTTCGACATGCGAGAGGCGGCAAATCCAGTCGTTCTGCATTTTGGCAATGCCCAGCATCACGTTCTCGATGTCCTGCTTGTTGTCCTTTTTGCTAAAAGACGAAGCGGCCATGCACTCAGCCAAGAGTTCGCCGCAGAGGTAGTTGATGTGTTTTTTCAGGTCTTTACGTTTCATCTTATTATAAATATATAATGTGTATTCAGACTTCAAAGATACATATTTTTTCTGATTTGCCAAACGAAATCGGCAAAACTTTTATGTTATTTTGCAATTTCCATCTTTGAGTGTCGAGCAAATAGGTTAAGCTAATTAGCAAACTCGACGTGTTAAGTCTGCAAACTCGACGTGTTAACTTTACAAACTCGACGTGTTGTCTTTGCAAACTACCCACGTTAACTTTGCTAACTATATATTTTGTAGTTTGGATTTATTGTCGTAACTTTGCACGCGAAAACATAACTTATAAACTCATAAACACAAGAATCATGAAGAAAAGTGCACTTCAGGTGGCTCGTGCCGCCTATCAGCCCAAGCTCCCCAAGGCTTTGCAGGGACCTGTTGTAGCAGTGGAAGGTGCTGCAACTCAAAGTGTTGGCAATCAAGAAGAAATCAAGGCAATGTTCCCCAATACGTATGGAATGCCCGTCATCACCTTTGAGGCTGGCGAACAGAAACCTTTCGAACCGATTAACGTAGGTATCATTCTTAGTGGAGGTCAAGCTCCTGGCGGACACAATGTCATCAGTGGCCTTTACGACGGCGTTAAGTCTCTCAACAAGCAGAGCAAGCTGTATGGCTTCCTGATGGGTCCTGGCGGACTCGTTGACCACAAGTATGTCGAGTTCACCGACGAGTTTATCGACGAATATCGCAACACTGGCGGCTTCGACATCATTGGCTCTGGCCGTACAAAACTCGAGAAGGAAAGCCAGTTCGAGAGTGGTATCGAGATTCTCCGCAAACTCGGCATCAAAGCGCTCGTTATTATTGGTGGTGACGATAGCAACACTAACGCTTGCGTCCTGGCTGAGTACTATGCTGCCAAGAACTATGGTGTGCAGGTGATTGGCTGCCCCAAGACGATTGACGGCGACTTGAAGAACGAGCAGATTGAAACGAGCTTCGGCTTCGATACTGCTTGTAAGACTTACAGCGAGCTGATTGGCAACATCCAGCGCGACTGCAATAGTGCTCGCAAGTACTGGCACTTCATCAAACTCATGGGCCGTAGCGCAAGCCATATCGCCCTGGAGTGTGCTCTCCAGACTCAGCCCAACGCTTGCCTCATCAGCGAAGAAGTTGAGCAGAAAGCCATGAGTTTGGACGACGTTGTCACTTATATCGCAAAGATTGTGGCTGACCGTGCTGCCGAAGGTAATAACTTTGGTACCGTCCTCATCCCAGAAGGTCTTATCGAGTTCATTCCCGCCATCAAGAAACTTATTGCAGAGCTCAACGAGGTTCTGACAGATCCCGCAACTGGCGAGAGCCGTGAGTTCGAGAGCAAAGACGCGCAGGTTGCTTTCGTGAAGAGTCATATCGCACCCGAGAACCTTGCCGTCCTCGAGTCTCTTCCCAAGGATGTTGAGCGTCAGCTCTGCCTCGACCGCGATCCCCACGGCAACGTTCAGGTCAGCCTTATCGAGACAGAAAAGCTCCTCTCGGCAATGGTTGCCATGAAGCTCGACGCATGGAAGAAGGAAGGCAAGTACAATGGCAAGTTCTCCGCTCAGCACCACTTCTTCGGTTACGAAGGTCGTTGTGCTGCTCCCAGCAACTATGATGCCGACTACTGCTACAGCCTCGGCTACAACGCCAGCCGCCTCATCGCTAACGGTAAGACCGGTTACATGAGCGTCATCAAGAATACAACCGCTCCAGCAGCTGAGTGGATTGCAGGTGGTGTGCCTATCACGATGATGATGAACATGGAGCGCAGAAACGGTGCAATGAAGCCTGTTATCCGCAAAGCCCTCGTAGAACTCGACGGAGCACCCTTCAAGTTCTTCGCAAGCAAGCGTGAAGAGTGGGCAAAGAACACTTGCTACGTTTACCCGGGTCCCATCCAGTACTGGGGTCCAAGCGAGGTGTGCGACCAATGCACCAAGACGCTTGCTCTTGAACAAGCATAAATGTCCGCACAACAGGAAAGGAAACAAATCGCTTCGCATCATCCTCAAAGAAGGAAGACGAGCGGAAAGAGAAAGCAAACCCGCGGGAAGAGGAAACAAACTTCCCGTGGGTTCGGCTTCTTGCGCCTCTTCCGAGGCTTCCCTTCCTGGACGATTTGGCTTGGCGGACTATTGATTACTGCCGCTTATGTAGGGCTTTTCTATCACTTCTTCGTCAGTCCTTTCAGCTTTCGTTGGCGTGCAATTTATGGCGAACCTACTTTTCCCGAAGGTTACGAAGTGCGAGGTGTTGACATTAGCCATTATCAGGAACGTGTCAACTGGGAGAAACTTCGTAATGCTTCGATGGGAGATGCGCCTGTAAGCTTTGTGTTTATTAAGGCAACAGAAGGCGAGAAACTCTTCGACGACAACTTTAATCGCAACTTCGCCAACGCTAAACGAAACGACTTGATACGAGGCGCTTACCATTTCTTCGTGCCGGGTGTTAGTCCTCGTAAGCAAGCGGAGTTCTACTTATCAATTGCTCAACTTGAACCAGGCGACTTACCCCCCGTTCTTGACATCGAGAAGAAGGGTGATTTGACGCCCGAACAGCTTCGTCGAGACGTTAAAACTTGGCTCGATATCGTTGAGAAAGAGTATGGCGTGAAGCCCATTCTTTATACGGGTTACAAGTTCAAAATAGACTATCTCAACACGCCAGAGTTCGACGCTTATCCTTATTGGATAGCGCATTATTATGTTGAGAAGCTTGCTTATAAAGGCAAGTGGACTTTCTGGCAACACACTGATTGCGGCAAAGTCTCGGGCATTAAGGGCTTTGTGGATTGCAATATCTTCAACGGAACAGTTGAAGAACTTCAAGAGCTAACGCTGAAAGAACCGCTATAACTAATGCATCTTTGTTCCAGTGCGGGCCTCAACGACATTTACGACATAGTCTGCCAGCCTTTCGCACGAGTTGATGAGCTCCATATAAATGGTGCCGATGCCGTAAGTGTACTTGTGATTGTTGACGTCGAAGATGTTTTGCGACTTTAGCTGGTCGCGATAGTTGTTGATTTCCTTCTCCGTGTTGTAGCACTTGTAGACGTCGAAGTAGTCTTTCCTGCCGCTCATCAGTTGGTTCATCTGCGTCAGGGCCTGGTCGATGAGGTTCATCATGGCATGCAGATGCTCATACTGCTCTTCGGTAAAGTGCTCCTTCTTGCCTTGCACCTTTTGGTTGATGGTCTGTGCCATGTGGTAGCACGAGTCGCCAATGCTTTCAACCTCAGATATTTCGCGAAGCATGGCACGAATCTTAGCCTTTGTCTCGTCGCTGAGATGCGCGTCGCTCACCTGATCGAGGTATTCCGCGATGCTTATCTCCATGTTGTCTGCGATGTTCTCGTACTTCTCGATGCGGTTGAAGAGCTTTGTGAACTTGTTCTGGTCCTTTTCTGTGAGCAGTTCATGAACCATTCCGAACATGCGTTGGATGCGAATGCTGAAAGAAGATATCTCCTTATGCGCTTCAAGGACAGACAGTTCGGGCGTCTTCATAATGCCTGCAGTGATGAAGTGCAGGCGGAAATCCTCTTCATCTTTAGAGCTTTTAGGCTTGATAACCCAGCATACGAACTTCTCAATTTGCGGGATGAACCAGATGAGCAAGAGCGTGTTGCTGATGTTGAAGGCGGAGTGGAAGGTTGCGAGCGCAACGCTTGCCTTGATAGCGAAACTGCTGTCGTCGGGGCTCATGGCGGGGTCGAAGCCTGAGAAATGGCAGACCATCGCGAAGAAAGGTCTCATCAGGAGCAGCACCCAGAAGACGCCTACGGCATTGAAGCTGAGGTGAGCGAAGGCAGCGCGGCGTGCTTGTGTGTTGGCGCTGAGTGCTACGATGTTCGACGTGATGGTGGTGCCGACATTCTCGCCCAAGACGAGCATAACGCCTTGTTCGATGTGCAGGACGCCCGTCGAGCAGAGCATCATCGTGATGGCCATGATGGCTGCCGAGCTTTGGACGCATAGGGTCAGCACCGTGCCGATGAGCAGGAAGAGGAGCGAAACGAGGAAGCCTCCGTTGCTGAACTCTGAGAAGAAGGCGGTGATGGCTTCCTTCGATTCCGGACTATCGACGAGCGAGAAGCCTGTCTCCTTCAGCGTGGCCAAACCCAGAAAGAGGAACGCGACGCCAAAAAGGAAGTCGCCCACGATGCGACGCTTCTTCATGTATATAAGGATGATGCCGAGGAAGAAGGCAGGATAGACGAAGTCGGAGATGTTGAAGCCCATTCCGAGCGACATGATCCATGCCGTCAGGGTGGTTCCTATGTTGGCTCCCATGATGACAGAGATGGCTTGCACGAGCGTGAGCAGTCCTGCGTTCACGAACGAGACAGTCATCAGGGTCGTGGCTGTAGAGCTTTGCACGGCAGCCGTCACGAACATACCGGTCAAGGCTCCTGTGAAGCGGTTTGTGGTCATTGCGCCAAGCACATGTCGCAACTGTGGGCCAGCCATCTTCTGGAGTGCTTCGCTCATCGACTTCATGCCGAACATCAGCAATGCCAACGAGCCTAAAAGCTTAAAGACAATCATCAAGGACATGGGGGGTGTTTGTTTGGTTTATTGGTTATTCTGTTCTTTCAACTTTTTCTCACGTTCTTTTTGCCTTTCTATCTTGTGCAGTTCGTCGAGATAGCTTGCGGTGATAATGCCAGAAGGAAGTGCTATCACGGCTATTCCGAAGAGTGCGGAAAGCATACTGATGATGCGTCCCAAGTCCGTTACTGGGCAGAGGTCGCCGTAGCCTACAGTTGTCAAAGTAACTGTGGACCAGTAAAGCGCGTCGAGGAATGAGCGGAAGGTGGTTTCGCCCGTAATCGGATTGACGTGAGGTTCGAAGTTGAACATCACCAGAGCCGTGATGAAGATGTACGTTATCGCAAACATAAGCACCGACGCCAAGACTTTCCGTTCCTTTTTCAGCACGTCCATGAAGATGAACACCTGCTCCGAGTAGCGCAAGGCTTTCAGTAGTCGGAGCGTCTTCAACATGCGAAGTGTACGCAGTATCTTGAAGTTGCTGCCCAAGATATGGAAGCTCGGCAGGATGGAGAGCAGGTCGATGATTGCCCAGAAACTGTAGGGATAGTTCACGAACGAGTGTTTGCCTTGCCCGAGGCGAAAGTCGGCTGTAATCCAACGAAGTATGTAATCGATGATGAAGACGGTCGTCGTAAACACCTCTATATAGAAGAAATATCTGTGATGCTCCCAGAACATGAGCGGAACGACGCTCAGGATGATGATGATGAACATGCAGACATCATAGAGATGGCTCAGGAAATTCGTGCCCTCATCAATTTCGATAATCTCGTATAGCTCTTTGCGTGTCACGAGGACAAAGTTACAATTTATTATCTTATCTGGCAACAAAACACGGGAAAAAGTTTCCTAAAACATCCAACAGCGGGTAGAGAAGCCCAACTCGGCACAGAGAAAAACCAAACACGACACGTCGAGTTCCTCAACTTAGCACGTCGAGTTTCTCAACTTAACACGTCGAGTTCCTCAACTTAACGTGTCGAGTTCTTCAACTTAACACGTCGAGTTCCTCAACTTAACACGTCGAGTTTCTCAACTTAACACGTCGAGTTCCTCAACTTAACGTGTCGAGTTTTGGTTCTCCGCAGTAGAGAATCTCGCCGCCATTGCGTCCTCCACCTGGTCCCATCTCGATAATCCAGTCAGCAGAGCGTATGATGTCGGGATTGTGCTCAATCACGATAATCGTGTTGCCTTTGTCCACAAGTTTTCCAAGCACGCTAAGCAGAACGCGAATGTCTTCGAAATGCAGTCCTGTCGTTGGTTCGTCGAGGATGTAGAGCGTGCGGCCCGTGTCCTTTCGGGCAAGTTCTGCAGCCAGCTTGACGCGTTGGCTTTCACCTCCTGAAAGGGTGTTGCTGGGCTGGCCAAGCTTTATGTAACCCAATCCGACTTCCTGCAAGACTTTGATCTTGCTGAGGATTGTGGGCTGATTCTGAAAGAACTCGACCGCTTGATTGATGGTCATGTCGAGCACATCCGCTATGCTTTTGCCTCTGAACCTGACCTCGAGTGTCTCTCTGTTGTATCGCTTGCCTCGACATTCCTCGCAAGGAACGAAGACGTTGGGCAGGAAGTTCATCTCGATGGTGCGGTATCCGTTGCCTCCACAAGTTTCGCAACGGCCGCCTTTCACGTTGAAGGAGAAGCGTCCAGGCTTGTAACCTCTGATTCGAGCCTCAGGAAGTTCGACGAAGAGCTTGCGTATGTCGGTGAAGACATCTGTGTAAGTGGCTGGATTAGAGCGAGGTGTGCGGCCAAGAGGGCTCTGGTCTACGTCGATTATCTTGTCGATATTCTCCAGTCCCTCAATGGTGCGATAGGGCAGAGGCTCAGTGAGGGAACGGTAGAAATGCTTGCTCAGGATGGGGTAGAGCGTTTCGCTAATGAGCGAACTCTTGCCGCTTCCGCTCACGCCAGTGATGCAAATAAGCTTGCCTAAAGGGATGGAGACGTCGATATTCTTGAGGTTGTGGCCTGTGCAGCCATTCAGTCGAAGCTCAAGACCGCTTCCTTTTCGGTATTCCGAGGGTGGGTCTATGCTCATTTCCCCTTTAAGATATTTGCTCGTCAGCGTGTCTGTCTTCAGCATTTCCTTGTATGTTCCTTGAAAGACGACTTCGCCTCCTCGACGACCTGCAAGTGGACCTATATCGACGATGTAGTCGGCATTCTCCATCATCTCGCGGTCGTGTTCCACCACAAGCACGGTGTTTCCCGCATCTCGAAGTGCCTGAAGCGAATGGATGAGCTTGATATTGTCGCGTTGATGCAGGCCGATGCTGGGTTCGTCGAGTATGTAAAGGACGCCCACAAGCTGGCTGCCAATCTGTGTTGCAAGGCGGATGCGCTGACTTTCGCCACCGGAAAGGCTCATCGAGGGACGCGAAAGCGACAGGTAATCAAGGCCGACATCAAGCAAGAACCTCAGTCTCGTCTTGATTTCCTTAGTGATTTCCTGTGCAATAGCCTTTTGGCGTTCGCTCATTCTGCTGTCCAGACCTTCCAGCCATTCGTAGAGTTGACTCAGTTCCAGAGCAGAGACTTCTGCGATGTTCTTGCCGTCGAGCAGGAAGTGAAGACTCTCTTTCTTCAAGCGCTGCCCTTTGCATTCTGGACATTCGCAGGTTCCGCTGAACTGTTCAGCCCATCTCTGAGCTGCAGCTCCAACTTCTGCATCCTTCATCTGCTCAATGTACTTGACCAATCCGTCGAACTCCGTATAGACATCATTTGTGGTCTTAGCCTTGCTGGCAGGTATTCGAATGCGTTCCGGACTGCCTTCCAATATCTCATCAATCGCTTCTTCCGGAACCTCGCCAAGCGGTGTGTCTGCCGTACAATCGTACTTCTCGAGCACAGCTTCCACTTGCCAGAATATCATGGCTTGCTTTGTTTTGCCAAGCGGAGCGAAGCCTCCATCGCGAAGCGAAAGGCTAGGGTCGGGGATAACCTTGTTCCTGTCGATGATATGAACGAAGCCCAAGCCTTTGCAACGTGGGCAAGCACCTTGAGGACTATTAAATGAAAAGTCGTGGGGAGCAGGGTCGCGATAGGAGATACCGCTGGTTGGGCACATCAGGAGCTTGCTGTAATGCCGCACTTCGTTCGTGTCGATTTCGCAGACAAGCATTTCTCCTTCACCTTGCTTCATGGCAACTGCAACGCTTTGAACCAGCCTCTTGTCGTCTTTGTCCTGCACTTGCAGACGGTCAATCACGACCTCTATGCTGTGATTCCTGTATCGGTCGAGCTTCATGTCAGGCACAATCTCCTTCATCTCGCCATCAACACGTACGTAGATATATCCCTTGCGACGAATCGTCTCGAAGAGTTCCTTGTAGTGTCCCTTGCGGTTCTTGATGAGTGGAGCAAGCAAGATGATGCGTTTGCCAAGATATTCGTGCAGAAGCAAATCGATAATCTGCTCCTCTGTATAGCGCACCATCTTCTCGCCGCTAACGTAAGAAAAGGCTTCGGCTGTCCTTGCGTATAGCAGACGAAGGAAGTCGTAGATTTCTGTTGTTGTGCCAACCGTGCTTCGAGGGTTCTTGTTGGTGGTCTTCTGCTCGATGCTGATGACAGGACTGAGGCCTGTTATCTTATCGACATCAGGTCTCTCAATGTTGCCCATAAAGTTGCGGGCATAAGCGCTGAAGGTCTCGATATATCGACGCTGACCTTCTGCATAAATAGTATCGAAGGCAAGAGAGGACTTACCGCTGCCGCTGAGGCCGGTAATAACGGTAAGGCTGTTGCGCGGAATCTCTACATCCACATTCTTCAGGTTGTGGACGCGAGCACCTTCCACGCATATCTTATTATCACTCCTCGTAAGTTCCGCCTTCTTCCTCGCCATTATTGTATCCAGAAATGACGTTTATGGCTTTCTTGATGTTGTAGTCGATACCGTCGCTGCCTTTAGCTGAGACATTGAGGAAATAAACGCCATCCGGCACGGTTTTGCCGTTCACCTTTCCATCCCAGGAGCCATGAACATCGTCCCACGAATAAAGTTTTTTGCCCCAACGGTTGAAGATGGCTGCATGAAATTTCACGATTCCTTTGAAACCATCTTTGGGGTGGAGAGTCTCGTTCCATTCGTCTCCATTCGGCGAGAAGCCGTTAGGGAACTCCAGTTTGCTCTCGCTCATCGTAAAGATGATGTACTTCGCATCTTCTCCTTCCTGAGGGAACTCGTAATCCTCTGTGCCTTCCTCTCCATAGAAGATGGCTTTAAGTTGAACAGTGTAGCTGCCGCTTTCGCTAAACTCGTATTCGAATGTCTCGTCGTTCCTTCGCACAAGAATAGTCGCTGGATTGTCTGTCTTCCACATCGTCCACTCGTACCAGACCTGACTCTTGAAGCCGTCAGGAATGGTGGGATTTGCAGTAAACACAACACGGAAGAGAGAGCTGAGCGTTTGTCCGTTCACATCGCCCGTCTCCTCTTCGCCTTTATCGTTCGTCGTATAGTATGTGCCGACAGGGTCAACTGTTGGTATCTGTGCCCAAGCCCAAAGAGGCAAAAGAGCTAGAAGAAGGAATAAAATACGCTTCATATTGTACATTATTTGTGCAAATGTAAAAAAAAACTGTGAACTATGAACTATGAATTATGAACTTTTTTGTACTTTTGCATAAATGAAACGAATTTTAATACTCATTTATTGTCTTTGCCCGTTGCTTTTATGCGGACAAAACATTCTTTCGACGCTCGACAACATGCGTTCGGTCGTTAAAGGCGAGACGTGGGAAAGCATAGCAGCTAGCGAGGGCATTTCTATCGCTGAACTGCAAGCTGCTAATCCAGACGTGAAGACTTCGAAGCTCAAGAAGGGCACGTTACTGATTATTCCCAAGAAGCCAGAGCGTGTTGCAGCGGCTGTTGTTGAGGAACCCGAAAAGCCTGTAGCTGTTATCCGTACTGCCATTTCGAACCTGAAGGTTGGCGTCTTACTTCCACTTGCCGATAAGAGAATGGTGGAGTTCTATCGTGGCTTACTGATGGCGGCAGACAGCGTTCGCAAGAGTGGCGTCAATCTCGACATTCATGCATGGGATTGCGGAACGACAACTGCTCATATAGAAGCATTGCTTCCCAATTTGAAAGAACTTGATGTCCTTTTCGGTCCTGCTTCTGCAACACAGATTCCGCCTGTTGCTGAAGTGTGCAAGGAACAAGGCATCCGCCTGGTTCTGCCTTTCTATAGCGGTCAGAATTTGCAGGACTATCCGCTCGTCTATAATGCGACTGCTCCAAGCACGTATCTCTACGATTCTGCATTGAAGAAGTTGATGAGCTTCTATCCTGACATGAGCTATGTGATTGTCCACAGCGGCAATGCTGACAATAAAGGGACGAACCTTTCGGAAGCTGTTTCACGCGCGTTGACGCAGAAGACGGTAACAACAAGAACGCTTGAGCTTGAGGGAAATGACTTCGCTTACGAGTCTGCGTTCAATCAGTTCCGCCAGAATGTGATTGTGCTCGACAACAGTAATGTGGCTACTTTGAACAGCCTTCTTGCACATCTCAAAGCTTTCAAGGCGAAGCATTCGCAGTACCGCATCTCTCTGTTGGGCTTTGACGGCTGGCAAGATGATGCGTCTGTAGCTCTCGAAGACCTCTTTGCCTTCGACACCTTCATTGTAAGTCCTTATTATTATAATATGTGGGACGACAGGACTAAGGAGTTCGAGAGCAACTATGTGTCGAACTTCCACACGTCTGTCATATTGAACAACCCTCGTTTTGCTGCTCTTGGTTTCGACCTCGGATGCTACTTTATGTCGGGTCTTGCCAATCTTGGCGACACTTTCGAACAGATGCAGAGCGGCATCCAGCAGCAGCCCTACCAGAGCTGGCTTCGCTTCGAGCGCAATACCTCCGGCATAAGCTTCTTCAACAGCTTTGTACAGTTCATCCACTACACAACCGACAATAAAGTTGAGCTAATAAGATGAAACGCCTCTTCCTTTTTTCTTATTTCCTTCTTCTCATATTGTCGCCTGTTTTTGCTCAAGTTGGCGAGCCTCGCACAGACCTTGCTATCGGCGGTAGCGGCGGTGTTGCTTTGAATAGCGTCTCGTTCAAGCCTTCTGTCAAGCAAAGCATGAAACCTGGAGCAACCATTGGCATTACGGCTCGATACACTTGCGAGAAGTATTTCAGCTTGCTTTGTGCTTTTCAGGGAGAACTTAACTATTCGCAAGCTGGCTGGAAGGAAACGCCCCAAGCCTCTGGGTCTGGCGAGACACAGGATGGCACATATCAGCGAACCGTACATTATGTCCAGATGCCTTTGCTTGCCAACCTCGGCTACGGAAAGGAGAGAGGCGGAGTGAAAGGCTTCCTCGTGATTGGTCCGCAGCTGAGCTTCTGCATAGGCGAGACTGTGAAGACGACCGGCAACGGTGCGGGCTTTATCCCATATCAGCTTAACGGACTGCCCAATCAGCACGAACTGAAGGTAGAAAAGAAGTTCGAGTATGGCATTACAGGCGGTCTCGGAATGGACATCAGCACGAAGAAAGGACACCACTTCATTGTTGAGGGCCGCTACTTCTACGGTTTGAGCGACATGTTCGGGAATTCGAAGAAAGACCCCTTCGCTCGTAGTGCAAACGGCACCATCACAGCAAAAGTCTCTTATCTCTTCGACATCAAGAAAACGAACCTGTAGCTGGTCACTCAATTTAACGTGGTGAGTTGGCAAACTTAACGTGGTGAGTTGGCAAACTTAACGTGGTGTGTTTGCAAAGATAACGTGTTAAGTTTGGTAAGATAACGTGGTGTGTTTTGGATTTACTTGAGGACAACGCGGTCGCCACACATTTTGGCGAGTTCGTTGGAGAGTTTTGTCTTTTCGCTGAATGCCTTCAGAAGCTCGCGATACTGCTCTTTGTCCTGCTTTATTTCAGGCTGCTTCATCTGTTCGATAATGCTCTGAAGCTCTTTCTGTACAATGCCGAGCTTGTAGCTGGCAATCAGGTTTGGAACAACTTCATCAAGACGCTCTTCGTCTTCCTCTTCGCCATGCAGCTTGCTGAGCTCAACTGGGTCTGTTCCAAGCTTTAGGGCAAGTTCGCGAATTTGCTCGTCAGGATGATTGTTGAAGTATTGCTCAGCGCAGAAGTTGGGCGTCTTGATGTGCTCAACAGCCTCTTCGAGCATCTGCTTGTAAACTGGCGTCTGAAGCTCAATATCGTCGTCCTTGAGGCTTAGCGATATGTACTCAGCCACGCTCAAAGGCACCTCTTGTCCGTCATTGTCCTCGACGGTGCACATTATCTTCTCGCCATAACGGATAATCATCTGAACGATAGGAGTTTCGGAAGCTACCACAAAACCACGCTGAGGCGAGACTTTCGTTTCTTGAGGCTGTCTCTCCTGTTCTGTGGAGGTGGGATGAAGCTGCTGCTGTGCTTGTCTCTGCACCCTTTCCAATTCCTTTTGTCTATCCGTATTCAACTTGTCTCTTTGCGTATTGACGGCTTTTTCGATGAGTCGCTCAGGCATTTGAAGCTGTTGAGCAGCGTGGCGGATATAAACCGTTCGCTTTATCTCGTCGGGAATGACGGCGATACTCTCCGCAACATTATGTATGAGACGCTCCTCTGCATCAGGTTCGCCCTTCTTGGCTCCGATTGCGTGTGTTGCCTTATAGGTGATAAAGTCAACCTGATTGTCTTGCAAATACTGCTGATATTCTGTTGCAGAGTGCTTCTGGGCAAAGCTGTCGGGGTCGTCACCATCAGGCAGCAGAAGCAGCTTGACGTTCATGCCTTCAGCAAGAAGCATATCAATTCCGCGTTCGCTTGCATGTATGCCGGCATCATCGCCGTCGAAGATGACCGTGATGTTGCTCGTGATACGGTGAATGAGGTGAATCTGTTCGGCTGTTAGGGCTGTGCCAGACGACGAAACGACGTTCTCGATTCCTTGCTGATGCATCGCCATTACGTCAGTGTAGCCCTCCACAAGGTAGCAGAGATCTGCCTTTCGGATGGCTTGACGCGCTTGAAAGAGGCCGAAAAGCTCCTTCCTTTTGCTATAAACGATACTCTCTGGCGAGTTCTGATACTTGATTGCAACGCCCTTCGTCGCAGCATCGAGCACTCGACCGCCAAAACCTGCCACACGTCCGCTTGCCGTAAAGATGGGCCACATCACACGTCCGAAGAATCGGTCACGCAGACTTCCATCTTCGCGCTTCAAACTGAGGCCAGTTCCAATGCTCAGCCGCGGCTCCATCTCGTTCTGGTTGTTCACGAGATAACGCTCCTGATAACCTTCCTTCAGGGCGTCCGCAGAGAGTGAAACCTTCTTGCTGTTCGGACAATAACCCACTTGGAACTTCTCCAAGATGTCGTCCCTGAAGCCTCGATTACGGAAGTAAGCCAGGCCGATAGCCTTGCCGTCGGGCGTTTCCCAAAGTTGTTTCTTGAACCAGTCTCGCGCCCATTCGTTGAGAATGAACATGCTCTCGCGGTCGCCTCTCGACTGAATCTCTTCTTGCGTCAGCTCTTTCTCCTCAATCTTAATGCCGTACTTCTTTGCCAAATATCGCAGGGCATCGGGGTAGGAGAGCTGTTCGTGCTTCATGATAAACCCGACAGGACTGCCGCCTTCGCCGCAAGCAAAGCACTTGCAGTAGTTGCGGGCAGGCGATACCATAAACGAAGGCGTGCGGTCGTCGTGGAAAGGACAGAGTCCCTTCAGGTTGGAGCCTGCACGCTTCAACGTAACGAAGTCAGAGACAACGTCCACGATGTTTGCAGCATCAAGTATCTTGTCAACGGTAATGCGGTCAATCATGAAAATATACGATTTGACTATTTACTACTAATCCTCGCTGTCATCCAGGTCGAACTCGAAGTCGCCATAGAACTCAGGCACATCGTTCTGGAAGTCTTCCAGGCTGCGGCGGTCTTTCTTTGTGGGGCGACCTGTGCCTTTTGCTCTGCCCACGAAGCCGCTTATCTTGCTCATCTCGAGGAGTTCGTACTGGTCGGGCGTTGTGACGTTCTCCAGCACCTCTGGAATGAGTTTGGCTCCGACGCGCCGTTCGATGGGCTGAAGTACTCGGAAGCTGTATGTGATGGGCGGTTTGCGTACGCTCACCACATCGCCAGCCTTAATCATTCGGCTGGCCTTAAGCTGCGTGCTGCCCAAGCTCACTTGCCCTTTCTTGCAAGCGGCAGCGGCTATGGTGCGCGTCTTGAAGATGCGAGCTGCCCAAAGCCATTTGTCTATCCGAGCTTCAGAACTTGAGTCCATAGTCTATAGTTATGAGTCCATAGTTATTTCTTCACAAAACTTCGGGCGTAGCCTTATTAAATTATGAATTATGAACTAGTTTGCATATGTTCACGACGACCATCATAGCTTTCTCCATGCTTTGGATTGGCACGAACTCGTGGCGACCGTGGAAGTTCAATCCGCCAGCGAAGATGTTGGGGCAGGGGAGTCCTTTGAAGCTGAGCTGAGCGCCGTCTGTACCGCCACGAATGGGCACTACGTTGCAGAAGCCGCAAGCCTCTTCGATGGCTTTCTTGGCAATGTCTGTCACCTGCGGTTTGTCCTGCAGCTGGCTCAACATGTTATAGTATTGGTCCTTAACCTCAGTCGTTACTGTGTTCTCTCCGTACTTTGCGTTCAGTTTCTCAGCAATGTCGAGCACGACCTGTTTGCGGAGCTGGAAGATGCCGCTGTTGTGGTCGCGGATGATGTAAGAAAGTTGTGCATCTTCTACAGTGCCGCTTAAACCTGTCAGGTGGAAGAAGCCTTCGTAGCCCTCTGTTGTCTCAGGTCTCTCATTCTCAGGCATTAAGGCTGCGAACTCTGAAGCAATGATACAAGCGTTCTTCATCTTTCCTTTAGCATAACCTGGATGCACGTTGCAGCCTTTGATGAGTATCTTTGCGCTGGCTGCATTGAAGTTCTCGTACTCCAGTTCGCCCACTTCGCTGCCGTCCATCGTGTAGGCCCATTCGCAGCCAAACTTCTCGACGTTGAACAGATGAGCTCCTGCGCCAATCTCCTCGTCGGGATTGAAAGCGACGCGAATCTTGCCGTGCTTGATTTCTGGATGCGCCATCAGGTAGGTCATGGCGGTCACAATCTCGGCAATGCCTGCTTTGTCGTCGGCTCCGAGGAGTGTGTGGCCGTCGGTAACGATGAGATCCTCGCCGATATGCTCCTTGAGTTCGGGGAACTGGCTGACGGTCGTCACGATGCCAGCTTCCTTGCAGAGCACGATATCCTGTCCGTCGTAGTTCTCGATGATGCGAGGCTTGATGTCTGCGCCACTGCAATCAGGACTTGTGTCCATGTGGGCTATGAAGCCGATTGTGGGCACCTGCTTTTCCGTATTGGCGGGCAGAGTGGCGTAAATGTAGCCGTGCTCGTCCATTTCGACTTCTTTGAGGCCAAGCTGAGTGAGTTCGTCGCGCAGATACTTTGCCAAAGCCAGTTGTTTTTCTGTACTTGGGCATTGCGTTTCATTCTCTTCGCTGCTTTGTGTGTCGAAGCTGACGTAACGGAGAAATCTTTCTACTAATTCCATGTCTCCTATTTATTATTAAAATTACACATTGCGAACTGTATGCCGCTGAGGGCGAAGGCTTTGATGGCATCGCAGGCCACGAGTGCCTTTTCGTTGACAATTTGCTCCTCTTCGGGCGAGAACTTGCTGAGCACGAAATCGACCTGATAGCCTTGCGGAAAGTCGTTGCCTATGCCGAAGCGAAGGCGGTTGTAGCCCTGTCCGCCAAGTGTCTGAGCAATATGCTTGAGGCCGTTGTGGCCGCCGTCGCTGCCGCCCATGCGGATGCGGATGGTGCCAAGCGGAAGGCTGAGGTCGTCAACCACAACGAGCATGTTCTCGACGGGTATCTTTTCCTGCAGGAGCCAGTAGCGGACAGCATTGCCCGAGAGGTTCATGTAGGTGGACGGCTTGAGCAGTACCAGCTCTGCGTTTTTCACTCGCATGTGGGCTATGAAGCCGTAACGACGGTCCTCAAAAGCAGTATTGGACGCCTTAGCAAGGGCGTCCAATACTCTGAATCCTATGTTGTGGCGGGTGCCATCGTACTCGAGGCCGATGTTGCCCAAGCCAACAATGAGGTACTTCATTTCACATTTACCATTTGCCCATTTACCATTTACAAATGGTTGGAAGTTTTACTCAGCTGCAGGAGCTTCTCCTCCGCCTTCCTCGGTCTTAGAAGCGGCGCTAATGGCACTTCTGGTCATCTTAACCTGACAAACGACAACGCTGGGGCTGGTCACCATTTCGAGACCGTCGAAGCTGAGGTCAGCCACCTTGATGGTCTTGCCGAGAGCGAGGTTTGTGACGTCGATGTTGAGGTTTTCGGGAATTGCAGTGTAGGGAGCGCGAACCTTGAGCTTGCGCACGTTTGCAGAGAGCTTACCACCGGCACGAACACCTTCTGCCAGTCCGTTCAGCTTGACGGGCACTTCCATCACGATGGGCTTCTTCTCTGTGATTTCGTAGAAGTCAACGTGGAGCAGACGGTCTGTTACAGGATGGAACTGGAGTTCCTTCATGATAGCCTTGCACTCCTTGCCGTCGATGTTGAGGTTCACGCTGTAGATGTCGGGAGAATAGACGAGCTTGCGGAGCTCTTCCTGAGTAGCGGTGAAACTCTTTGCAACGGGCTTGCCATTTTCCTTGGCTTCGCCATAGAGGTTGCAGGGGACTGCGCCAGCCTTGCGGATGTCGCGACAAGCCTTCTTACCGGTTTCGGTGCGGGCTGTACCTTTTACGTCAATACTTTTCATTTTTTGTTGTTTTGTGTTACTATAAATTAAGTTTTTTGTGCTTAATTCGCCATCACACGTCTCTTTTCGAGCGGGTGCAAAGCTAATTTTGCGCGGCAAAGGTACAACATTTTTCCGAAACTGCCAAACAAAGGCGCAGAAAAAATGTTCCACGCTCCATTGAATCATTTCCAACTTAGGGTGTGAAACACCGATGAAATGGGCTTTTCCTTGAATTTTGCCTTGGTTCTGTGCTACAGTGCTACAGTTGCTACAGTTGAAAATATAGCTAACAAAAAGTCAAAATGAAATTTTATATTATATATATATAATATAAAGTAAATTTGAAGATGTGTATAACCATAAAATGAACTGTAGCAACTGTAGCACTGTAGCACCACAGACATGCCGTGAATAAGTTTGAAAAAAGTTGCCCCAAAATTCGTAAACCGCAACAAGTATGTCGTACCTTTGCATTGTGAATGAAAACACACCATGCTGAGAAGTTAAACACGACACGCTGCGGTGGCCAACGCAGCACGTTAAGTTGCTCAACTAAGCACGTTAAGTTGCTCAACTTGGCACGTTAAGTTTGCTTACTCACCACAATATATGAAATAGGGACACGCAGCGGCGCATCCCTATCCCAAGAAGAAAGAATTTGACTTATTGAAAAATGAAGGCTACCAGATGGTGACGCGCTTCTCCTTCGGCACGAACATTGGGTCGGATTCCGTGATTCCGAAGGCTTCGTACCAGGCGTCGATGTGCGGCATCTGTCCGTTCACGCGCCACATTCCCAGCTGGTGCGGGTCGCTCTTCACACGCTTCTGAATCTCCTCGTCGCGGATGTTCTGACCCCATACGTTGGCGTAGGCGAGGAAGAAACGCTGTTCGGGCGTGAAGCCGTCGATGTCGGCAAGCGGTGCATCCTTGGTGGCATTCTTGAAGGCTTGGAAAGCAACCATCAGTCCGCCGTGGTCGGCCATGTTCTCACCGAGTGTGAGCGAGCCGTTGGCATGAAGCCCAGGCAGAACCTCGATGCTGTCGTGGAACTCACGCATCACCTGAATGCGCTCCTCGAATTGCTTCGTGTCCTCCTCGCTCCACCAGGTTACGAGATTGCCGTTCTTGTCGTACTTGCTGCCCTGGTCGTCGAAGCCGTGCGTCATCTCATGTCCAATCACGACACCGATGGCTCCGTAGTTGAAGGCATCGTCGGCCTGCATGTCGAAGAAGGGCGGTTGCAGGATGCCTGCGGGGAAGCAAATCTCGTTGGTCGTGGGGTTGTAGTAGGCGTTGACGGTCTGCGGTGTCATGTACCATTCGTCGCGGTCAACGGGCTTGTTGAACTTGGTCTTGATCATGTCCTTGATGGCCCATTCGTTCACGGCAAGCATGTTCTGGAGGTAGTTGTCGCCAATCTCGAGGTCGCTGTAGTCCTTCCATTTGTCGGGATAGCCTACCTTGACGTAGAAGGCATCGAGTTTCTCGCGAGCCACCTTCTTCGTCTCGTCGCTCATCCATTCCTGCACGTCGATACGTTCGCCCAGAGCAATCTGCAGGTTCTTGATGAGCTTCTCCATGCGAGCCTTTGCTTCGGGCGGGAAATACTTTGCCACGTAGAGCTGTCCGAGGGCTTCGCCAAGGCCATCTTCAACTGCTGCAACAGCACGTTTCCAGCGCGGACGGTCTTCTTCCTTGCCGCTCAACACCTTGCCGTAGAAATTGAAGCTGAGGGCACGGCTGGCATCGTCGATGTAGGAGGCAACCATATCCATTGCGTGGAATAGATAGACGTTCTGCAGGGCTTCGGGTGTCTCTTCCTTCAGGACCTTTTCCACCTCGTGGATAGCGAGAGGCTGACCGAGGCAGACTTCCTTTACGCCCTCCATGTCGAAGTTCTTGAAGAAGCCGTCCCAATCGATGCCGGGGAACTGCTCCTTCAGCTCTGCGTAAGTGAGCTTGTTGTAGTTGGCCTCAGGGTCGCGAAGCTCTGTACGGCTCTTGCTTGCCTCTGCAATGCGCGTCTCGATGCGGAGGACGTCCTCGCTGATACGCTGTGCATCCTTCTCGCCAAAGCCAGTGTGGACAGAGAGGTCAACGATGTACTTCTTGAAGGCGGTTCGGATTTCCTCAGAGCGCGCGTCCTTGTCGAGGTAGTAGTCCTTCTGTCCGAGTGTGAGGCCGCCTTGAACGATGTTGACGAGGTTGTTCTTTGAGTCCTTCTCGTCGGCTCCGATGTACATTCCGAAGAGCCCCGGAACACCTTGCTTCTGCATGCGTGGCCACTCATTCTTGAGCCAGTTTGCTGTGATTTCGGGCTCGCACTGGTAGCCGTCGCAAAGCAGGAAGCCTTCGAGGGCGCCCCAATAGTGCTCGTTGAGGTTCACGCTGTCCATCGCCGAGTTGTAGAGGTCGGCAATCTTCTGAGCGATAGAGCCTTTCTCGTTCTCCTGGGAGGAGACTTCTTCGATGAGTGAGCGCAGACGTTCGTTGTTGTCCTCTCCAAGCTGGTCGAAAGAGCCGAAGCGGCTGTATTCGCCCGTCAGAGGATGAGCCTTCTGCCAACCGCCCGTAGCGTACATGTAAAAGTCTGTGCCGGGCTGATAGGTTGAGTCGAGGTTGGCAAGGTCGATACCTGATGCCAATTGCTTGCCATTAGGCGTGCAAGCTGCCATTGCTGTCAAAACAAAAGCCATAATCAGTTGATTCTTTTTCATTTGAAGATTGAATTTATATGTTTTGAATTTGAAAATATTCTTGCAGCCAAAGCTCCGCTGATGTTGTGCCAAACGCTGAAGATAGCTCCAGGAACGGTGGCAAGCGGATAAGCCGCGAAGTGCATGTTAGCCAGGGAAGAAGCCAGTCCGCTATTCTGCATTCCTACCTCTATGCTGAGAGCAACACACTTTGGTTTCTCCAAACGCAACAGGCGTCCTATCGCGAAACCCAGCGAGAGCCCAAGCAGGTTGTGAAGTATGACGACAAGGATGACTATCATCCCGCCAAGCATCAAGCGGTCGGCATTGTGCGACACAACTATTCCCACCGTAATGGCAATCGCCAGCGATGAGAAGGCAGGCAGATAGGGCGTTACGGTTTTCGTGAGTCTGGGCAAGAAATGTTGGCAAAGCAATCCGGCAATGATAGGTGCTATCACCACATAGACAATGCTCAGCAACATTCCCAGCGTATCAACATTAACCATTGTTCCTGCCATTAGCCAGACGAGCAAAGGCGTCACAATGGGAGCGAGTAGGGTAGAGCAAGCTGTCATTCCAACGGAAAGCGCCAAATCGCCCTTCGCGAGGTAAGTGATGACATTCGAAGCCGTTCCTCCAGGGCAACAGCCCACGAGTATCACGCCAAGCGCCAGTTCCTTCGGAAGCGAGAAAGCAAGCGTCAGCAACCAGGCCAGCAAAGGCATGATGGTGAACTGCGCAAGGCAACCGATGAGAATATCCTTTGGTCGGCTCAGCACAATCTTGAAGTCCTTTGGCGAAAGCGTCAGTCCCATTCCGAACATGATGACGCCCAGCATCGGATTGATGGTCTTCGTCTCAATCCAATCGAACGAAGCAGGCACAAACATTGCCACTGCCGCCACCAAGAGCACTAGCAAACCCATCCATTGGGCTATGAAATCACATACCTTCTTCATAACTCTTAACTCTAAACTCTTAACTATCAACTAAATTAGCGCCTCCCATTCCTCCTCGGCTTGTTTGAGTTGTGCTTTCAACTTCCCATGCTTCTCGTAGAGCGAAACATCCTGACTGCCTTCTGGTGTTGACATCTGGTCTTCCAGGATGCGAATGGCGGCTTCCAACTGCGTCACCTTGTCCTCAGCTTCTTGCAAAGCCTTCTCTTTTCGCTTTTGCTCACGAGCCAAAGCCTTCTGCTCGGCATAGGAGGCAGCCCCATTGCTTGGAGCCGTTTCTTCCTGTTTGACAGGAGCAGGCGAGGACATATTGAGCTGGCTCAGACTCTCTATGTTTTTACTTCTCAGATAATCGTAGATTCCTCCCAGATGCTCGCGCACCTTTCCGCCGCCGAACTCATAGACTTTCGTCACAAGTCCGTCGAGGAACTCGCGGTCGTGGCTCACCACAATAACTGTACCGTCGAAGTCGCGAATGGCAGCTTTGAGCACATCCTTCGAACGCATATCGAGGTGATTGGTCGGTTCATCGAGGATGAGACAGTTCACGGGTTCGAGCAGCAACTTAATCATTGCCAAACGTGTGCGTTCGCCTCCAGAAAGGAACTTCACCTTCTTGTCACTTGCTTCGCCACCAAACATGAAGGCGCCAAGAATGTCGCGTATCTTGAGCCGAATGTCACCTCTTGCCACACGGTCTATTGTGTCGAATACGGTGTATTCTTCTTCGAGCAGTTGCGCTTGGTTCTGTGCAAAGTATCCTATCTGCACATTGTGCCCTACCTTGAGGTTTCCGTCGAAGGGAATTTCGCCCATGATGCACTTCACGAGTGTCGTCTTGCCTTCGCCGTTTCGTCCTACGAAAGCCACTTTCTCGCCTCTTCTGATGGTGAGATTGACGTTCTTGAAGACGCAATGCTCTCCGTAGCTCTTGCCCACCTCATCGCAAATGACGGGGAAGTCGCCACTTCGCATCGAGCAAGTGAACTTGAGGCGCAGGGCCGAGTTGTCCACCTCATCCACTTCGATGGGCACAATCTTCTCAAGTTGTCTAATTTTCTGCTGAACCTGAATGGCTTTCGTGGCTTGATAGCGGAAACGCTCTATGAAGGCTTTAGCATCTGCAATCTCTTTCTGCTGATTCTCGAGGGCACGAAGTTGTTGCTCGCGACGCTCGGCATGAAGCGCGACATATTCGTCGTACTTCACCTTATAGTCGTAGATTTTACCGCAACTGATTTCGATGGTGCGGTTCGTTACATTATTAATAAACGCGCGATCATGGCTGACGAGCACAACGGCATTTGCACTTGTCTGCAGGAAGTTCTCGAGCCACTGAATGCTCTCAATGTCGAGGTGATTCGTTGGCTCATCAAGGAGAAGCACATCGGGGTGCTGAAGCAAAAGTTTTGCCAGTTCGATACGCATTCTCCAGCCTCCGCTAAACTCGCTCGTAGGGCGGTCCAAGTCCTCTCGTTTGAAGCCAAGACCTTGCAGAGTTCGCTCCAATTCCGCCTGATAGTTCAAGCCTCCCATCATTTGGAAATGCTCGTTCAGGTGCGTAAAGCGTTCCACGAGCTGCATGTATGCTTCGCTCTCGTAATCAGTACGTTCTGCAAGTTGATTATTGAGACGCGTGAGCTCGTTGTTCATCTCAGTGATGTGCTCGAAGGCACGTTCTGCTTCCTCTCGGACAGTTCGTTCGTCATTGAGGATCATTACCTGCGGAAGGTATGCAACAGTAGCGTTACGAGGCATAGAGACAGAGCCGCTTGTTGGCTGCTGAATGCCTGCGATAATCTTTAGCATCGTGCTCTTTCCAGCACCGTTCTTGCCAACAAGGGCGATTCGGTCGTGCTCGTTGATGACGTAACTGATGTCATTGAAGAGCGGTCGGGCGCTAAATTCTACACTTAAATTGTCTATTGAAACCATAAATCGGATGCAAAGATACAAAATAATCCCTAATCTCTAATCCCTAATCCAAATTTATTTTATATCTTTGCCCTCACAAACGTATAAACTTATAACCTCACGAACTATGAACAAGAAAGTTTTCAGTGCATTAGCAGCACTCAGCCTGCTCTTCACTCTGAGCAGCTGCGACAAGAAGGACGCTACTCAGGAAAAGAAAGTTAAGGTGGAGAAGGAAGCAACCGAAACACCCGCAAAGGACATCTTCTTCTACACAAGCAAGCACCGCAAAGAGAAGTATCAGCCTACGGAAGAGAAGATGGGCTTCGGCTCGCAGATTATGGACATCGCAGAGTACGAGTTCAAGGACAACAAGAACATCAAGGAACTTTGGATAGCGCCGCAGATTCAGCACATCGCAAGTGGCGCTTTTGCTGGCTGTACTTCGCTTGAGAAGGTACATTTCCAAGGCGAAATACCAGTCGTTAACGATGGCGCATTCGAAGGTTGCACGGCCTTGAAGAACCTTCGCATAGACGTCTATACCGTTGGCGTTGATGCATTTAAGAACTGCACGTCGCTCGAGACAGCCCGTTTCGGCGAACACATTTGGTGGCTTCGTGTCGGAGCTTTCGAAAACTGCAAGAAACTCAAGAGCGTTCTGATGGGCATCACGATGAAGAAGATAGACGATGGTGCATTCTCTGGCTGCACAGGTATCGAGGAATTCACTGTCCCCAACGACTTCAAGAACCGCATGTTCGGCCTCGTTTCCGAGTCGGCTGCAAAATGGAAGAAAGTCTATCTGCTCAGCACAGAGTTCTATCCCGTGCCGAAGAACTGCACCCCCAACAAGGGCTGCACGCTCTACGTGCCAGACGCCTTCCTTGCTCAGTTCAAAGGCGATGCAGGCTGGCAGCAGTTCGGTGCTATCGAACCACTCTCGAAGAGTAAATACTTTACTGCCGAAGGTTTCTGGAAGTAAAGCTTACACAAGGACTGCAAACATAACGTGTCGTGTTTGCAAACATAACGTGTTAAAATACAAATTAAGCGTGCTTAGTTGATGAACTAGGCACGCTTAGTTTTTACTCTACCTTTGGAATCCTTAGCAGAGGGCTTGCGTGTCGAGGGCTATCATCAGTTCCTCGTCGGTGGGGATGCAGCAGACGGTCACCTTGCTGTCGTCTGCGCTGAGGATTGCTTCCGTAGCGCGGCAGCTGCGGTTTCTGGTTACGTCCATCTTGACGCCCATGTACTCGAGGCCGTTTGTTGCGCCCTCGCGCACTTCCCACTGGTTCTCGCCTGCGCCGCCAGTAAAGAGGATGATATCGACGCCACCCATTGCTGCGGCATAAGCACCGATGTACTTCTTGATGCGATAGGTGTACATCTCCTTTGCCAGGCGTGCTTTGTCGTTGCCTGCAGCGATGCCTGCAAGGATGTCGCGGAAGTCGCTGCTTCCTTCGCTCACACCTGCAAGGCCCGACTTCTTGTTTAGCAAATCAGAGATGCCCTTCGTGTCGAGGTTGAACTTGTCCATCAAGTAAGTGACAGCTCCAGCATCAATATCGCCAGTACGTGTGCCCATCATTAGACCTTCAAGAGGCGTCAAGCCCATCGAAGTATCGACGCACTTGCCGTACTTCACGGCTGCAATCGAAGCGCCGTTGCCGATGTGGCAAGTGATGATTCGCTTGTCCTCGGGTTTGCAGCCAAGGAACTCGCAAACACGCTGACTCACGTAGCGATGACTCGTTCCGTGGAAGCCGTAACGACGCACGCCATACTCCTTGTAAAGGTTGTAGGGAAGTGCATACATATATGCGTAATCGGGCATCGTTTGGTGGAAAGCGGTATCGAACACGCCCACTTGCGGAATGTTGGGCAGAAGTGCTGTAACGGCATTCACGCCCTTGATGTTGGCAGGATTATGAAGAGGTGCAAGGTCATTACACTCAGCGAAAGCCTTCATCACTTCGGGCGTCAGGCGAACCGACTTGTTGAACTTCTCTCCGCCATGCACCATGCGATGTCCTACTGCATCAAGCTCGTCGAGGCTCTTCAGCACGGCGTACTCGCCACTTGTTAGCACTTCGAAGATGAACTGCACGCCAGCGGTGTGTTCCTTGATGGGGTGCTCCCATTTGTGCTTCTCGCCATTGAGCTTGACTGTTATAAACGAATCGGGCAGACCAATCTTCTCAATGCCGCCACTCGTGATGACGGACTGGTCGTCCATGTTGTAAAGCGCATATTTAATTGAACTGCTGCCGCAGTTGAGAACTAATATCTTCATATTGTTTCAGGTTTCACTTCGCATCCATTGCCTGACAGGCAGTGATGGCTATCATTTTATATATATCATCGACAGAGCAGCCGCGGCTAAGGTCGTTTACAGGGCGAGCGATACCTTGCAGGATGGGACCGATGGCTTCAGCTCCGGCAAGACGCTGAACGAGTTTATAGCCGATGTTTCCAACTTCGAGGCAAGGCACGACGAGCACGTTTGCTTTGCCTGCAATGTGGCTGCCAGGAGCCTTCTTCGCTCCAACGCTTGGCACGAGAGCGGCATCTGCCTGCAGTTCGCCATCGATTTGAAGCGTGGGTTCCATCTCCTGAGCTTTCTTCGTGGCTTCAATAACTTTATCCACCACCTCGTGACTGGCGCTTCCCTTCGTGCTGAAGCTGAGCATAGCCACACGAGGCTCTTTGAAACCAGCCACACTACGAGCGGTTTGAGCTGTGCAGACGGCAATCTGAGCAAGTTGATTTGCATCGGGCATCGGCGTAACAGCCACATCACCCATCACGAGCACACCGTCCTCGCCATATTCCTTCGCAGGCGTAATCATCAGCATGGCACCGCTCACGCAACTCACGCCAGGCGCGCATTTGATGATTTGCAGGGCAGGACGCAGAGTGTCGCCAGTCGTGGATAGAGCTCCCGAAATCTGTCCGTCGGCATCACCGTTCTTGATGATGAGGCAGCCATAGTAGAGCGGGTCTTGAGCCTTTGCTCTTGCTTCTTCCTCTGTCATGCCCTTGTTCTTGCGAAGGTTGTAGAGGAGTTGGACATAAGTTTCTGTCTTCTCGTACTTAGCGGGGTCGATGATGTGAGCTTTGCCAATGTTCTTGAGCCCCAACTTGTCGGCGAGGGCGAAGATGTCCTTTTCTGCTCCGATGAGGATGATGTCGGCAAGTTCGTCTGCCAAGGCTTTGTCCGCAGCCGTAAGCGTTCGCTCCTCCAAGCTCTCGGGCAGCACGATACGCTGCTTCTGCGACTTGGCTCGAGCGATGATTTGTTCCATTAAAGTCATAGTCTTATAATCTGAGTTTTATGAATATTCTTAGTAATCTGAATCGTTTAGAACTTCCCTTTCATCAACAGCGTCTCCAGTTCTTCTGCCGAGAGGTGGGCACGAAGCATGTCGTTATAAGCAGCGCTGATGTTGCCTGTCTCTTCGCTCACAACGATTGCCAGAGCGTCTGTCTCTTTGCTGATGCCTTTTGCAGCACGATGTCGAAGTCCGAACTCCTTTGGAATGTCTAGGTCGTGACTGATAGGCAGTATGCATGAAGCAGCTGCTATTCGCCCTTTCGCGATAATCATGGCACCGTCGTGGAGAGGGCTGTTCTTGAAGAAGATGTTCTCGATGAGCCGTTGTGTTATCTTTGCGTCAACCTCCTCGCCTGTTCGCATGAACTCGCCAAGAGGCAGATCGTTCTGAAGCACGATGAGGGCTCCGACGTGTTGCTTGCTCATGTTCATGCAAGCCATTACGATGGGGAAGATTGTCTCGCGTTCGTTGCGGAACTCGCCAGCATTCTTATGCTTGTCCAGCCTGAAGAAGCGGAAGAAGCGATGTGCTTGATTGCGAGCTCCAATGTTATAGAAGAAACGGCGAATGTCCTCTTGGAAGAGGATGATGATGGCAAGTGCACCGACACCTACAAGCTGGTCGAGGATGCCGCCCAGCAGCTTCATCTCGAGCACCTTGCTGATGATAATCCAGCAACTGACGAAGAGCAGGATGCCATAGAAGATGTTGACGGAGCGCGATTGCTTCATCAGTTTGTAGCAATAGAAGAGCACGATTGCTACAAGGAAAATGTCGATGAGGTCTTTGAAACTTATATTAGGCATCCGCTTAACTTGTTAATTATCTTAACACATTCAACAGCTTCTCTGACTTCGTGGGCTCGAAGGATGTGAGCACCCTTTTCGAGAGCCACAGTTTGCAGAGCTGTTGTGCCGTTTAAGGCTTCGTCTGGAGTCACATTCAATAGCTTGTATATCATGCTCTTGTGGCTTACGCCAACAAGCAAAGGCAGATTGAGTTCGTGCAGGACTTCGAGGTTTCGCATCAGTATATAGTTCTGTTCGAGAGTCTTACCGAAGCCGAAGCCAGGGTCAATGATGATGTCGCACACCCCAAGCTCGTGAAGTGTCTCAACCTTGCTGCCCATCTCTCTCAATAATGCTGCCATAAAAGGGGCATCTTCTGTTTCGTCTATGGTGGCATTATGTGTGAGAATGTAAGGCACATCAAGCTCAGCTACCGTCTTGAACATCTCTTTGTCAAGCTCGCCGCCACTGATGTCGTTCACCATCTGCACGCCAAACCCTTCGACGCACATCTTGGCAACGCTCGCTCTGAACGTATCGACGCTCAGGATCGCTTTCGGAGCTACCTTTCGCAAGGCAGAGAGGGCTTCCTTGAGCCGTCTCATCTCTTCTTCTTCATCAGGTGGCGTAAAGCCCGGACGTGTGGAGCAAGCCCCCACATCTAGTATGGAAGCACCTTCCTCGAGCATCTGCAGAGCATGATGAGCAAGCGCTTCTGCTCCCTCTTCGTGTTTGTAGAACGAGTCAGGCGTAGCATTCAGAATGCCCATTACAACAGGCTCTTCTAGCAAAAGCAGTTCGCCGCCTGCATTGATACTGTATGGTGAAGTTGATAGCACTGCCAACACAAAATTTCGCACAAAGGTACACATTATTTATATATTTGGCAAGAATTACGGAAAAAAGGTTTAACTTTGCAAAGCAAAACGCATTTTGACTATGAATACAGAAGCTTTATATGCCATTTATCGCGATCATCCGGCAGTTACGACGGATAGTCGCAAGTGTCCAGAAGACTCTATTTTCTTCGCATTGAAGGGCGATACGTTTGATGGAAACAATTATGCCGTGCAGGCTCTCGAGAAGGGTTGTGCCTTTGCGGTCGTCGATAATCCTGAAGTGGCGAAGCAGGACGAACGTCTCATCCTTGTTCCTGATGTTCTTAGGGCATTGCAGGAGCTTGCTGCCTATCATCGTAAGGCTTGGGGCAAGACGGTTCTGCAGATTACGGGAACAAACGGCAAGACAACGACTAAAGAACTCATCAGCGCCGTCCTTTCCGAGGGTAAGAAGGTCCTCTATACTGAAGGCAACCTCAACAATCACATTGGTGTGCCGCTCACCCTTCTTCGCCTCAAGTCTGAACACGACTTCGCCGTCATCGAGACGGGGGCCAATCATCCAGAAGAGATTGCTAACCTGTGCCGTATTGTTCAGGCAGACTTCGGACTCATCACGAATGTTGGGCGTGCTCATTTGGAAGGCTTTGGCAGCTTCGAAGGCGTGAAAAAGACAAAGGGCGAGTTATATGACGACCTGCACAAGCGAGGCAAGCAAATCTTCCTTAATGCTTTCGATGAAGACCTCTTGCAAATGGCTCAAGAGCGCGGCTTTGCCTTGTGGGAAAATGCTTTGCCATACGTCGAAGGCAGAGTAAGTGAAGTCACTCCGTTTGTTGAGATGCAGTGGCGTGCTGAAGATGGTGAGCCTTGGCACACAGTCAAGACCAACCTGATTGGCGCGTACAACATCTCAAACCTTCGTGCTGCAGTCACGATAGGCCTTCATTTCGGCATTACGCCAGAGCAGATTAAGCACGCTCTTTCAACGTACAAACCGACCAACAGTCGCAGCGAGTTGAAGCAGGTGAGAAGCAATCGGCTTATCGTTGATGCCTATAATGCGAACCCCTCAAGTATGTCGGCTGCCCTGACGAACTTCTCCTTCTTCGAGGATAAACATAAGATGGTGATACTCGGTGATATGCGAGAGTTAGGTGCAGAAAGCCTTGAAGAACACAAAAGGGTAGTTCATCAGCTTCAAGAGATGAAATTGGAGCGCATTTGGTTGGTGGGAGAAGAGTTCTCGAAAGCAGCAACAGAGGGAATGCGTGTCTTCAAAGATGTGGAAGAAGTGAAGGAGGCTTTGAAGTCAGAACCGATTAGTGACTCCACTATTCTCATCAAAGGCAGTAACAGTACCAAACTGCATCAATTGCCCGCTGAGTTTTAACTAACCGCATCTGAAAACTTCACACGTTAAGTTAGGCAACTTCACACGTTAAGTTAGGCAACTTCACACGTTAAGTTAGAAAACTTCACACGTTAAGTTAGAAAACTTCACACGTTAAGTTTGCAAGCTTCCCGTGTAGCATTTGAGAATCTATCGTACTTTATCTGATTTTCAGCGTCAGTTCCTTATCGTCGAAACTGATGCCTTCGCCTTTCAGGAAGCGTTCGAGAATGCCGCTTTCCGTTAATGAGGCAGTCGTTCCAGTCGAGATGTTTTTCTCTTGCACAATCCATAGTTCGTCGCTCAACTGGATTGCCATCTCTACATCGTGCGTGCTGAGGAAGATGGTTTTGTTTGTTTCGTGAGCGAGTCGGAGCATCAGCCGGAGCGTGCTAACCTTTGCGTGGAAGTCGAGGAAAGCTGTCGGTTCGTCGAGTAGAATAATGGGTGTCTGTTGGGCTAATGCTTTGGCTAACAAGGCTTTCTGTCGTTCGCCATCACTGAGCGTATCAATGGTTCGCTCGGCGAGACTGCTGATTCCCACCATCTCGATGGCTTCGCTGACGATGTCTTTGTCCTCTTCCGAAAGCTTTCCGAAGAAGCCTGTATAGGGCGAACGTCCCATCCCGACGAGGTCCACGACCTTCATGTAAGGTACTTCCACTCTTTCGGTCAACACTACTGAAACGGCTTTGCTGCGTTCCGCGAGCGTGAGCGAAGAAAGGTTTCTGCCGTCAATCAACACCTCTCCCCAAAGCGGAGGCTGGAAGCCTGCAAGCGTTCGCAGGATAGTGCTTTTGCCCACACCATTCGCGCCAAGCAAGCATACCAGCTGACCTGCTTTAAGCACTTGATTAATGTCGGACAGAATGGCTTTTGTTCCGTACCCGACTGTGAGGTTATGCAGTTCAATCATTCGTATGCTTTGCAGAATTTATATCCAAGAAGACGATAGGCTTGCTCAAGCGAAACGAGTCGTTCGAGGAACTGCTCATAGTTCTTTGCCTCAGGTTGAAGCCATTGTACTTCGCTCATGGCAGCCAGTCGGGGCAGAAGCATGTATTCAGCATGATCGGGACTAAGCACGTACTCCGTCCAGAGATTACATTGTGCGCCCATGATGTACTTTGCTTCTTCCTTTGTCAAATCTGCAGGCACAGGCTCCATGCTATAGACCTTGCTAAGGGGCAGATAACCTCCGATGGCTAAGGGCTGGGCATCGTGATTCTTGAGCTGGTAATAATCGATGTAGCAGTGGGAGGTAGGCGTCATAACGACCTGATGGTGTAGCTTTGCCGCAGCCTTGCCGCCTTCGTATCCACGCCAACTCATCACGGCAGCATTCTCGCTCAGACCGCCTTCCAATGTCTCGTCCCAACCGATTATCTGACGACCCTTCTGCGCCAGGAATGCCTCCATCTCCTTGTTGATATAGGTCTGAAACTCAGCCTCTTTGGTGAGTCCCAGTTCTTTCATTTTGGCCTGACACTTTGGGCAAGCCTTCCAGCGGACACGCGGACTCTCGTCGCCACCAATATGAATCAACTTACTTGGGAAGACGTCGCACAGTTCGCCATATACCGTCTTGAGAAACTCCAATGTCTTTGGATTACCTGCGCAGAGCACATCGTCGGCTACTCCCCAACAGCTCCAAACCTTGTACGGACCACCTGTGCAGCCGAGATCGGGATATACACTCATGGCCGCAATCATGTGGCCAGGCAGGTCAATCTCTGGAATGATGGTAATGTAACGTTCTTCCGCATATCGGACGACTTCGCGCAATTCCTCTTGCGAGTAATAACCGGTCTCAGGCGTATCGTCATAAATGGTGTTGTCGGGATCAGAAAGGCCTATGTTCTTGCCGACAATCGTGCACGGTCGTATGCTTGCTTTTGCTGCCAACTCGGGTAAGGCTTTTACTTCAAAACGCCAGCCTTGATCGTCGGTCAGATGCCAATGGAAGCGATTGATGCCGTGAAGAGCCAGAATGTCGATAAACTTCTTAATGAAAGCAATAGGAAAGAAGTGACGGGCACAATCGAGTTCAGTTCCGCGATAGCTGAAACGTGGTGAACCACAAACCCAAGCATAAGGAAGACGCACCTCGCCTGTTTCGTTCATGACGCTCTTGCGAAGCGTCTGAATGCCGTAAAAGACGCCGCTTTCGCTCGCTCCTTGTATAGTGATGCCTTTCTTGCCGATGTTGATAGCGTAGTCATCAGGATTGTTGCTCTTGAGCCCAAGTGTGAGGTTGACGTCGCCTTTCTTGTTTTCAGTAACAGTAAGGCCAAGATATTCTGCAGCAAACTCTGCATTACGTTTCATCTTCAGGTTCTTTGCGGGATAGCTTACGGTCATACCTTCGGATAGAATCATGCTCTGACCGCTTTTGTCGATACTGATTTGCTGAGGTAAAGGAATGACTTGGTAATTAACTTCGGCTGCTAAATTCAAACTTAATGCAGCAAAGACGAGAAATAATAATCGCTTATTCATGAGGCTTTGTTTTTGAGAATTACGTGTAAGACGACGGGAGCTCCAATGAGTGGCGTGATGACGCTGATTGGGATGATGCTGCCGTCGCGAGGTAGGGTGCTCAGCAGGTTGCAGGCCAGTGCCAGGTTAGCTCCGATAAGCATCGTGGCAGGCATCAACATTCTGTGGTACGAAGTGCCGAGGGTTAGTCGAGCCAAATGAGGCACCGCCAAGCCGATGAACGAAATGGGTCCGCAGAAAGCGGTTGTCGTTGCGGTGAGCAAACCCGTGACGAGCAATAACATTTGCCTGACTCTGCCAATCCTGATGCCTAAGTTCTCAGCATAACGGTCGCCGAGAAGAAGTGCGTCGAGAGGTTTGATAAGAAGCAGAGCAAGCAAAAGTCCTATGCATGAGAGAGTACAAAAGATGGGCAGCCTTTCAATACCGACTGAGGCGAAGTTGCCCATCCCCCAAATCACGAAGCTGTGGACGCCTTGTTCCGTAGCTGAGTAATTGAGGAGCTGTATCACGCTTCCGGTCACATAGCTGATGATGACACCCGTGATGAGAAGCATTACTTGACTGCGAAGAAGCCTGCTCAGAAGCATCAGCAAAGCCATGATGGTAAGAGCTCCAACCATTGCTGCAACGACGACAAGCAAGTGTCCGCCAATTGTCAAGCTGCCGATGGAAGCCGTTCCTCCAAGCAGAAGCAGCACGATGGCTACGCCGAGGTTTGCTCCAGAGTCAATGCCGAGGATTGACGGACCTGCAAGAGGATTGCGGAAAGCCGTTTGCAAAAGCAAACCGCAGGTGCCGAGAGCTGTTCCAGTAAGCAAAGCTGTCAGCATCTGGGGCACACGTCCTTGTAGCACAATGATGCTCCACGCAGGATGTCCTTCAATTTCGTTTCCGCAAAGAATCTGCCACACGTCCTTTATAGGAATGTCGAGTGAACCCCATAGCACATTTGCGATGGAGAGAAGCACCATCAAGACGGCAAGTAGCTTCAATTTGTATTTGTCTTTCATCTTTTTAGCTTCATCTTATTTATTCATTATCTTGAAAGCTTTGTCTTTGCTCGCAATAATTGAGATGCCAGATTTCGCAGGCGAAGACAGTTGTTGGCCCTGCAAATTAAAGTATCTCGGAGAAGAAAATGAAGTTTCTCTCGTCTTGATGCCATCAATAATTTGACCATAGTCCGACTGTTGAACGAAGGAATAGCGCTCGTTCATTTGCAGGACTTCCTCCTTTGGCATCTGCTCGATTGCTTCGATATCAACCGAGCCGAAAGCATCTTGGAAGCGAATCATTGGGTCGAGATGAGCTGCAAAGTTCCACGTCAAAGCCTCCATGATTGAGTTTGTGCGACGTGGACACTTCCAGGCAGAGCGAAGTGTGCACGCTTCCTGTTGCAATCCTTCAGGCTGTTCTGGATAAAACTCTTGACCGAGGTTCATGGATTGCTTGCTGTTGTGAGCCGAAATGCGAGCTGCCAACAGATAGTGTTCGTCTCCTGTATAGAGATAAAGTCTGTAGAGGCAGAACGACGACCAAGCGAAGCCAAGGTCGCAAGCTGGCTGTCCGACGGTTAGGATGTGCTGACCAACGACGCTTCTGTCCTTTGGCCAATCCGTTTCTCCCGTTTGGTCGTTCTCGACAGGAATCTCATGCATATAGACCCACGACTCTGTATAAGTTGCCGCTTGCTTTGCTGCTTCGAGCCACTTCTCGTCTTTCGTCAGGTCATACATCGAGAGGAAGGACTGCAAAGCTTGTTGTCCGCTTTCTGAATCGATTGTTTGGGGATTGTCAATGATGCAGGCAACATAAGCATATTGCTTGTGGATGTTCTCGTAGCAAAACTCTGCAGCTCGCATGGCCGCTTCCTTATAAGCTTCTTCATCCGTTGCGAGATAGAGCTCAACGAGATATCGAATGCTGCAGATGGTCAGGTGCTTGTTGTCCTTTGTTACTGGATGTTTGCCGCCGCTTATTGTCATCGGATTGTATTCCATAAAGTAACTGCCATCTTCGTTTTGATTCTTTAGCAGCCATTGGCCGAAGCGTTTGCAAGCGGTCAACCATGTTGAATGCGACTCTCCGTGTTTCTTTGCGAAGCACCAAGCGTTTAGTAAGGCGCTCATCCCAGTGCAGGCTTGTCGCAAAGTAGTGACGGCGTTGTCCCATTGTCCAGAGATACTATAGAAACGGCTTTTGGGGAATCCGAGGTTTGAAAGGCATTTGCTTGCCCAGAAGTTGAGAACCTTTGTGCCATGATCCCTGTACTTGGAGTTATTGGTGAGCAAGCCTTCGTGAAAGAGTGCATAGCCTGCTTCGGTTTGCATTCCGACGAAACCAATTTCGTAAGTTGTGGCGTCGAGCGAGAAGTCACTAAGCTTGACGCTCCAGGGAAAGCCGGGTTGCTTGACGTTATAGTCGAAATATGAATCGCCAGTAGGAGAGAGGTAGTAAAAGTTGAGCGAGGCAAGGATGGCGTCAAAAGCGTGCTGTTGGTCAATGGTGTAGATTTTTGGATTGTAGAGCTCAACGGCTTTATCCCATGCTGTCTTCACGGCAGAAGCATAGTTTTCGGTTTCGCTCAACTGGAAATAGACGCTATAGTTGTGATCCGAAAAGCCATCTGAGACAGGATGCCTACGTACGCCTAACCCGCCGCTTCTCTCGTCACTACCTGGGTAGGTAACTACAGCCGCGAAAGCATTAGTGTTGCTCCTCTTTACGATTCCCGTACCGCCATACTGATACTCGCTGCTCGTCTCGGTATTGTTGAGAGCATCTGTTAAGATAGTTGTGCAAGGCGAATTAGTCTCTACGAGTGTTAGAGTCAGTCCCGTCTCCTTTTGTCTCATCATGATAACGGGCAGAGGTGTGCGGTCATCACGATACTGAATGCTTGTGCTCGAGGCCGTAGGGATACCTGAAGGAATGTTTCCTGCTTCGGTGAAGTAGCTGCTATACAGTACCGAAGGCAGGAAATAGTCGTAGTCGAGGAGTTCGTTCTGCGTGTCGGGCATGATGCCAAATGATGAATAGAAGCCCTCCGAAGATGTTGACGTTCCTTTGTTTGTCACGTTTATACTTCGTGAAAGTGTGAAAGCTCCATTGCCGACTGCTTCAAACGTGTCGGTCACCGAGAAACTCACCTTAGCTGAGATGGGTACGTCGGCTGTGAGGATTAGAACTTCATCATCTTTTTCGTAGGCGTTATAAGCTACATAACGTATGCTTCCGGCACAGTCGAGCATAAGTGTAGGGTTGTGAGACGCGTCGGCATTCATCTGCTTACCGAAAGCTTCGATGTAGATATTGAATTTCGTTGGCGAGACAGAATCAACAATCAGCTTGACTTCACCTGATATGAGCTCACAGCAAGTAGAAGCTTGAGCATTGGCAGCCTGTAGCCCCATCAGAAGCAATAAGATATTTAGCAATCTTTTCATTTTAACGATATGTGTTATCTAGTTGTTAATTTCTTAAAGTATTCATTTTCAGGTTTGATTCCAAGTTCCGGATGCAGGATTGCGATAAGGTTCTCGAGCAGACGTTCTGGATGGAAAGGTGTCTCTTCATAGAGTAGGGTAGTCGAGGTGTCGCACCACCAGATTGGCGCCTTGATGTTGGCTAGCAAAGGGGTATCTGAGTTCATCTGCTTGCGGTCGAGAGGTCCGTGGTGCTTGATAATCCAAATGTCGGCCTCGACGCCTTTATCCACAACCTTTTCCGTGCTTAGAGGAATGCCTCCTGCCCCTTCGAGGTCGGCAAAAAGATACTGCGCTCCGGCATCTTCGTAGAGTCGTGTCGAGCTGCTTCCCGAGCCGGGCAAAGTCCACTGACCGCTCCAAGGCATCTCTGGCAGGAGTCGCGGCTTTGTCTTCGTATTCTTGGCTAAAGTGCAGAGTTCAAGATAACGACTCTCTACGGCTTCGAAAATACTATCAGCCTCCTCGGCTCGACCGAACAGACGACCATAGAAACGAATCCATTCAGCACGTCCAAGAGGTGTCTGTTCCATGTAATCGGCACACCAGATAATGGGAATGCCGAGTCGCTCGATGCGTCCCAAACCGCCACTGTTCTCGAAAGGACTGGGCAGAAGAGCATCCGGACTGAGATCAATCATTTTTTCCAGGCTGGGCTGCATGCTGTTGCCAAGATTGACGATACGTCCTTCGCGAACAGCTTTCTTGTAATATGGCAAGTTGAAGAATTCAAAGTCGCAAATGCCGCCAACTGCCTCGTCTGCATGAAGCTCGTGAACTAAGGCACAATGGACTGAGCTAAAAACGGCAGCGTGCTCAAGGGGAACCTTGAATCTTGATCCTTGATCCTTGAACCTTGAAGGGTTTAATTCTTCATATAAGACATATTTTCCAAGCACATTCGTGGTGTCCCAAGGATTGCGCATCGTTACTTCTATGTGGTTGGGAAAGGTTACAATTGTCAGGTTCTTAGCATAATGTAATTGCAGCGTGTCACCCTGCTCATCGAGCAATGCCGTTTGTCCGCCGTTGCACGAAAAAAGCAGAATCGCAAGGTATATATATATAATAATGTATGTGTGTCTTTGCATAGCGAGTACAAAATTACAAAAAAAAATGCTCACCTGCAAGAGATGTAGAAGAAAGTAGTGTCTGACGAACTGTCTGATGTCCTGTTTACACTGGAGAAAAATAATTTTGCAACGTGTTCGAACATAATAGTGGATTCGACACGTTGTGATGTTCAATTCGACACGTTGTGATGTTCAATTCGACACGTTGTGATGTTCAATTCGACACGTTGTGATGTTCAATTCGACACGTCGTTGTGATGTTCAACTCGACACGTTGTGATGTTCAATTCGACACGTTGTGAGTTGCAAAGTAATCAGGTGGCTTTGTATGTTCCGCCTATCCACTCAGTAAAAGGCTCTTCCTTTTCGAGTTTGTGCCAATTGATGATCCGACCAAATTTGTCTGTTTCAACAACGATTGGCCCTTTTTGCAATGTTCCGTCAGGCAAGAGGATGTCGTGATAAGCTCGTTTCATGTTTCATTATCAACGACCTCGACGGCGGTTCGTACGCTGAGGTATGCCCTTTTGTGGACGGATAGGATTCGGGTTCTCCTTCGTGACGTGTATCTTGCGCTCTTTCGGTTGACTCTCACGCACTTGCAGAGGTGTCAGGCGTTCTTTCTGCTTTGGAGCAGTATCGACTTGGAGAGTGTCTCTGCGAAGGGTGTCGACAGGAAGTTTGGGAGCAATGGGTTGCTTCTTGTGCATCCTGATGAGTTGCATCTGGCTAACTAACAAAGGTTTTGGTTGGTCAGCGCCTTTGATGAGAGGCAAGTAGATGAAGCCTGTAATGGAACGAAGGTTGAGGCTGTCGAGGGTACGTCCAGGAGTATGGCGTATCTCGTTTTTCTCTCTTGTTCTCAGCAAATCTGTTACGCAAGCAGTGGTGTCCCCGTCATAATAAAAAGTAAGTAAAGCAATGGCTTCGTTGTTCATTGAGCGTCCAACATACTGCGTATTGAAGCGCCAAATAAAGCTGTCGCCATTACGGAAGGTGGTATCAGCCTTCATTGTGAAGGAATAGACGCATTGCACAGGATTTGCCGTGATGCAAGCAAAGTCTTTACCGAGCCATATGTTAGCAGTATCACCTTCGTTTGTTAGCGAAGCAAACTGGTCTTGATTGTTGGCTGCCATCTCGAGTCCCATGCGTTCTGCTTGAGCCTGTACGCGAGTGACTACATTATCATATATGTGTGTGAAGTCCTCAGCACGACCGCTCCAATAAATCATCGAAGAGTCAAACTCGGCCTCTGTAATGCGATGCTTCTTGAAGACTGCCTGAATGTATTTGTATCTGTTGACGTCAACGTTTTCGCCTTGTGCTTCTGCCATTCCTTGTGCAAGATGGAAATCAACTAACACATCTGTCATGTCGTCCTCATCCATAATACCGCTCGGTAGAGAAGGGGAGCAGGCAAGCAGGATGTAAGACGTAAGCAAGATGAGGTAGAAGGGGCGAAGTTTCATCTAAACACTTTCTGGTTGAAGAAGATGATGAGTGCTATGACGCCGCATGAGATGCTAGCATCTGCGAAGTTGAAAATGGGGCTGAAGAAGATGAAGTGTTCGCCGCCGATATAGGGCAGGCTTGCAGGCCAGTTCCATTCTACAAGCGGAAAGTAGAACATATCAACTACTCGCCCAAGCATCATCTGTCCGTATCCTGTGCCCCAAGGAACGAGCTCTGCTATCATAGGAGCAGGCGGGTTGTTGAATATCATTCCGTAGAACATACAGTCGAAAATGTTGCCAGCTGCTCCGGCTGTTATCATGGTCAGGCAAACAAGTAAGCCCCAGCTGATGCCTCGCTTGATCTGTCGAAAGATGTACCAAATGAGGAAAACGACTGCTGCGATACGAAACGAAGTGAGGAACCACTTGGGAAGTACTTCCATACCGAATGCCATTCCGTCGTTCTCTGTAAAGAGAATCTGGAACCAGTCTGTCACATGGATGCTCTGATGCAGATACATACCTGTCTTGACCACAACCTTTATGACTTGGTCGATGCAGACAATACCCACAGCAAGGGCAGCAGAGGTCAGTGCTTGTGCTTGCTTGCGAGTCATTTACTTCTTTTTGTCTCTGGCTTGCTTTGCTTCGATAGAGAGTGTGGCGTGAGGAACGGCACGAAGACGTTCCTTCGGAATGAGCTTGCCTGTCTCGCGGCAGATGCCGTAGGTCTTGTTCTGGATGCGGACAAGTGCTGCCTGCAGGCCTGTGATGAACTTCTGGGCACGCATGCACTCGTTCATGAGGCTCTCCTTGCTCAGCGTCTCGCTGCCTTCCTCGAGGGTGTGATAGGTGGAGTGCGTCTCGTCGTCGTTTACGCCGCTCTCATTAATCTTCTTCATGAGGATTTCGTAGTCGCTCTTTGCAACTGCAAGCTTCTCGTTGATGAGTTGGCGGAACTCCTCGAGCTCCTCGTCGGAGTACCTTACTTTGTTTTCTTCCATATCTTTACCTTGTTATATTTTAGTTACTGAAAGCTCTGCGCCGAGCGTGATGCTGTCGGCAAGAACTTGTGATGCAATATAGTTGCTGAACTTGCTGAGGCAAGTGCGATTGTCATCGTTCTCGGGAATTGTGACTTTGATTCGGTCGGTGATGTCGAAGCCGCTGTCCTTGCGAAGTGTCTGGATGCTGCGGATGAGTTCGCGGGCAACACCTTCGAGGCGCAAGTCCTCTGTGATGGTGAGGTCGAGGGCGACGGTCAGCGTGCCTTCGTTAGCAACGCTCCAGCCAGGGATGTCTTGGCTGAAGATTTCGATGTCCTCGAGGTCAACGGTAACCTGCTCGCCTGTTTCGAGCGTGAGGGACAGATGTTCGTTTGCTTCGAGTTCTGCAATCTGCTCCTGACTCATGGCGAGAACAGCTGCGTTGACGCTCTTCATCAGCTTGCCGAACTTCTTGCCCATCGTGCGGAAGTTACACTTCACTTGTTTGACGAGCATTCCCTCTGCCTCAACGAACTCGAGCTCCTTGACGTTTACTTCGTCGAGGATGAGCTGCTGCATGGCCTGGATGCGCTGTTGCTGTTCTGCACTTGTGGCAGGGATGGCGATGCGCTGAAGCGGTTGCTTCACAACAATCTGCTCCTTCTTGCGGAGCGAGAGTATCATGCTCGTAACCTGCTGAGCGAGAGCCATGCGCTGTTCCTGCTCGATGTCAATCTTTGCATCGTCTGCAATGGGGAACTTTGCCAAATGGACGCTCTTTGTCTCACCCTTGCCAGTCGCATCGTTCAGGTCTCTCCAGAGGCGGTCGGCATAGTAGGGAGCGATGGGAGCCATCAGTCGGGCAACGGTCTCAAGGCAAGTGTAGAGTGTCTGATAAGCACTCAGCTTGTCGAGACTCATGGCAGAGCCCCAGAAACGCTTCTTCGAGAGACGCACAAACCAGTTGCTGACATTATCGACCACGAAGGTCTGAATGAGACGTCCTGCTCTTGTGGGCTCGTAATCCTCGTAACATTGCTCAACCTCGCGAATAAGGCTGTTCAGGCAAGAGAGTATCCAGCGGTCCATCTCGGGGCGTTCGTTCATAGGAACATCCGACTCTTCATAGCTCCAACCGTCAACGTTGGCGTACATTGTGAGGAAGGAATATGTCTGGAAGAGCTTGCCAAAGAATGTGCGGCTCACTTCCTGCACGCCTTCCTCGTCGAACTTCAGGTTGTCCCATGGCGCGCTGTTCGTTATCATATACCAGCGCACGGCGTCGCTACCGTACTTCTCGATGGCACCGAACGGGTCAACTGCATTACCAAGACGCTTCGACATCTTCATGCCGTTCTTGTCGAGCACGAGACCGTTACTGATGACGGCCTTGTAGCTTACGCTATCGAAGACCATCGTGGCAATGGCGTGCAAAGTATAGAACCAACCGCGGGTTTGGTCGACGCCTTCTGCAATGAAGTCGGCAGGGAAGACGATTCCCTTGTCGAGCAGCTCTTTGTTTTCGAAGGGATAGTGTATCTGAGCGTAAGGCATAGCACCAGAGTCGAACCAAACATCGATGAGGTCGAGTTCACGCTTCAGCACGGCGCCACTCTCGCCGACGAGCCAAATCTGGTCGACGTAGGGGCGGTGAAGGTCGATGCGGTTGTAGTTCTCCTGACTCATGTCGCCTGGCACGAAGCCTTTCTCCTTGAGAGGATTGCTGGGCATCACGCCGGCAGCTACTGCCTTCTCTATCTCGTTGTACAGCTCTTCTACAGAGCCGATGCAAATCTCTTCGCGAGTATCCTTGTTGCGCCAAATCGGAAGCGGCGTGCCCCAATAACGTGAGCGACTGAGGTTCCAGTCGTTGAGGTTCTCGAGCCACTTGCCGAAGCGGCCTGTACCTGTGCTTTCCGGCTTCCAAAGAATGGTGTTGTTGAGTTCCATCATGCGCTCCTTAGCGGCCGACGAACGGATGAACCAGGAGTCGAGAGGGTAGTAGAGGACGGGTTTGTCTGTGCGCCAGCAATGGGGATAGTTGTGGACGTGCTTCTCTATCTTGAAGGCCGTTCCTTCGTCCTTCATCTCGATGCACATCTTCACGTTGAGGTCCATCTCCATCTCCTTTGCCGCAGCCTTCTCGTCGTACTTGCCGCCTTCGTTGAACTTCGGGTCGTAGGCATTCTTCACGAAGTCGCCCTCGTGAATGGCGTAAGCCTCTTCGTTGACGCAGAGTTTGCGGAAGCTCTCGTCCATATCTTCTTTGAGGAAGTACTTGCCTGTGAAGTCCACCATCGGACGCGTATCGCCTGCCTTGTCGATAATGAAGAGGCTGGGAATGCCTGCGTCCTTAGCCACCTTAGCGTCGTCTGCACCAAATGTGGGAGCGATGTGTACGATACCAGTACCATCCTCAGTCGTGACATAATCGCCAGGGATGACACGGAAAGCTTCTGCACTCTTGTCGACGACTTTGCCGTCCTCAAGTGCACAAGGCTTCACCCAAGGGAAGAGTTGTTCATACTTCATGCCAACGAGGTCAGTTCCCTTGCCTCGCCAAAGAATCTCGAGCTCTTTACCTTCTTCCGTCTGGAAGTAAGCAGAGAGTCGTGCCTCGGCGAGAATGTAAATGGCTTCCTCGTTAGTATATGGATTGCTGCCCTTGACGGCAACATAATCAATCTTAGGGCCAACGCAGAGGGCTGTGTTCGAGGGCAAGGTCCAAGGCGTTGTCGTCCAAGCCAAAACATATATCGGAGTGTTCTGGGTGTTTGGAATATTCGGATTATTCTGAGTAACCTTGAACTGAGCCGTAACCGTTGTGTCCTTTACATCCCTGTAGCAGCCGGGCTGGTTGAGCTCGTGGCTCGACAGACCTGTGCCTGCGGCTGGAGAATACGGCTGGATGGTGTAGCCTTTATAGAGAAGGTCCTTCTGGTAGAGCTGCTTCAGGAGCCACCAAAGTGTCTCGATGTACTTGTTGTCGTAGGTGATGTAGGGGTGTTCCATATCGACCCAGTAGCCCATTTTGTGGCTGAGGTCGGCCCACTCGCTGGTGTACATCATCACATTCTCGCGGCACTTCTGGTTGTATTCCTCGATGCTGATGCTCTTTCCGATATCTTCCTTCGTGATGCCAAGCTCTTTTTCTACACCAAGCTCAACGGGAAGTCCGTGTGTGTCCCAGCCTGCTTTACGCTTCACTTGGTAGCCCTTCATCGTCTTGAAGCGGCAGAAAGTGTCCTTGATGCTGCGAGCCAGGACGTGATGGATGCCCGGATGTCCGTTAGCTGATGGAGGTCCTTCGTAGAAGACAAACGAGGGACAGCCCTCTCTTTCGGATATACTTGAATGGAAGACATCTTCGTTGTCCCATTGCTGGAGCACTTCTTTGTTTACGTCACTCAGGTTGAGCTTGTTGCGTTCGGTGAATTTCTTGCTCATATAGTGCTTTTACGTTATCTATAATACATTATTTATAATGCAACATTTCTTTTGGGGTGCAAAGATACGAATAAAATAAGAATTTAGAAAGAAGAATGAGAAATTATTTTGCAGAGCGGTTCGTAAAAAAACAAAAAAGCCGTCTGGGGGCAGGAACAGACGGGATTTTGGTGAAGAATTCATGTGGAAGTATTTTATGTTTTTGCAAGTAACTGAAACACAGATAGAAATACGATGCCGCCAAAATTGAACGGTACAAAAAAGTGCAATTTGCAATTTGCCGTTTTTGCTGCCAACATAAGCAGTTTTTCTATCATTAGAGCAATATAAGATTTAACAATTCGTTAAGATTATTTAACAGACAAATTTTAGCCATTTTGAGCTTTTGACAACTTTGGTGAGCAAAGACAAAGAATTTTTGCCAGTCAAAAGAGAGAAGATAAAGCATCAAAATTGGGTGCATTTGTACCGACCTTGTACCTCGGTTGCGCTAAGTAACTGTGTGACAAGGTCGGTTAATAATTCAAAGTCAACTATGGACAGAATTTCTGACTGTCAATCGTACCCATGTTTATGTGTCGCCAGACAGGTAATCTTTGGTACAAAGTTGATTCAAAAAGGTAGGGAAAAGAAAGATTGAGGTGGTACTTTGAGGCAAAAATGAGGTAAAAACTAGTGTCTTCACCTTATTTAATATAGCAAGTTGCCTATAATTGGTGGGAAATGATTAACTTTGCAGCCCAAAGTTTGTAATACGGCAGACAATATGGCAAAGATAATAGTACAGAATACGCAGATAACGGTCATTAAGCAGAACGAAGATGACTACATCAGCCTGACAGACATGTTGAAGGCTAAGGATGGTGAGTTCTTCTTCTCTAACTGGCTGCGCAACCGCAATACCATAGAGTTTCTTGGAATATGGGAGCGGTTGATGAATCCGAATTTTAATTGTGCCGAATTCGACATAATTAAATCTCAGGCAGGGTTGAACCGTTTCCGTCTTAGTGCCAAAGAGTGGGCAGAGAAGACTAATGCCATCGGTATTATCTCAAAGGCAGGGCGTTATGGTGGCACTTATGCCCACAAGGACATTGCCTTTGAGTTTGCCATGTGGATAAGCCCAGAGTTCAAGGTCTATCTGATACGAGAGTTCCAACGTCTGAAAGATGAAGAGCAGAAACAGCTAGGTTGGACGGCTAAACGTGAACTCTCAAAAATTAACTATCGCATTCACACGGACGCTATCAAGCAGAACCTAATCCCTGAAGAGGTGACGGCAGCACAGGCCAGCATCATCTATGCAGAGGAAGCGGACGTGCTCAATGTGGCGATGTTCGGACAGACGGCCAAGCAATGGCGTGAAGCCCATCCTGAGTTGAAAGGGAATATTCGTGACTATGCTTCCATCAACGAACTTATTTGTCTAGCTAATATGGAGAACATCAATGCAGTTCTCATTGATGAGGGAGTGCCACAGGGCGACCGACTTGTTCGGCTCAATCAGATTGCCATCAATCAGATGCGTGTGTTAGAGAACGATGATAATAGAAACTTGTTAAAATAATATGAGTGGATAGAACATAACATAGAAACGACATAAGGAAGCGTTGACTTTTTGATTCTTGTATTCTGAATTTCGCCAAAAATACACAGCCAAGATGATAGAAGTTGATGCTCGCGTTTAGGCGCGGGCTGAGACTTGTATCTGGCTGGAAGGCGTTTGGCGATGCCGAGAATACGGATGCGGAATCAGGCTCGCGCCGATTTTATGTCCTGCAATTAGGATAGTTCAACGTCAATGCCCGCGTGCAGAAAACCTTCCTCGACGGCAACCTCACCGCAGCCATCTTTGCCAACGACATCTTCCGCAATCTCCGTGAACGCTG
>CACYYM010000003.1 GCA_902778625.1 uncultured Bacteroidales bacterium
CACCATGACTGGACCAGAAACCATGCTGCGTACAAAAGGCACAAGAGAGGGTTCGTTCGCAAGTTACGGCCAACTGAATCTGCAAGACGACATCAGGATTATGCAGCCCTCAGGTGCCACATTTGTCCCAAATATAGGCATCGTGAAGGATAACCAACTTGTCACCGACGAATGGGTAATGATAGCCAAACCCGCAAGAGGCGATGTAAACCTCGATGGCACTGTCGATATTGCCGATGTGACAGCTGTGCTGACTGCTATGGCAAACGGCGTGAACGACCCGCAATACAGGGTTAATGACGATGATGCAGTCGATATAGCCGACGTTACAGCCATCCTGACCATCATGGCAGGGCAGTAGAGAGATTTGGTAAAAAGAAATGTAGAAAAAAAGAGGACAAAACATTAAGAAACACAGCCCTTCGAGAGCCGTCTCGGAGGGTTGCGTTTTTTGACCCCGCAGGCGGCGTTTCAATCCCCGCGTGCGGCGATGGCCATCTCCGCGTGCGGGGATTGCCATTTCCGCGTGCGGCGTTTTTTTTGCCTTTTTTTGCGTCGTCAGATGACTTGCGTCAAGAAATGTTCCGAGGCTTTTAACAATTTTAGACATTCGTGCAATAAAATGTTATTAGAATCCGTTATATTATCAACGAGAATATAACGGATGATAACAGCGTCGATAGTAACATATAACAACAACCTTTTGGACCTGGAGGGCATCTTGCGCAGCTTGCTGATTTCGCCTGTCCAGAAGGTCTGGATAATAGACCATAGCGATACGTTCCTGGGGCTTGGAGACGAGCTGAAGGAGTACAAGAAACGCGACGATGAGTACGTGAAGCACGAGAGTCGTGGCTTCCAGTTGGAATACATGAAGGAGGCGAACACGGGTTATGGGCGTGGCCACAACATTGCCTTGCGCAAGGCGATGGACGAGGGCAGCCTGTACCATCTCGTGGTCAACCCGGATGTGTGGTTCGGCGCTGACGTGATTCCCGCTTTGTGGCGACTGATGGAGGACGACGAGAGCATAGCGCAGGTGATGCCCAAAGTGCTTTTCCTGAATGGCTCGGTGCAGTGTCTGGCAAAGTTGCTTCCGACGCCTTTGGACCTTTTCTGCCGTTTCTTCATGCCTGCAAAGCTTATTGCCAAGCGCAACGACCGCTTCGAGCTTCGTCACTCTGACTATAACAGGGTGATGAATGTGCCGTTTCTGTCCGGCTGCTTCATGTTCCTGAGGGTTAGCGCTTTGCGGAGTGAAGGTATCTTCGACGAGCGTTTCTTTATGTATATGGAGGATGTGGACATTACCCGTCGCCTTCATGTGAAATACAAGACGCTGTTTTTCCCTTCAGTCAGCATCTATCACAGGTTCAGCCGCTTGTCTTATCATAATTGGCATATGTCGGTTGCGCACATGGTCAGCGTGGTGAAGTATTTCAACAAGTGGGGCTGGATATACGACAGCGGCAGACGACGCTTCAACAAACGTCTGCTGAAAGAATTGAAGGAGGGTAGTGACGAATGAAGACGGGCCGCATCATAATAGCATCCTTGTGTCTGCTGCTAATTCCTTTTAGCGCCAAATCTCAGATAAAGCGTCTGGGAGAGGATGTTCGATACGGAGCCAGCCTTCGAGGCACGTTCGGGAGCGGTGACAACGCGCCATTCTGGTTTTCCAACAACAGGTATGGTTTGGGCGCCATCGGCGACAATACGGTTATGGCTCGGGCTTACATCAAGCGCGATGTTGAAACCGATTCACTGAGAAATTGGCGCATCGGCTATGGTGCTGACCTTGTGGCCGGCTATGGCAATCAGAGCAAGTTCTCAGTCCAGCAGGCGTTTGCCGACCTGCAATGGAAGATGCTCCGTCTTTCGCTTGGACAGAAGGAGAGACCCTCGGAACTGAAGAACGCAGAGCTCTCGACAGGCGGCATGACGCTTGGCATGAACGCACGTCCCATTCCGCAGATACGGTTGGAACTGCCTGAATTTTGGACAGTTCCCGGTACTAAAGGGTGGTTCGCCATCAAGGCACATATCGCATACGGCTGGTACACAGACAACAAGTGGCAGCGGAGCTTTGCCGGCACGCGCAACCTTTACACGCAGAACAGCCTCTTCCATTCGAAAGCTCTGCTGATGAAGATAGGCAACGAAGAGAAGTTCCCTCTGACCTTGAAGTGGGGACTGGAAATGGCTTGCCAGTTCGGAGGTAAAGGTTACAATGAGGTGGGGTACCAGAAGGAACGGATAGAACAGGGCGTCAAGTTGGGCGGAAACATCCTGAATGCTTTCGTGCCAAGCGGTGGCGACATCAACGACGACATCTTCTCCAACGCCACCGGCAATCACGTCGGCTCATGGCACGTCCGTCTGGACTGGGCAGGCAAAGGCTGGAGCGTGGGCGGATACATGGACCACCTTTTCGAAGACCACAGCCAGCTGGGTATGCAGTACGGCTTCTGGAAGGACATGCTGCTGGGCCTCGAGGTAAATCTCCCGAAGAACCGCTACGTGTCGGACGTCGTCTATGAACACATCGGCACAATGAACCAGAGCGGTCCGATTTTCCATGATGCAACGCAGGAGAACCCGCAGCAGATAAGTGCCAACGATGCTTACTACAACCACCACGTCTATGGCTCTTGGCAGCACGCCGGCTTCGTCATGGGCAATCCCTTTATCCTGTCTCCGATGTACAACGCTTTTCTGGGCATGAGAGGCAACTTGTACAATTGCTATAACCGCGTCAATGCTCATCACGTCGGGCTCAAGGGAAATCCTGCGGCGTGGCTGTCGTGGAGAGCGATGTACAGCTACGAGAAGAATCTTGGTTCTTACGACCGTCCAGTGATGGACCCGCTGAAAGGACATTTCCTGCTGCTCGAAGCCATATACAGACCGACCTGGCTGGACGGGCTGAGCATTGCGGTAGCATACGGACACAACAACGGCAAGCTGTTGGGAAAAGCCAATGGAGCAATGCTGACAGTCGCATGGGACGGCTGGATACGTAAAACAGAATGATGAGGTTATGGTAAGAAGGAGCTTCATAATGACGCTTGTGGCGATGCTGATTGCCATGACAAGCTGCAACAAGTGGGACTGCAACGGCGACCTGGACGGCATGTGGCAATTGACAGAGTGGCGCGACAAAGACAATGCAGTCAAAGCAACCAAGCGCGACATGATATTCTACAGCTTCCAGTTGCAGATGGCAAGTTTCCGTAAGCAAAGTGGCGAAAGATTCTTCATCCGGACATCAATGGCTGCAAGCCCGGAACAGATTAAGATATACGACCCCATCGAGTATGTTGGCAACGGACACGATGCAGTCCGGCCGATGTCGGTTCTCGCACCAGTCGGCGTTCCCGAAGACGGCATCTTCCAGATTCAAGCTCTGACGGGCAGCACGATGGTGCTGAAGACGAGCGGGCAGGATGTCCTTACCTTCAGAAAGTATTAAGGATTGCTAAGCACAGAAATACTATGAACAATACAATATTACCCATCATCGCATCATTCCTTTCGGCTGCAATAGTAACGGCAGTTGGGTTGCCTCTTATTATCAAGGCATGCTGCTACTTTAACTATTTCGACTTTCCCAATGAGCGGAAGGTGCATCGCACACCCGTGCCGCGTCTTGGCGGACTGATATTCATGCCTGCAGCCGTCGTAGGTCTTTTCGTGGCTTCGTGGGTGCAAGTCATGATGGGAGGTGATGAGTATGTGTTCGGTGTTTCTACGATTGCCATGACGTCTGGCGGACTGATCATCTACATGATAGGTTTCATCGATGACCGCTATGGCATGAGGGCTTCTCATAAGTTCATCATACAGGCCGTGGCAGCACTCATCCTGCCTATGTGTAATCTGGTCATAACAGACCTGAATGGCATCTTCGGCCTTCATCAGATACCGTTTTGGATAGGTTATGCGCTGACGGTCGTCGCGATACTAGTCATAGTGAATGCCATCAATCTGATCGACGGCATCGACGGTTTGTCTTCCGGACTCTGTATCCTGATTCTGTCAGCCTATACCGTATTGTTCTCCGACAACCATGCCATAGCTTCGCTCGATGCGGCTATTGTCGGCTCGTTGCTCGTCTTCTGGTTCTTCAACGTCTTTGGCAAAGTCGGAGGGCTGAAGATATTCATGGGCGATTCGGGCAGCCTTTTTCTGGGTTATGTGTGTGCCTATATGAGCATCAAGAGCCTGATGCGTCCCATCGCTCCGGAGGATTGCGGCGAGAAGCAGATGCTCATTTCCATTACCTTGTTGCTGATTCCTGTGGTCGATGTCGTGCGTGTGGCATTGCAGCGTCGCTTTACGGGGCACGGCATCTTTGTGCCCGACAAAACCCACATCCATCATATCCTGATGAGCGTGGGGCTTTCTATGCATGGAGCTTTGGCATGCATACTAATATTATTCCTGCTTATCTGTGGCATCAACTACGCTCTTTGGCAATGCAATTTCCCCATGGCGCTTGTCGTGGCGATGGACATTGCTATCTACATTCTCGTTTGGGGAGTGCTGATGCTTGCGAACAAGTCAAATAGCTAAGGCTTTCGGCAGGCGGGCAATCTATGTGCCGCCTTCGTCAATCTTTGCGCCGTTTTCGTCAATCTCTGCGCCGTTTTCGACAATCTCTGCGCCGTCTTCGTCAGTCCAGAGCTTCGTACTTCGAGTGGCGACTCTTGAACTCGGGCACGATTTCTTTCATAATCTTGACGATGCCCATGTCGTCGTAGCTGTAGCTTGCCTTAAGGAGGCGTTCTTCATTGTTGCACGCCTCTTCATAATCGTACTTGCGCACCTTGGCGACCATGATCTTCGGGTGCTTTGTCGGCAGCGTTTGCTCTGCGTCGTTGAGGACTTCTTCGTAGAGTTTTTCTCCGTCGCGTAGTCCCGTGAACTTAATTTCGCAGTTCTTTGCTCCGCTCAGGGTTATCATGCGTTTGGCGAGGTCGGCGATGCGTACTGGCTTGCCCATATCGAAGACGAAGATTTCGCCGCCTTTTCCCATCGTGCCGGCCTCGAGGACTAGCTTACAGGCTTCTGGGATGAGCATGAAGTAGCGAATGATGTCGGGGTGTGTGACGGTGACGGGGCCACCTTTCGCGATTTGTTCCCTGAAGATGGGAATGACGCTGCCGTTGCTGCCGAGTACGTTGCCGAAGCGTGTCGTAACGAATTGCGTATAGGCGGGCTTTCCGTTTGCCATCAATCGTTTTCCGTCGGCCACTGCTTGATTGAGCGACTGGCAGTATATCTCGCAAATGCGCTTGGAGCAGCCCATTACGTTTGTCGGGTTGACGGCTTTGTCGGTAGAAATCATCACGAACTTCTTCGTGCCGTATTTGACTGCGAGGTCTGCGATGATGCGTGTGCCGTAGATGTTGTTCTGGACGGCCATTGCGGGGTTGTCCTCCATCATTGGCACGTGCTTGTATGCAGCGGCATGAAAGACGTAATCGGGGCGGAAGCGCTGGAAGATGTCTTCCATGAACGTCTGATTTGTGATGCTTGCCACGATGGTGTGGCATGGGATGTTCGGGAAATTGGCGGACATCATGCGTCGGATGTCGTGCATGGGTGTCTCGGTCTGGTCGATGAGAATCATCTCCTTCGGTTCGAAGTGTGCTACCTGCCGGACCATTTCGCTGCCTATGCTGCCTGCTGCGCCGGTAATGAGGATTCGGTTCTCGTTGAGCTGACCTCCGATGGCGTTCATGTCTACTTCTATCTTGTCGCGCGGCAAGAGGTCCTCGATGTCAACTTCGTGCAGTTGGCTGTATCGGAGTTCGCTTTTGCCGTCCCATTCTTTTGCCGAGGCGGGCATCATCATGATTTTGATGCCTGCGGCGATGAGGTTGCTGATGAGCTGTTCCTGTTCGCGGAAGTGGGCGGTTTGCAAGGGGCTGACCATGAGGATGGATGCGCCATGCTCCTTCATGATGTTGATGATGTTTTCTTTCTCGCTCCACACGCGAACTCCGAGCAGCCATTTGCCGTTCATGTTGTCGTCGGAGCTGATGAAGCCTCTTAAGATGAAGCGGCTTGGCGAGTCGTTGCGTATGCCTTTAGCAAGGCTGATGCCGCCGTCCTGTGTGCCGAAGATGAAGATGCGTTTGCTGAAGCCGTTGGTGCGGTAGAGGTCGTAGATGGTTTTGACGATGACGCGCACGGCGCACATGAGTGATGTGGCGAAGAGCAGCAGCAATATGAGCAGGGTGGGGTGTTTCAGGAAGATGTTGTGCTTGCCCGGGATGAGGAGGTCGCCAAAGAATGCTATCGCTGTGCCGAGAAGCATTGCGAGGGCGAGGCGACCGAGGTCCACGAAACTGCTGTATCGGAAGATGCCGCTGTAGGTGTGGAAGATGCGGAACGCGAATGTGTAGGCGATGAGCAGGACGAGGATGTCTCGCGTGATGGGCCATATGTTGTTCACAAGCATCTCTCCGTTATTGAAGAGATAATAGCATAAGAAGCCCGAGAAGATAATCAAGATGTAGTCGAGGAGCAGGATGCACCAATATGGTAAGGCGCTGCGGCTGAAGTACCAGTGCAGGAGTCGTGGAAGTATGTTCATGTTGTTGTCATATATATATATGATATATGTAGGGAGGTAGAATGTCTTGTTGCTCTGTCTCCGTAGCAAAGTTAAGATAAATTATTAGTTATGCAAGCGAAAAGCCAAGAAAAAAAGGTATTAGTTAGGCATTTTGCTATGTGGCGATTGCAAAAAGGGTGATTAGGGAGTTAAAACATGGCTTTCCAGGAGGAGGAGATGACCCAGCGGTTTGCGAGGAAGCGGGTGCCGAAGGTGTGGAGGTAATCTACGGAGAAGCCGACGGTCTGATTGTGGCTTTGCAACATGTCGATGACAATGCCAGCACCGCCTTCTGGGCGCAGTTTCGGTTCGATGTAGAGGAGGTCTTTGCCCAGTGTTCGGCCTGATGCTACGCGATGGAATGTGATGCCTTCGTTGTAGCGGATGCCCCAGATGGTGCGTGCGCCGACGCGCATGGCGCCTTTTGCTCCTGCGACGGGGACGGGCGGCATGGTCCATCCTGCCGCGATGTTTCCGTGATAGATATGTATCTGTTCGCCCCAGGCGGTGACGGCGTTGTTGGGTATCTCCAGCTTTGCCTGTGCCATTGTGTATCGCCCGATGGCAGAGAGGTAGAGGTTGTTGTTGATGAACCATTCTGCTTCGAAGCCTGCCGTGATGGATGCGCTACTGCGGAGTTTGACGCCTGTCATGTCGAAGCCTTCTGCCGCCGTCGCGAAGTCCTCTACGTCGAGCGAGCGTCCGTTCGTTTCCGAGCCGGAGACCAGGCGGAAGCCGGATGGGCAGTTGTTCCATGCTGCCAGCTGTGCTTGCTCCGATGCACTGTAGGGCATTGTCCGTACGCCTTTCGGGCCAAAGATTCTGTCGGTCAGGTAGTAGGCAACGTTGGTGCTAACTACGCCGATGCCTGCACCCAGGAAGATGTCGTTCATCCAGTGGGCGTTGTGCCCTATGCGGAGCATCTGTGTGCCTGTGGCGACGCTGTAGCCTCCGATGGTGATCCAGGGACTGAGGTGACCGTATTCTCGGCTGAGGATGGTGGCTCCCATGTATGCGAGCGAGGCGTGGACGGACGGTAGGGCGTTGCTGCCCCTTTCGTCGGGTCGCACTTCCCTGACGTTCCACCGCAGCAGTTGCGACAGGCCGACGGTCAAGCCGAGTGCTGTGCCATTGGCAACAATCATGCGACGGGAGTTGCTGCGCGATTTCACGCCGCACACTTTCATGATCCACGTTGCGGCCAGCGGTGTGAGGGCAACGCCGTAGTCTTCCCAGCGGTGGTTGTTGTAGCGGTAGGGACCTGGCAGTTCGTTGAAGCTGCGATGGGTGAATGTTTGGATAAGTCCGCGCACGGGCATGAAGAGGCCGTCGCGGTTGAAGCGCATTTCTTCGTGCACGAGGCTGTCCTCTGTGATAATCTGCTGTATGATGTGCACCAGCGAGTCCTGGCTCCTGCCATTTGTGGCGAAGCAAAACAACAGCAGTGGAAGGAGGAATTTCTTCATGCGGAAGGGGAGGGTAAAAAACGCCGCGTGCGGGGATTGCAATCGCCGCACGCGGAAATGGTCAACGCCGCACGCGGGGATTGAAACGCCGCAGGCGGCGTTTTTTTATGTGCTACAAGGAAAGGGTTAGCAAAGGTACTGCTTCGAGATGCTTTCGTTGTTCTCGACGCATTGTATCGTTTGCGCCAGAAGCGGGGCTATCGACAGCTGTTTCACCTTACTGCACTTGCCTGCATATGGGATGCTGTCGGTGAAGATCATCTCCTCTATTGCAGAGGCTTCGACGCGCTCGTTGGCGGGACCGCTCATGATGCCGTGGCTGGCGATGGCACGTACGCTGCGGGCTCCGTTCTGCTTCATCAGGTTGGCAGCCTTCGTGATGGTGCCAGCCGTGTCGACCATATCGTCGATGAGGACGACGTCGGCGTTGAAGACATCGCCGATGATGTCCATGCTTGCCACCTCGTTGGCCTTTTTCCTGGTCTTGTTGCAGAGAACGAGCGGGCAGTTCAGGTATTTGCTGTAGGTGCTGGCGCGCTTCGAACCGCCGACGTCGGGCGTTGCAATCACCAAGTTCTCCAGGTTAAGGCTCTGGATGTAAGGCAACAGGACGCTCGATGCGAAGAGGTGATCCACAGGCACGTTGAAGAAGCCTTGCTCTTGGTCAGCGTGGAGGTCCATCGTGATGAGACGTGTGATGCCGGCAACACCCAGCATGTCTGCCACAAGCTTTGCAGCGATGCTGACGCGTGGCTTGCTCTTGCGGTCCTGACGTGCCCAGCCGAAATAGGGGACGACAGCGTTGATGGTGCGTGCTGAAGCGCGTTTGGCGGCGTCGATCATCAGGAGGAGCTCCATCAGATTGTCGGCATTGGGGAACGTGCTTTGCACAAGAAAGACATCCACGCCTCGGATGGATTCCTCGAAGCAAACCTCGAACTCGCCGTCGCTGAAGTGCGTGATGGAGAGATTGCCCAGCTCACAGCCCAGATGCTGGCAAATTTTCTCTGCAAGATAATGTGACTTGGTGCCTGAGAACACCTTGAATGGCCTTGTTCCTTCCATTGTGTTTTGTCTGTTATTTCTGAGTTTTCCGAGTATTCTTGAACTTTATGCGGAAGCCGCTTTCCTCAACTTGCGGAAGTGCGCGATGAGCTCCTTGTAGTCCTGTTGCGAGTGCACGTCAAAGTGATTCCACAGGTCGCCCCTGATGGCAACACCGCCGAAGCCTAGCTCGCGTACTTGTTCGATGTTTTCGAGGCAGACGCCGCCCTCGGCAATCACGTTACGGTCGATGATGCCTTCGCGAGCCGCGTTGCGCAACTCATCGGACGTAAAAGAGGCTTTGTTCTCGCTCTCCGAGATGCTGTCGAAGATATTGCGGAGCAGAACGTATTCGCACTTCGGCTTATGCTCCGCCACGCTTTGCAGGTCGTAGCAAGTGCGAGTGATAGGACCATTGTACGAAGCGGGCGGTTCCGGATGACGTTTGCTGAGATGAATACCCATCAAGCCGAACTCGTCGCGCAGATAGAAGTGATCGTGCACGACAACCCTGCTGCGATACTGTTCCGGCATAAGGCTCAGCAATCGCTCGCAGAAGACTGGCTCTGAATTGGGTTTGCGAAAGTGAAGGATGTCCAGCCCTTCCTCGAAAAGCGTGGTCAGGATCTTGTCCTCTTCGACGAAGAACTCGGGGCAGGTGAGCAGAATAAGTTTCATTCCTTTCTCGTTGTCTTTCTTTTTCTGAGTGCAAAGGTACAAAATTTAGTTTATAGTTCATAACTCATCGTTCATAAAAATAAGAATGTTGGCAAAAAAAGAAAAAAACTATGAACTCCGAACCATGAACTGTGATTTTTTTTTCTTATCTTTGCAGCACAATAACATTATAAATACAATAAGGTATGAAGGAAAAAACGCTTTTAGCGACTTTTATTTTGGCATTTGTTGCTTTTCAGGTTAATGCACAGAAGAAGTACACCAACCCCGTCTATGGCTCCGACTTCCCCGACCCGACGGTTCAGCGCGCGCTCGACGGCACGTTCTACGCCTACGCCACTGGCTGTAAGTGCAAGAAGAGTACTGACCTTGTGAACTGGACAAACGTTTCGGGCGTCATCTCGCGACCAACTTGGAACGACAGCATCCATGCCGACGGCACAAGGGATAACTACAGCCTTTGGGCGGCAGACGTCAATTACGTTGATGGGAAGTACATTTGCTACTACGCTTCTGCGCTTTGGGGCAACGGCTCGCGAACAGGCATCGGCGTCGCTGTCGGCGATACGCCCACCAAGTTTACCGACCATGGCAAGCTCTTCCGAAGCACCGAGATAGGCGTGAAGAACAGTATCGACCCCTGCTACGTCGAAGAGTTCGACAAGAAATACCTCGTTTGGGGCAGCTTCAACGATATTTGCATTGTCGAGCTTACCGATGATGCCCTTGCCGTGAAGAACTTCTCGCCAATCAATAATCCCCAGCCCAACGGCTCTTGGATACGCCACGCTGGCGTGACCAAACTGGCTGGCGGCGCGTTCGAGGGTGCGATGATTTACAAAAGAGGGAGGTACTACTACCTTTTTGCCAGCGTCGGCTCGTGCTGTGAAGGCGAGAACTCAACCTATCGTACTGTCGTCGGTCGCTCCACAAACCTCATGGGACCCTACAAGAACAAGGATGGCGGCGACATGAAGGATAACAACTACACGACAATCATCAAGGGCAACAACCGGTGGAAAGGTCCCGGACACAACAGCGAGATTATTACAGACGACGAGGGACAGGACTGGCTGCTCTATCATAGTTATGACATGAACAATGGCTGCAACGGGCGTTTGATGCTTCTCGACAAGATTACCTGGAGGAGCGATTGGCCTGTCATTAATCCTGGAGGCTCAAGCGTGCAGAGCTATCCCAGCAGTGGGGAGATGGACGCCCCCGTCTTCTATACAGGCAACGGTGCGAACATCACCTATAAACTCGTCAATGCCGACCTGAGCAAGTCTGGCTGGAAAGGTTGGGACGTGACGGCCAGCGACGATTGCGACCATTCGACGGGCAAGGGTACAGCCTTTGCGCCTTTAGGCGTCGTCCAGAACGGTGGCACCTTCGACATCTCGCAAACCGTGACGGCAAGCATTTCCGAAGGTCTCTACGAGATGAAGGTGAACGGCTTTGACACAGAGCATAGCGTGGAATATTACGTCGGGAAAGTGGCAACGCCCGTACTCTGCCCTACAGACAACGGCACGACAGCTCCCACCAGCCTCACCACCGTCTCCAACAACTTCCTTACCGGCAAGTTCAGCCAAAGCGTCTATGGCCTTGTTCTGGGCAGCAGCCTGACTTTTGGCATGCGTTCGAAGCAGCCGCTCTCCGAAGCGGAACGTTTTGTCGTCGGTAGGGTCAACGTCATTTATCGCGACAAAGGTGCGAATACCGACTCGACGGCACTGGTTTCCGTGCTGAATAGCTATTACGCTATGGCAGAGGACGTTGCAGCTTCTGGCCAGACGTACTACAACAACTACAACGGCACGATTGCCCATTACAAAGAGGTGGCCGAAGGTACAGAAGACCGGAACACGCGTTACCAGCAGTTGCTGAAGATACACAAGACGCTCGACAGCATCCAGACCAGCATCGACGTTTATGCTTCCCTTGCCGTGGCCGTGCAAACCCTTCAGGACAACCTTGCCACTGCTCAGGAAGGCGGCTATGCCACCGAGGAGGCACAAGATGCTTTGGCCGAGGGGCAGCAAGTCCTTGCCGATGGCAGCCTCAAGGACAAAGACGTGAAGGCCCTCGTCACCCGCCTAAACAGCTTGGGCCACGACATGATGTACTCCTATCAGGAAGGCGACGGAACACAAGCTAGTCCCTACGTCATCACCCGTCCCGAGCAACTCGACTACATGCACGACGTTATGATAAGCGGGCAGATGGTCTATTTCGTGCTTGGCGCCGACGTTGACATGGAGGGATATGCCTGGAAGCAGCTCAACTCGACTGACAACGGCTATCGCAACTGGATAAACTTCGATGGTCAGGGACACATCATCCGCAATCTTACGCCCATCGGCAACAAATACTATCCCAGCTTCTTCGGAACCATGTGCGGCGAGATACGCAACACCGGGTTCGTCGATGCAAAAGTAGAAGGCACAGCATCCGGAGCAGCCGTCATAGCCGGTGCGGTTGGTCACAGCACCTTCAAGGATGCAGAAGACAACCTCTATCCCGTCATCATTGAGAATTGTTACGTCACCGGTTCCGTCATGAGCAAAGGCTACGTTGGGGCGCTTGCCGGTACTGTGGGCAACACGCCCGTCATCATCAGGAACTGTTACAGCGCCGCATCCGTGACGGGCAACGGCTCCAGTGCCAACTATTCGGGTGGACTCGTCGGACGCGTCCGTACCAATCTCACCATGGAGAACTGCTATGCTGCAGCACCTGTATCGTCGCCTGTGGCAGCCGGCGTAGTGGCTGGCGGACAGAACAACAGCACGCCCAGCAGCACCTACACGAACGTCATTGCATGGAATCCCAGTGTCGAAGGCACAACCGCATATCCTTGGGGCAATGTCATCGAACTTGACGTGCTCTCGGGAATCTATACCTTTGCCGACATGTTGCTGAATGGCGAGCCCATCGAAGCATCCGATGGCAACGGCACGACCGCTGAAAGCCTCAAGAGCCACATGGAACTCTGCGACATAGCAGCCGCATGGGGCAGTCCCTGGCATCAGGATGCAACAGCAGGCAACGGCTATCCCATCCTCGAGTGGCAGTACCAGCGCGGTGACTATCGCGACATCTGCGGCTTCGACCCCGCAAGCGACCCGACAGGGATCGTCTCAACTCAAAATTCAAAATCCTCAATTCAAAATGAAATATACAATCTCTCCGGTCAGCGACTCCAGAAAATGCAGCGCGGCATAAACATTGTCGGCGGTAAAAAGATTATTGCCAGATAAGAGAGAACAACACTTGAAGAAGACTCAACTTTCAAATGCCCTGTAGGGGGATTTCAAACGCCGCGTGCGGGGATGGCCAACGCCGCACGCGGAAATTGCCATCCCCGCACGCGGCGTTTTTAACCCCCATATTAAGCATTTCAGGATTATGTATCGCAAATTGCCTTTTCTTTTGTTTTTCTGTTGCACTTCTCTTTTTGCGCAGCAGCAAAACGTCAGTGGCGTCGTCAAAGGTCCCGACGGCGGCATTGCCAATGTATCTGTTCGTGAGATAGACTCCGAACATCGTATATTCAACCATACAACAACCGATAGGAACGGACTCTTTTCCTTTCGGGTCCGCGACCTGCTGCACTCGTTGCAGTTCTATGCACCCGGCTATCGAACACTCTCCCATAAGATGCTGGGCGCGAAGTCTTTCAAAGTGACGATGGAGAAACGTCGCACGTCACCTTATGTTGCTACGGCAAAGGTCATTCTCAAAAGCGAACATCTCTTCTGCGGACACTATCTCGGTGAAGTCGTGCGGCAACAGGCTTGGGTGGAGAAGATGAACGACACGCTTTTTGCCATCATCCTTCCCATAGAGATGGAACGTGCTGTGGATGAATATCCTGCCGGAAGACAAGCCATTGTGCTTGATGAGCTCGGCCGTCAAGTGATACAACTCGAGAATGTGGTCGATGCATATCCCATTGCAGGTGACCCCGATGACGTCAGCCAAACGTGTCTCGCGCAGTCATACACGGGCACAAATCGCATTCCTGGCGGCAACGAGGATGATGTCAGGCTGTATGCTTATCCACATTTCCAAGTGTCGCGCTCACAATTGGAACGCTTCGTGGGCGAACCCGAACTGCTTGGACGCCTTGCCGTCGATACCTATCGAGCCAATAACTACTGGAACTTCTTCCCGACAGACAGGACAATCGAACTCATTCGCAAAACATTAGAAAAATAATTCAAACATGACCCTTCGCAAAACCGTTGCCATCCTGCTGCTTTGCAGCACGAGTCTTTGCTATGCACAAGACGAGAAAACTTTCTTCCTCATCTCCAATACCCACCTCGATACGCAGTGGAATTGGGACGTAAGGACTACAATCAAGGAGTACGTCAAGAACACTTTGGTCGATAACATGGCCCTCATGGACAAGTATCCAAGCTTTCGACTCAACTACGAGGGCGCCATCAAATACATGTGGATGAAAGAGTACTACCCGCAAGAGTTCGAGCAACTGAAGCAGTATGTACAAAGCGGACAATGGCACGTGAGTGGTATGTCGATAGACGCCAGCGACGTGATGATGTCCTCAGCCGAAAGCATCCTCCATAGCATGCTCTATGCAAATCGTTTCTACAAGAAGGAGTTTGGCGTGCGAGGCGGTTACGACGTGATGCTCCCTGACTGCTTTGGATTCTCCTATGCTCTGCCGTCCCTCATGCGCCACGCAGGACAACGGGGCTTCCATACGGCCAAGCTCGGATGGGGCTCTTCTGCATATAACTCGCTTCCGCACTTTGGCGTTTGGCAAGGCGTGGACGGCAGCAAGGTCTATGCCATCTATAAGCCCGGAGCGTACGACACACATGAAGATTGGAATAAGGACTTGACGAACGACACTGAGATATTGGGCAAGATAAACACCAATATCAGCGAAAGCGGCGTGCCTGTTGCTGTGAAATACGTCGGCCCGCGTGGTGACAGAGGTGGCGCTCTGCAGGACAATCCCAGCAAAGAAGGCGAGAACACGCCTTACTGGCTATGTTACAATGCAGAGAAAGACGACGGTGCCGTCAAGGTGCGGCTTGCATCGCCCGACGAGTTCTTCCAATACATGGAAGAGCACGACAACGGACAGTACAAGGTTTGGGACAGTGAACTGCCAATGCGAACGCATGGCGTGGGAGCCTACACCAGTTGGGGCGCCTTGAAACTTTGGAACAGGAAGAACGAGTTGCTTGCCGATGCCGCCGAGAAAACTTCCTCGGTTGCCATGTGGCTCGGGGCGCGTCAGTATCCTTCTGAACAGCTCCAGGATGCCTGGATTCGTACACTTTGGCAACAACATCACGACGGATTGCCCGGCACAAGTATCCTGTCGGCAAACGACTACTCATACAACGAGTTCTATCTCGCCAATCGTGCCTTTGCTCAAGAGCTCTCGACGAGTGCCGGAGCTGCAATCCAGATGATGGACACCCAGACAGAAGGCACACCGATTGTCGTTTACAACCCGCTCTCGCACGAACGAACGGACATCGTGGAAGGCTCTGTCTTTGCCGAAACTTATCAGAACAGCGTTCGTGTCCTCGATCCCGACGGCAACGAAGTGCTTTCGCAAGTCCTAAGATATGACCTCGCCAAGCGTCGCCTCTACTTTATCTTTGCCGCAACAGTGCCTTCGCTTGGCTATGCTGTTTATGAGGCAAGGGTAGGAGAGAAGTCGACACTCAGCTCGGACCTCTCTTTTGAAGATAGCGGCACATCGCAGAAGATGTCGAACGGACGTTATCGCGTTACCGTCAACAGCAATGGCGACATCTCGAATCTCTATGACCTAAAGAACACTCGAACACTTATCAATTCAGCCATCCGTCAACAGCTCATCTACGACCACGAGGACACTTGGCCAGCTTGGGAAGTCAGCTACACAGACATCTGCCGCTCGCCTTCGTCATACGTTTCGGGAAACGCAGAAATAGAGCTCGTGGAGAACGGTCCGCTTCGCAAGTCCTTGAAGGTAACGCGACAGAAGGACGGCTCAACATTCGTGCAATACATCCGCATGAATGCCGTCAACGACCGTGTGGAATGTGTCAACGAAGTGGATTGGCAGACCTATGAGCGTATGCTGAAAGTTAACTTCAGCTTCCCTGCTTTGCTCAGTAACGCCAAAACGACTTACGACATATCTCTCGGCACCATTCAGCGTGGCGTGCGTTCGGAGAATGAATACGAAGTGTGCGGACACCAGTGGGCAGACCAAAGTTCAACGAAGGGCATTTGTGGCGTCTCCATTCTGAGCGATTGCAAGTACGGGTGGGACAAGCCCAACGATAAGTCGCTTCGGCTCACCTTGTTGCGTACGCCTTCCTGCAAGAACTACAGCCATCAGGCAAATATGGACCTCGGGCCGAACAAGTTCACTTATGCTTTGTTCCCTCACGACGGAGGTTGGAGCGAGGAGACACAAATGCAGGCAGGTCAGCTCAACCAGCCGCTTGTTGCTTTTGTTGCTCCTAAACATGCAGGAAGTCTCGGCCGTCGTGTCGCTTTCGCTGCGCTCAATACCGACAAGGTTGCCATTAAAGTCCTGAAGAAAGCTGAGGATACGGACGAGCTCATTGTTCGCGTATATGAATGGACAGGTGCAGACCAGCAGGACGTCTGCCTCTCCTTCCCTGTGCCTATCGTCTCGGCACGCGAGGTCAATGGCATCGAGGAAGCAATTGACGACGGACAATTCGCGCTCAACGACGGCATCCTTGTCTTCAACATCGGACACTATCAGCCAAAAACCTTCGCAATAAGGCTCGAACCTTTGCAGGACGGCCTGCCCGATAATAGTGAAGTTGTGAAATCGTCCTGCCAGCAGATACCTTACAATCTCGACGTGATGAGCTACGACAATGCTCGAGGTTCTGCGAGCTACACATATACTTATGCCTATCCTGCAGAGCTCATTCCCGACACGCTTGTGGCTGATGGCATACGTTTCGCAATGGGACCTCGCGGGGGTACGGAAAAGAATGTGCTGAAGCTCTCCACGCCTCAAACCATTTCCCTCAGCCGTCAGTCCGACGACAACAAACTCTATCTGCTTCTTGCCACGCCTTCCGAGGCAGGAGCAAAAGTGACGGTAACCGTTGCAGGCAAACAGACCGTCCTCGATGTTCCGTGCTTCACAGGACGCGCTGCTGAACCGCCTTCCTGCACGACGCTTGCCGAGAACTATCGCAAGCAGAACATCGTCTTTGCTTCTTCTCATGCCCATCATGTCAAGGACAAGGCCAACCAGACGATGCAAATGCTCTATATATATAAATATGGTATAGAACTTCCAGAGGACGTCAGCGAGTTCACCATCAAAGCATCCGACCTCAAGACCTTCCTCTTCGCAGCCACAACCGCAACCTGCCATTATGACGACATCGAGGCCTTTGCACCTCTCACCACAGAAATAGAGACAATAGCAGGCGGACAACAGATGACGGACGACCGTCTCGAGCCAAAGAACGTAACGGCTTCACATTATATCAACAGCAACGAAGCACCACGTTATGCCAACGATCTCGACCCGACAACCAAGTGGTGTGTGGGCAGTTCGCAAAGCCAGACGCCTTGGCTGCAATACATTCTGAAGGACACTGCCGTCGTGGAACGCTGGATGGTGCTCGGCGCAGCCCGTGAGAGCGGTAACTATGTTGCCAGAGCTTTCAAGTTGCAATACATGGCAGAGGACGGCACCTGGGTAGATGCCGACCTGGTCGAAGACAATCAGGTGAACAAAGTCATCCGTACTCTGAAACAGCCCGTCACCACAACCCGTGTCCGCCTACAGATGATACAAGGCGAATGGGATGCATACACCACTCGCATCTACGAGTTTGCCGTCTATGGCCATCTCAAGAAGGACGACCCCGTCGGCATAGTATCTCCCCTTGGGGAAACTGAAGAGGGGGCCGCCATCTACGACCTCATCGGCCGTCGCCAAAATGGTACTTTGCAAAGAGGCATCTACGTCAAGAAGGGAAAGAAATTCATTATCTCGCGCTGAAACAGCATGTAGCTAAGATGCCAGCATCACGTTATTAAATGTCTCACGACACACGCTAAAAAATATTTTTAACGTGTCGAGTTGACAAACTTAGCGTGTCGAGTTGACAAACTTGGCGTGTCGAGTTTGTGTTTTACCTTGCTTGTTTTTTCAGTAAGTCAATTATTTGGGGATGGGGACACGCCGCTGCGTGTACCCATTCATATATTATATGCCCGCGTGGGCGGATTTTTAATTCCAGTGACAAGGACAGTGCAAGCCGAGTGCAAAATGAGAGCTAGCTTTCAGATTTTGCCGAGGCGCAGCCTGTTCTCGCAGCGGAATCTTGGAGCGTCAGCTCCTGCAGAGAAACGGGCCCTGTTTCTATGCTAAGAGACTTTGTCTCTTAATTCCGATGCAAAGTTACAAGATTCTCATTGCGGTTTACGAATTTTTGAGCGACTTTTTTTATATGTTCTTCAACATATAATTTAATATGTTCACATGTGCGCGGGGGGGTAAGTATTCGTGTCAGGAATTTTCCCTTCCTATATGAGAGTGCAGTCATTAAGTCATTAAGTCATTAGTCATTAAGGACAAATGAACTGCACTCGGAGCCAATATATATAATAATATATATATATATATTATTATATATATTGAATTATATTTAATTCTACTTTTTAGGGTTGAGGGGAGGTTGAAAGTTGCTTAATGACTAATGACTTAATGACTTAATGACTTGGCAGGAAAACGTAACGTAGTCATTATTAAGCTATTAGTCATTTTGCTCCTAAAACCACCCTTCATGCTCCCAACAACACCCCCTCACCCCCTTGTTAGGAAAAACAAGATTTTTTCTCAGGAAGCGTGTCAAAATTTTTTCTCGGCAGAAAAAGAGTCTTCCACCTCGCCGCCACAAAAACGACACTGCCCTTCAAAAAAAAATTTAACTATTTAGGAAAAAAGTTGAGAGTTTATTCGTAAACCGCAATATATTTTTCGTACCTTTGCAGAAGAAACATAAAGAAATACATATTATGAACAAGCCATTAACACTTAATGCAGATTTCCTGCGCGACCTCAGTATTGTGGCAGAAGACGAGAACCTGCTCTCGAAGGCTGTCAAATACATACGCAAGTTGGCTGCCAAGAAAGAAGACCCCACACTGATGACCAAAGAGGAGTTCTTCGAAAGGGTAGATAAGGCAAAGGAAGGCCCTACATACAGCATGCTTCCAGGGGAGAACCTGACATCATTCCTAAAACGTCAAGGTTATGACCTATAGAATTGATTTCAAGGAACAGGCTACGCGCGACCTGATTGCTTTGGCAAGAAATGAGCCAAAGGCTTTCATGAAAGCACAGGCACTGATAGAGGAATTGCGTGTACATCCTCGTACAGGTACAGGTCATCCTGAGCCTCTTTCGAGCGATCGGGCTGGTCAATGGAGCCGCCGCATCACCAAGAAACATCGTCTGGTCTATGAAATTCACGATACAGAAGTTGTAGTGCTCGTCCTCACGGCTTACGGACACTATGACGACAAATAAAAAAGCATAACCCAACAGCTTGAATTTTGAATTTAGTAATTTTGAATTGTAAGATATGGCATAAACAAAGGAACTTAGACATATAGACAAAAAGCATCAGCTTTGATTCTTGTTATTCGAAATTCGCCAAAATTAAGAAACACACAAGAGTAAAAGACTAATGCTCACGCCTCGGCGTGGGCTTTTACTCGGATATAGTGTGTTGGGTGTTTGACGATACCTCGAATAACGTAGACGAATGAAGTCCACGTTTTTTGTTCCTGTTTCAAAAGGTATCGAACTTATAAACTCTAAAACATAATAATCATGAAAAAGATTCTACTCTTCAACTTGCTCTTAGCAATGTTTTTCGGAGTTCAGAATGTCAAAGCTGCCAATGTGCGTCTTAATTCTTCTAACTTCCCTGACCCTGCATTCCGTCAATATCTCTGCACTCTCTTCAATGCCCGAGAAGGTGACATCATTAATACTAATAGTGAAGACCATATGTATATTGAGACAAATTTGGGCATATATTCACTTCAGGGTATTGAATATTTTTCGAACTTGTGGCAATTAATTGTACAGTACAACCCGATTACCTCATTAGATCTTTCTTCTAACACAAAATTGGTTGATGCCCTTATATCAAATAACAGCGAACTTACCAGTTTAAATGTAACGGGTTTAAATCTTAAAGGACTAGACTGTTCTAACAATAATCTATCTTCACTAAATTTGACCACCAGTTCTAATCTCAGTGTTTTAGATTGCTCTAATAACAATCTTTCTACGCTAAATGTTAATAGTAATCCTAATCTCGTGTATTTATATTGTTCTGGTAACAATCTTACATCTTTGAACTTAAGCAATACAACTAAGATACGTGAATTAGACTGCTCTAGGAACAACATTACACAATTGGACGACCTATGGCGCTGCACAGAACTCAGGAAATTGGACTGCTCTTACAACAAACTGACAGGACCACTTCCTTTGGCTGCTGGCCTCACCAAACTTGAAGATTTAATTTGTGGCGGCAACGACTTCACTTCAATTAATTTATACTACCTAACTAACCTTGAGCGTTTGACATTGAAGGAAAGTAAGGTCACATCGCTCGACTTCTCGAATAATCCCAACTTGCACTATCTGAATTGTGAAGGCACACCATTAGGAAGCATCGACTTGCGCCACAATACAGAGTTGGACACTCTGATAGTCAAGAATTGCGATCTCTATCAATTGCTTATCACAAGTGGCAATAATAAACTGGTACATTTGGATTGCTCGTACAATGATCTGACCAAGTTTTATCTTCCCAATTATTCTCAACTAAAATTCCTGAACTGTTCATACAATAGCCTTCCCACTCTCGACATCTCTGCATGCACAAGTCTGAACATCCTTCGTGCCCATCATAACAAGCTAATATCAATTGTAGGTATTGATCAAGTAGCGGGGCTTTGGAGTGGAAGTAATAGCCAAAATGAAAATCAAGAGTCTACTCGTCGCTTCGAGCGTATTGCCTATAATGGCGGTGAGGCATTGGCGTTGGATCTTGGAGGAAACGTGGCTAGTCGCATAAGTAACCTTAAGGTTGATGATGTTGAAAAAGATAAAGTAATATATGGCAACTATCTTATTGTTTCAGATGACCTGATGCAAATACCAAGGGAAGTAACATATGACTTTAATGTTGTCTCTGGTAGTAATATGGATGTTACTGTGAACTACGATGTAAAGGACTACAACATCTTGATTGACGGCAAACAGATGACTTCGCTCGATATGTATAATGTGCCGGGAGTGGTAAGCGGCAAAGCATACTTCGAAGACGAGCCTGATGGTGTCGGCTGGGCAAACGAGCCAACACTCGTGCTCGAGAATGCAACCCTTGAATGGAATGATGCTCTCTATGGTTTATATAATGAGAATTGCTATGACCTTACAATCAAAGTCATTGGCGATTGTTCTATAATAAAGAAGAATCATATCGCTCTTGAACTTGACGTTGCAACCAATACTTATATCGTTGGTGGAGGCACACTTAAGATATATTCATCGGATTATCATGCTATTAGAACCTGGGCTGTTACCAATCTGACAATAAAAGACAACACAACAGTAATAGCAAAGAGTGATACAGATTACGGCTTATATGATGAAGACGGAGCACGCATAGAAATCAAGGACGGAGGCGTGTTTGCTGTTTACGGTAAGAATGAACCTATCACTTATGAAAATGCACCGATTTTGGGCGAAGGCATTGCTTTGCGCTATCCTGTTGATGCTTATATCGGCAATTACTATGTTTATAATGCCGACGGCACAAAGGTTCAAGGCGACTGGGTAGTCTTTGGTCCTGACACGCAAGCAACAAGGGATTTGATTACAGGCGTTTCTCCCCTCGGGGAGACGGAAGAGGGGGCCGCTATTTATAACCTTGCTGGTCAACGCTTGAGCAGGCCTCAGAAGGGCATCTACATCACCAACGGACGCAAGGTGCTCGTAAAATAAGAAATGCAGAAATAAGCAAAGCCCCGCTACCTTATCGGTAAGCGGGGCTTACTTGTTTAATCAGTTGTGTTATCTGATTGCGTATTTCTTGCCGTCTTGGATAATGACTCCAGTTTGAGGCGCTTGCCATTTGCGACCTTGAAGGTCGTAGATGTCAATTTTCCCCTTTTTACTTTTCCCACCTTTTACCTTTTCAATTCCTGTTGCATCGTCGGGCAGCAGAATGAGGCGTTGATACTCTTCTTCTGTGATAGGAATGACTGTGCCGTGGCGGGGCGTGAAGGCTCCGCTGGTGGCGGTGTTCTTGCGGAAGGTGAACTGGAAGAGGTCCTTGGAAGAGCAGAACTGGTAGTGTCCGTTCATATAACAGTCATACATCAATATCCAATCATCGCTGTTGATTAGGCGAAAGACGCCGGAGCCCTCCACAGCTTCGGTGGTTTGTTGCAGCGTGCCCGATGCCGAACTCCACTGGCTGCCTTCCTGTCCCTCGGGAGCGGTGAGGCTGGTTGCCGTGACTTGACAGATACCGCCTGCTCCTTCGTTCTTATAGAAGGCGTGATAAAGTCCGTCGTTTTCGTTGAAGACGATGTCCATGTCGATGGTGGCTCCGCCTCGGTCGTAGAAATAGATGGGTTCGCTTTCAAGGTCGGTGAAGTCGGCATTTGCGTATGCGTAGAAGACTTTATCGTAGGTCACGACGCCGTCGTTCGTCAGGATGGAGAAGTAGATAAGGTACTTGCCCGCCACCGGGTCGTAAATAGTCTCAGGAGCCCATACGCGTGTTACGTTGGCGAAGTACGTTCCGGAATAACGTGTCGGGAAATGTACGGTGCTTGTTTGCCAGTGGACGAGGTCGCTGGAACGCATGAGCACCATGCCTCTGTTGCTGCTCCAACCGAGTGCTGAACGCATGTCGGTGGCTACCATATAGAAATATCCGTCCTCGCCTCTTAGGATGTGCGGGTCGCGCAATCCGTTCATGACGGTAATGCCCTCTGCTTTGACGACAGGCTTGCCTTTGTTGACGACAGTATAGTTGTAGCCATCATCGGAAACGGCATAGTAGATGTTCTCGTCATCGTTGCTCGGGAAGAAGGTGAAGAGGTAGTGGCTGTAGGGACTGTCTTTTTGGTGAACCCAGATGTCGAAAGTCTTGGTGGCTGTCTCGTTGCCGTTTGTCAGGGTAGCGGTCAGGGTGACGTGCTGGCGGGTTTCACTGGGCGTGCCAACGACTTGTCCTTCGTTGGAGAGCAGGTCTGTGTTGTCGGATTGCCAAGTGATGGTGGAGCCGTAGATGCCTTGAACGGGCAAGGTGACGCCTTCATAGAGGTTGCCTGTGCAGCTGGGCAAGGTGAGTGCCTCGAGGTCCATGCTAAGGATTCCCTGTTCTTTCTGGTCGTTGAGTGCTTCTGCATGTGCTGCCAGTTCGGAGAGGTCGCTTGTGGAAAGGGCAGTATTGTAGATGCTAAAGTCTGCATAAAGCGCATCCTTGATATAGGCATCACCATCGTAACAGCTGCGTCCAAGGTAGTTCATGACAAGTTTGTTGAGGTCGCAGGGGTGTGTTTTCATGTTGGAGTTCTGGCTTTTCCGTGTGCCGTTGACATAAAGCGAGCCAGCGTTACCGTCCTGAACATAGGTGATGTTGACCCATTCGCCTTTTGTAAAAGGCGTTGCTGCGCTGACATTCGTCTCGCCGCTCCAGTTGGAAAGGGTGATGGAGTAGCGTGTATCCTTGGCAGACAAGAACATATAACCTTGGCTTGAACTCTTGGCGAAGCACCAAATGAAGTTACCTGCGCCGGTGATTGTGGTGGCATTTGGGATGTAGAGAGTGGTGCTGATGCTAAACGGTTCGTCGAGTTGGTTCAAGGCTCTGCCAAAGTCTTCGCCGAAGTCAAAATAGCCGTTGCCAGAGCCGAGGCTAAGAACAGGTGTAGAGTTGAAGTGCGTCAATGTAGCACCATTCTTCAAAGAGCCGGTGAACTGAGTTTGTGCGTCGCTGAGGGTTGTGAAGTCGAAGATGACAGGATAGGTGACGGGCTCTTCCTCCTCGTGCCATGGACGTGCATCATAAAGGGCTTTGATTTCTTCTTCTGTAAGGGCTTTCGCGTAGATGCGGAAATTATCCATCATGGTATTCGTCATATAGGCATCGCCACTATATGGCGAGCGTCCCAACCAGCATTGTGTAATGCTCGATGCAAAGCTGGCAGGATGCAGAGAAGTTGTGCACGTGCCACGCTGTTTGCCGTCAATATAAATGGTACATGTGTTGCCGCTCTGCACAGCTGTAACGGTGTGCCACTCGTTTTCCTGAATTCCTTTGCCCGAATATGCCATATAGGCAGTGGAATTCTTTATCTCGTAGTACCAATCGACGTTGCCTGCTTTATTGACGAGTGCCGTGTATTGCCCTGTGCCGTTACCCATGGCCCAAGCCCAACAGTAGCTGCCCAGCGAGTTGGGAGTGCCGACGTTAATGTCGAGCGAAATGGAGTAGTCGCCACTGAGTTGACCAAGTATCTCGCGAGCCATCTGCTGACCGAGGTCGAGATAACCTTGGTTGTTGCCAGTCGAGAGGACACGATTGCCGTCGTCGAGCGTGAGAAACGAGGCGGAGCCTTTTAGCGTGGCATTATAAGTACCGCTGTCGTCGCCATTGTTGTTGAAACTATAGTTGACGAGCAAAGCGTTGTCTTGTGCCATTAAAGGGTTAAAAGGCGAAAAGACGAAAAGGTAAAAAGCGAGGGAAAATATTGTGTGTTTCATGTTTTTTGTTTTCTTGTTGTCTTATTTCCTTATTTTTACAAATTCTTAATTCCTAACGACTTCGGTGAATTCTGGTTTGGCTCCTTCTTCGTTGCTTACTGTTACGAAGATGGTTGAGGTGCCTTCCTGGCCGTCGAAACCGATGCTCTTTGCCGTGAACTTGTAGTCCGTGCTTTCGCTTGTCTCGCGCTTGCCAACCGTAACAGGAGTGCCGAGCGGGAACTGATAGCCAGAACAAGCAGCATCGAAGATGAGGCTATCCTCTTCTGTCACAGGTGCTTGCTCGCTATATTCGGGCAGAGGTGTAACAGTTCCATCCTTGAAGCCATTCTCGATGAGGAAACGTTCGAGTTCTTTTGGCGCAGCTTCAATTCTTGCCTGACGTATGCCATAACCCTGCTTGATGTTTGCTTTCGGCAAAGCTTCCTTGAGGGCTTCTGTAGAAGAACCTAAGCCACCGCTACCGAACGTACAAAAGGGCACAATAGTTTTGCCCTCGAAAGCGTTCTCTTTAACTAGCGTGGCAATAGGCATGGCGTAAGTGCCGAACCAAATCGGGTAGCCGATAAAGATGACATCATAGTCGTCGAGGTTAACTTTGAGAGGATTGATTTCAGGCGTTTCGCCGTTTTCCCGTTCCTTGCCACTGCGCTCGATGGTGGCTTGGAAATCACTATCGTAGGGAATTGTTGCCTCGATGCGTTCGATATCTGCACCAAGTTGCTTCTGCAGCTCTTCAGCTACGGTTTGAGTCGTGCCCGTTTGGGAATAATACAGCACCAAGGTCTTCTGTGGTTTGGTGCAACCCGTCAGGATAGTAGCCATAAGAGCTAATGATAATAAAGTACTTTTCATAATATAGATGAATTGATATTTCATTTTTCACTTTTCGTTTTCAATTGTTCCAACGCTCGGCACAGCTGGTCGGGACAGGAAGTACGTTTTGTGCCGCAACGGATGCCGTCGAGCTTCTGGATGACGTCTTCCACCTTCTGTCCCTTTACAAGGCGGCAGATGCCTTGCAAGTTGCCGTTGCAGCCACCTACGAAGAAGACTTGCTGAATCACGTCGTTGTCATCTACTGTCACGTCAATCAATTGCGAGCAAGTCCCTTGAGTTTGATACTGAATATGTTTCATAAGATAAGGTTTACGGTTTACAGTTTACTGGTTAGGGTTAGGCTTATCGTTAAGGTTGCTTGAAGCTTGGCAATTCGTCGCGCGTGATGACGCAATCTTGCTCGAGAGCATCGTTCCAGTATTCGATATTGGCATTTGTGTGGTCGGTGCTGTTGAAAGCTTCGTCTTTAGGTTTGTTGGTGCGGTCATAATCGTACCACGGAATGAGGAAACTCCAGTACTGCCCATCAGCCCAAAACTCCGAGACCTTCGGAATGTTGCCGAACTCGCTGATGGCATAAAGCTTGCCCGGATAGTTCTCGTGGAAGTAGTCGTACCACCAATGCATGTCGCTGAGGCTTGTGCCGTAGAAATCGTAAGCAACGATATCCACAAACTCGTCGCCCGGATACCAAAGTTTAGAGTCACCAGCGTTATAAATCCAGATGAGGTTCGTGAGTCCGTGATAGTTCACCATTCGGTCGTACATGACTCGCCAAAGTTCCTTGAAAGCTTCTGGTCCGTCGCTGCCCCACCAGAACCAAGCCTTGTGCCAGTCTGTGCCCGGGTTGGTTTCCGTCCAATTGCCCTGAGCTTCATGCAAGGGACGCCAAAGGACAGGCACTTTGTTGTTCTTCAGGGGCTTCAGCCATTGTGCCACTTTGTCAATGCGGTCGAGCATCGTTTTGTAATCTTCTGTACTGGGCGAGAAGATGGCAGACGGATGGAAACCCGTTTGTCCGCTTTCCGAGCCAGGTGTGCAAGTCCAGCCTGTGCCGTCGTTCGTTGGCATGTTCCAGTGCCACATAGCCGACACGATGCCGCCCCTGTTCCACCAATTGCGCCAAATGGTGTTGTCGGCATAGTTGATCCAGCCTCCTGGGGAAGAATAAATGTCGTGGATGAAGTCGAAAGTATTGATGGCAGGATACTTTCTCGTGTGCTTATAGACCCAATCGGCCTCGTTCGTATTGTAGTTCACGCAGGCATGAGTGCCCGTCAGGATTTTCTGTCCCACGTTTTCCTCGAGGTAAGTGAGCAGGTTCTGAGCCTCTGCCGAACGATTGCTCCACTTTGGGATTTGCTCGAAAGCGACGCTGTCGATGCTTTCCACCTCGAAGCGAACAGCAGTCCCGTTGGCTTTATAGACAATCATATTCTGCACCTGAGCCCTCATCGTCGGGCAGGTCAGGGCAAGAAAAAAAGCGAAGAGGGTTGATAGTTTCCGAGTGTATTGTTTCATAAATTGATGTTATGTCTTGCAAAGATACGAATAAACTTTAGCTTCTATGCTTTTTGGGGTTTTTACTCTATCGCCACGATGCTCCCGAAGTTTTTCCATGGCACTTTTGCTCTATAAGCATTCACAGAACCAGCAGGGACATGGAGGGTAGCAGACGAGTAGGATGACTCATAAAACGCTCCGCTTTCTACACTGGGAACATTTTCAGCATAGCAATAGACATCTGTCAGGCTGGAGCATCCGTAGAAGGCCAACCTCCCGATGCTTGTCACGCTGCTGGGAATGGTGACGGTGGTCAGACCGGTGCAATATTCGAAGGTGCCCAGAGCGATGCTTGTCACGCTTTCGGGGATGGCAATGGAGGTCAGGCCTTCGCAATAATAGAAGGCATTGTCGCCGATGCTTGTCACGCTCTCCGGGATGTCGATGGAGGTCAGGCTGGAGCAGTTCCAGAAGGCCCAGTCTCCGATGCTTGTCACGCTGCTGGGGATGGTGGTGCTCTGGCAACCTACAATCAGCGTGTTTGTTTCCGTTTTTATGATGGCGTTGCAGTTGTCCCGGGAATCATAGGTTGGGTTGCCCGTTTCTACCGTTATTGAGGTCAGGCCGGAGCAACCGGAAAAGGCACCTTCGCCGATGCTTGTCACGCTTTCTGGGATGTTGATGGAGGGCAGGCTGGTGCAATCAGAGAAGGCAGAGCCGCCGATGGTGGTCACACTCTCTGGAATGGTGACGGAGATGAGGATGTTACAACTAGTGAAGGCAACATCGCCGATTCCAACAACATTCATCAACCTTCCAAGGTAAATCAATTTGGAGATTATTCTTGCTGTACCAGTGAAGGAAACATGATCATAGCCAGAAACCACCAAATCGCCGTTTTGAACCGTATATTTCAAGTCGTCAATTAAAAACGATGCTTCATCGATTCTGGAAAACGAATGCTCGCCATCAACGTTTCCATCGGCATCGACAGTGACAACAATCTCATCCGGGTCGACTGTTGCAGGAGCATCACTAAAGACAATGCTATCCAGCTGCGAGATGTCGTACTCATGACTTTGTTTGCCCCCCATATAAAGGGTAATCTTCTGTCCCCAAGCTGTCTGTACACCTGCTATTACTGACAGCAAAACTGCCAATAAATACAAAAGAGTTCTTTTCATATATTATATATTATGTTTCCGCTGCAAATATACGATTTATTTTCTTATTATAAGCATCTTTCACCAGAAAAGTAGGAAAGTAAGAAAGTAGGAAACACGACATTAACACATTTTGAACCAGTAAAAGCAGGTATAATTAAGGATATTTAAGATATATAATAAGTAATATAAATATAATATATATCGTAATATATTTAATAATATATAAATAATAATAAACTTTTACTAAGAAAAGTCCTCTTTCCGCTTCGCCCCCCCCCGAAACACCTTAATGTCTACTTTCCTACTTTCTTACTTTCCTACTTTCTCTCCCCACGAAAAAACTTTCAATTGTGTGTGTAAATAATTGCCAATTTGCTTGCATAATTCAGGAATATTTCGTACCTTTGTGGTGGACTTGGTGGGGTGAGCTCTTAGCTGCAGATAAGGGCAGGCACAGCACGGCTGAAATGCAAACTTAACACGTTGAGGTGCGCAACTCAACACGTTAAGATGAGCAACAAAGCACGCTAAGTCTTTTACCCCTCGTCTTTCTACTTCTTCGGCTTGAAACGGAGTACGCCGCCGCCATTGGTCTGCATGATGAGGGAGCGTCGGTAAGGTTTGCAGTCCTCGAACTCATGTGGCACCTGTTGCTGGAAGTTGTGGATGCGGTCGAGCTGTTTCTTCTTCAGGTTCCAGACGTAGAGGATACTCGGCTGCTGTTCAGTGCCGACGCCAACGGGAATGAACATCTGGTCGCCTTTGATGCAGGCTCCTTGCCCGATGTGATTGGATGGGAAGCGTGGGTCGAGGTCTTGAATGCAATAGTTGTCGAGGGCGTTTCTTGGATTCAGGTGTACAATGGGGCCGTCGCTCAACTTAGGCATGGGGAAGACTATCGTGCGCCATCGGTTGCCTTTTCCCATGTTCTCGATAGTGTTGCCGTAACCTATCAGCCGATTGTGCTTGGCGTCTATCATCCATTGCAGTGCGTAACCGAAGAGTCCGTCGGGGTCGTCGAGCACGATGGTCTGCACCAGTTGAGGCTCGCCCGTCAGCGAGATGCGCTCCACGAAGCAGACGTCCTTCATGCCTCTATAGCGCTGCTTGGAACATTGCGAGACATAAAGCAAGGGGAACTGGTCGGACTTGTGGTAGCGTTCTGTGCCGAAGAAGGCGACGTTGGCGTGATTCTCTGCCGTATGGCTTGCGAGAGGGAACTGCCGCACTGGCTGGAGCTTGTCGTTCTGGAAACGATAGATGGTGGCCTGACCTGTGTTCTGCAGGCTCACGAGATAGTCGCCATAGATAGCCATCCCCTGATAACTCTGCTTCTGTACGCCCTGCAGGTCGGCTATCTTTTGCACAGAGGCATCGGTGAAGTCGAATGGAACACAGGAAGACGTAAGAAGCATGATGGAAGACGTAAGAAGTAAAAATGGGATACGTTTCATAGAGTATGTGTTTTTAAGGTGTTAAGAATTTCTTTCCGTTTTGGATATATATGCCGTTTGATGCTTTGCTGACCTGCTGACCTGCAAGGTTGTAAACATTATTATTGAAGATTGAAGATTGAAGATTGAAAGGGGATTCGGAGCTTTCAATATTCAATTTCCCATTTTCAATTGTCCCGATGCCTGTTCCATCGCCTTCAATGCGTTCGATTCTGAAGTGATCTACCTTGAACCAACCTGTAGATTCGCTGCTTGTGGCTTGTGTGCCATCAGGTTTCAAGCAACTTGTCCGGATGCCGAGCGTAAGGCTTTCGCCTGCTTCTATGCTTGTCGTTACCTCCATTTCATGAAGGATGAAGGTGGCGCCCGATGTGCCTTTGTGTCCCGCGAAGGTAGCTGTCTCGCCTTCTGTCAGGTTCTTGTCGTAATCACTTTCCTTTCCGAAGTACTGGACGTTGTTGTTTGCAAAGAGACGACACGTGCCGAGGTCGCCTTGCTTGCACCAGAGCAGACAACGGATACGGTAGAGTCCGGGCTTAATCTTCGAGGCAGGAATGGTCTGATAAAACTGGAAGTCGAGCGGGAAAGGACGTGTGTTCCACCAGCAAACGTTTTCTCCATAGCAGTTTGAGGCGTCGTGATTGATGCCGTAACTGTTACCGTTGAGTGTTCCCTGCACACTCCATCCGTAGGGCAGATACGTCTTCTTCTCGATACCGCCGTGATTAACCGTACCAGCTGACGTGAGTTCGAAGTCGGGATTAATCAAGAGAGAGTCCGTCAATGTCTTTTTCCCTTTGCGACGACCATCGGGAAAGACGGAGACGCGAAGCTTTGTCGCACCATAAGGCACGAGCTTGATGTTTCTCCTTGTGCCTGAGAATACGACATATTCAGAAGCCGGAAGAACCGGATTGTAACGGTCTTTCTCCACTTCCCAAGTGATAGGGCGGACGGGCAATGTTATAGAAAGCGGTGTCCCGTCGAGGTCGAAGGGATAGGCATTTGCAAGCTTCTCTTCGTTGGTGTTGAGGGAAAGAGTCTCAGCATCGGTATAAAGGGCATAGTTGAAATCGCCTCTTGGCTTCATACTCCAGCACTTGAAGCCATCGCCCGGTACTTTGCCGTTCATGTTGCTGTAGGTGTTAGTGTCCTCGGTGACTGTTGCAGGAACAGGAAAAGCGAAGAGCAACGGACCGCATTCTACGTACTTTCCTTGCCCGTCGGCAGCTTCAACGACCATTGGCGTCATTTCCAATGAAAGCGTTACAACATCGCCGTCGCTCCAGTCACAATCTAAAGTAATGAACCCGGACGAGGGAGCAGAGGAGATGGCCTGTGTCTCGCCGTTGATCGTGACTTGAAACTCTTTGCACCAACCTGGTATGCGGAAGATGAACGGGAAGTGTGTCGTCTCAGGAACAGAGAAGCGGAAAGTGATATCGCCACAGAAGGGATAGTACGTTTCCTCTGTGATGTGGCACTGGGCTGAGCCAACTTTGAAGTCGATTTCGCTTGGCGCATACATTGCCGAAACGATAGCTTCGCCTGCTCCTCGCATCCAAAGTCGTGAAGCGAAATCGGGCATCATTCGGTGCATGTTGCCTGCACAGCACTCGGTTTCGTGGGTGGGACGGTAAGCCATCCATGTTGAACCCCGCTTGAACTTGTTGTTGTCGGAGTTGCCTGTGCAGATAATTTGGTTGACTGAAGAGAAGTACTGAACGGCGTCGAAGTTGCTCGTGATGGCTCCTGGCGCGGCATTGAAGATGGCTCGTTCAATGCGATCTGCCCATTCTGCCTGTCCAGTGACAGTAAGGAAATAGCCGAGCGACCAAGTGTAATCAGTGATGTCGCAAGTCTCGTGAGCTATGTCGATGTCGCGTCCCTGCGTGTATTCGGCACTTGTAGGCACGCCATCGGGCAACATGTGGTCGCGCTCCAATTTCCGTTCCGCGTTCATGGCAATGTCAAGATATTTCTCGTTGCCTGTATAAGCGTAAAGAAGTAGGGGCACTTTCAGCATCTCACAATAAGTGACACCATGCAAATGGATGAACTCGTCGCTTCCGGCATCGGTTGCATCAAACTCGAAACCGCCTGTGTTGTAAGCAGTTTCGGCTTTCGTCAACAAACTGTTTGTGCCTGTTTCACCATAGAGCCAAAGCATGCCTTCGAGATTGAGGATGTGGCGACGTCCATTCGTTAGGTCGCTGTTCTGCATCGTGTTGTAGTTCCTTTGCAGAGCAGTCTTGAGGTTTGTCGGGGTGCCATGCACGTCGGCATAGGCTTTCAGGGCTCTCCAGAAGACTGCTTGCGGCCAAAGACTGTTGATAACCGATGAGCCCAGACGTCCGTTCGATTGCGGATGAGCGAGTGTGTATTGGATGCCAGCCTCGCCTTTCTGGATGAGTTCTTCGTCGTTGAGAAGGTAGCCGAGGCGCAGCAAGCCGTCGGTGTAGTAGGCGGTCTGCTCGTAGCGCCACCAGTCCTGCCCGTAGTCGCCGTTGCGCGGTATCTCGCCTGCCCAGAGGCAAGTGTTGTAGGGATAGGAGAGAGCTTCCGGATGGCCTGTCAGTCCCGACTTCTGCCGTTCGAGAAATTCGAGGAGCCAACCTTTCGGCTTGATGTCTGCAATGAGTCCTTCCTGAAAAACATATTGGGCTCTGCTGCTCATCGAGCAGGCGAGAAGAGCCATCAAAAGCAAGAGAGTTCGTTTCATCTTGTTCATCTTTTTATTTTTCCATTTGTTATCTCTTCATGGGTGATATAGTTGCGGCCTTTGGGGAGTGATTGGGGTGTAACGACGAAGCGGCGACCATTCTGCAAGTTGAGCGTAATGCGTTGGAAACGTGGTTCGCAAAGCATGTATCGGTTGGAAGAGGGACAGACAGGATAGAAGCCCATCGAGGAAAAGATAAACCAAGAGGACATTTGCCCTGAATCGTCGTTGCCAGAAAGCCCGCCAGGCGTGTCGTTATACTCTGTATCGAGGATGTAGTTCACCCATTTCCGTGTCTTTTCAGGCTTGCCGATAAAGTCGTAGAGATAGGCAATCTGGTGGCAAGGCTCATTGCCGTGCCAATAACGACCTTCGGTGAACATCGAGTCGAGCTTTGCCTCGAATGCTTCTTTACCCAACATCTCGGCGAGTCCCTCCACGTTGTGGGGCACGAACCAAGTGTAGTGGCAAACGGCGCCTTCCGTAATGAAGGACTTGCGATTCACGAAGTCGGTGTTGTCCTCGAAGTGTCCGTCGGCATGGCGTCCGTCGCAATAGCCAGTCTTGGGATTGATGACGTTGCGCCAGTTCTCGGAGCGGGCCATCAGCGTCTTGTAGTCATCCTCTTTGCCCAGTGCCTTTGCCATTTGCGCCACGGCATAGTCGTCGAAGGCGTACTCCAGGGTTCGCGAGGTCTGTTCCTTCTGATGGAAAGCCTCCTTGACGGGGTCTTCCAGGGGAATGTAGCCGTACTGCATGTAGGATTTCAGGGCGCGCCTGCCCATGCCGTTAATGTAGTCCTGCTCCGAGGCCGGGGTCTCGAAGGCATTCTTGCGCATTCCCTCGTAAGCCTTCTCCGCATCGAAGCCCCTGATGCCCTTGATGTAAGCATCTGCAAGGGCCACCGAGCAGTGGTCGCCTATCATGGCAGCGGTATAACTGTTCCAGCTCGGGAAGATAGGCAGCCAACCGCCTTCTTCGTATTTCGTGACGAGCGACTGCATCATGTCGGCAGAGACATCAGGATATAATAATGTGTAGAGCGGATGGACGGCACGGAAAGTGTCCCACATTGTGAAGTCGCAATAGTATTTACCATTTGAGCATTTACCTTTTATCATTTTGCTTGCGAAGCACGGATATGTGCCGTCTGCATCGCTCATTTCGTGGGGCATGAACGAGGCGCGATAGAGGGCTCCGTAGAACTGATTGATGCGAGCTGTGTCCGGGCCTTCAATATCGATGGCGTGAAAATGCTTAATCCAAATGCGGATGAGCCGTTCCTTCATCTGTTCGAAGCTGACCTTTTGAGCCTCTGCCCTATAGTTCCGCTCGGCTCCCATACGACCTGTAAAGGACGAAGCAGCTTTCAGGATGATGGGTTTACCTGCTTTCCCCCGAAAGGTGAGCCAGGCACAAATGCTATCCTGACCGCATTCGACAGGCTCATCCGTATAAGTGAGCAACAGGTGTCCGCTGAAGCCTGCGCTCTCGCCCCAGCCCTGATAGATGCGATGAACGGGGTTGACGGCATAGATTGTCTTGTGCCAGGGTTCCACCACAGCAAAGCCCTCGCGTTCGTCGCTATTAGGCTCTATGACGATGTGCACGAGGCCGTCCCGCTCAGGCGTGATGCGAAAAATGGCAGCGTGGCTGCTTGCTGTCATTTCCGTCAGCAGATGCTCTTCGGGAAGCCGCACGGCATAGTAGTGAGGGTGGGATACTTCGTCGTCGTGACTGAAGTTCGTGGCGCGCTCTTTTGCCGTCTTTCGGAGCTTTCCTGTGAGCGTGGCAACCGTGAACGAGCCGTAGTCCTGCGTGCAGCTGCCCGAGGTCCAATGGCTGTTTCGGAAGCCCTGCAGTTTGGTGTCTGTATAATAATAAGGTGCCAAACACTTTCGCTCGCTCTCGCGTGTCTGTGGCGTCCAGAAGTTCTGCCCGTTGGGCGAGAGCACAGCCGGCATAGTCTGCCCGTGTTCCTCCGAGCCTTTGCCGAAAAGCCCCGCAGTCTTAGTGTTGGCTGGCGCCGTGCCTACCATTGTATTGAGCGCGCAGAGCTGCCGAAGGTGCTCAAGGTCGTGCCTGTTGAGTCCTTTTGCCGTGCTGCTTGAAGCGCACAGAAGTAGCAGAATAGCTAGAAAAAGAGTCCTATTTGTCTTCATATCTGTGAGTTCTGCCTGCAATTACTCCTCACGTTAAGTTTGCCGATTACCTTAGCGCCATGCGCTGAAGTTCGTTATCTTGCTGCGGAAGTCGCCTGTCTCCTGCAGGGGGAAGACGAGGGTGCGCATAATTCTGTAGGTGCTCTTCTTGTTGTCGGTGCGATGGCCTGTATCGGGCTTGAGGTTCTCCACGAGACGTCCGTCGGCATAAAGGCTGATGCCTTTGTTATCGCCCTTCAGCTGGATGGTCTCGCGCTTGCCGGGCTTGCCCTTATACTTGAAGGTGAAGAGATAGCCGTCGCGGCTGAAGCCGAGCATGCCCTTGATGGGGTCGGAAAGGTAGAACGTGCTGCGCTCGCTCGTGCAGAGCACGGTGCCAGGCTTCTCGTCGGCCCATTCGATAGTAAATTCAACGGTATAGGGATAGCCAATCTGGTGGATGTTGAAGATTGAAGATTGAGCATTGAAGATTTGCGTCTTGGGCTTCAGGTCGATGTGGTTGACCATGCTCTTGCGGCCTATCTCGTCGGTGAGAGGTCCATCGCTGAGCATGCCTGCAAAACTCGTCCACTCGGCGTATGCTGCATCTGTGGTGTCGCGAAGGGCGTTCCAGCATTTCTCGCTGATGATTTGCATGGCAGGCAGGATGCGGTCGTGGCAGTCGCCAACGGAAATGCCATTCTTGATGAAGTCGTTCCAGAGTGCGAACATGCCGCCGTCGATGAGCGGGTCTTGATGGTCGAAACGCTTGTCGCGGATGATCGAGGGATTCCAGTTCTTGAAGAGCCAACGGGTGTTGAGGTAGTCGTTGTAGTAGCCGGCTGCGGGCACGATGTAGATGAAGGCGTCGGGAATGGAAATCATGTGGAAGCCCTGCTTGTGCATCTCCACGGGATCAGCGTAACCGTTGTACCAAAGGCTCATCAGCACGCCGTCGGAAGGCACTGGCGTCACGCCCTTGGCATGCGTCAGGCTTCCCCAGAAGACGGGCTGCTTGCCGTACTTCTTGACCTCATTGCAGAGGTGGACGATGAGTTCACGGAAGCGCTCGCAGATGGCAGAGTCCTTGTTGCTGTACTCGTCCGTGCCGATATGGAAGCGGGGGCAGCAGAAGACAGGGTCGGGGCCGCCGAGGTACTCGGCATAGAGGCTGTCGAGGAACGGAATGAGCTCGGGGTTCTCGAGGTCGAGGTGTGCGTCGTCGTACTTCTTGGCGGCCAGCGACGGACGGTAGTGCGTGAAAGCGAGGCTGTGAGCCGGCACATCGAACTCAGGGATAATCTCCACGCCCATCTTCTCGGCATAGCGGATGAGGTCGCGCATCTCCTGCTTCGAGTAGCTGCCGTCGATGGCGGTAAGGCCGGGGAAGAAGTCGCTCTCCATGCGGAAGGCAGCGTAGGTGTCGTCCCAACTGCTCTCAAATTGGTCAAAGAATCCATTGTCGTTGAGGTGCAGCTGGAGCGTGTTCATCTTGTAGTACGACATCACGTTGACCAGCGAATAGAGGTAGCTCAAAGGATAGAACTTGCGTGCCGCATCAATCATGAAGCCGCGGATGGGGTAGTCGGGCTTGTCGGTGATGGTGAGGCAAGGAAATGTTCCCTTTGTTATCACGCCAGCATTGTTCTTAGCGAAGTGTGTGTCCTTCATCTGGAGCAACGTCTGCGCTCCCCACAAAGCACCTTGGGGCGTAGCGGCTTGAACGGTGATGCCTTTCGGAGAGATTGTCAGACGATAGCCCTCGTTGCCAAGCTTGGCCTTCTTGGCTTCCTTTTGAGAGAGGAGAGAGAGGAAGATGGAAGAGCTTGTGCCTTTCTTCTGCAGAGAGGTCGGGGCATTCCATGCTTTTCCCAAGTACTCTGCCACAAATTGCAGGGAAGCATTGTTGTAGGCGACATTTGTGATGCTCGACACCTCGACGGTGCCTTCGGCCAGTTTCGTCTCTTGTACAGTTGGAATGCAAAGAGGCTGTGCTACTACCTGTCCGATACCAAGGAAGAAGAGCAGCGAGAAGAGCTTTGTTTTGATGTTCATTGTTGTTATGTTTTAGGGTTTATTATTCGTAGTTTATAGTTTCTTTCCACAGATTTGCCTGAGCTTGCAGTACTCGCAGACTTTAGCGTCTGTCGTGCAAGTGAAAGGTTGTTCAGGATTGAATATATCGTTAAGCACTTCCTGTAATCCCTCCTTGAAAGGTTCGGCATATTGGCCCCGGAAGTCATCGACCACATTTCCCTTGATGACAATCGATGGGTTGTAGTCCTCCTGACTTGCCTTGATTGGGAAGAATAGCACAGGTTGGATGGGCAGAGTCGTCTCTTTTTCCTGCATCTCGGCCAAGGCATAAAGGAAGGTCTGGAAGATGTAGCTGTCTTTAATCTTATACGAGCCTGTTTTATAGTCAACAATGCGCAACTTGCCATCCATCTCGTCAATGCGGTCAATGCGTCCACCGACTTTGACATTGAACAATGAAGATTGAAGATTGAACATTATCGCCCGTTCCTTTTCGGCTCCTATGATGCGGAAAGGCGTATGCTTAGCATCGTAATGAATAAGTTTCTGAAGATAACTCAGCAAGACATCGTAGGCGATGAGTGTTGTGCCCTTGTATTTGTTGCCTTTTGCAATCTCCGTTGCATTTGTGAAGCGTTGCTTGAATTCTGTCATGCGGTCGAAGTCCTCTACTGGATGGAACCAGCAAACATCGAAGGCTATGTGGAGCATCGGTTCTAGCACTTTGGGCTCGCCAAGCATGTCGGCTGTGATGGTATCTGTGCCATAATGCTTCTGCAGCCAGTCATAGAAGAACTCAGCTGTGTCGTGGAAGATGGTGCCGATGATGTCGGCAGAGATTCCTTCTTCTGGGTCGTCTTCGCGTCGAATGCACAAAACATTATCCAGATAGAATTGCATTGGGCACGCTATATATGCGTTGATGGCAGAAGGACTGAGCATGAGGTGCTCACCGTCTGGCACGTTCTGGTCATAACGATGCCGTAAATGTTCCATCACCTCCTGTGTCTTCTCGACCAGGATGGGTTGTGTCTCCTTTACCTTTGGCTCGCTTCTCAACCAACGCGTCTTGATGGGAATATCCGTCTCGGCAAGCATTTGTCTCAAAAAGCGCGACATTTCGTGCTGATTGCCTTCGTTCGTGCTCTCGTTATATACGCAAGTCAAGTGCTCGCAGCGCTGCACGAGACGGTAGAAGTAGTAGGCATAGACGGCGATGCGATGCCTTTGTGTCGTCAGGCCGAACGCTTCTCGAAGTGTCTCTGGAATGAACGAGTTGGCATGGGCGCTGCGTGGCAAATTGCCTTCCTCAACGGAGAGCAAAAGCATGCTCTCGAAGTCCAGGCAACGTGTCTCGAGCATTCCCATCATCTGAAGGCCTCTATCGGGTTCGCTATGAAACGGAATTTTGGTGCTCGTCATCATCTGTCGCAGCAAACGACGAAGGGTGAGAAGATTCGGGATAAGGGAATAGGGATTGACAATTAAGTCCTTCAACAGGCATAGCATCCTGTCGATACGGAAGACGGTCTCGCTATAGAGTTGTTCGAAGAGGTTCGGCTCCTCAATCTGTGCATAGTGAAGAGCAATCTGCCGCAGGAGTTTGAGTAGATAGTCGAGCAGTTCTTTTGTACCGCTGCCGTGGTATTCAAAGCAATCCTCTTCGTTAAGTAGCTCAAAGAGCGGCTGCCTTCGCAATGTCTGTACGAAAGGATAGCGGAAATGTTTGCGGTCTTTATCGTAGCCCTCTGTCTGCAACTTCAGCAAAGCCATGATGATGCCGTAAATCGGTGTATCGGCAATAGGGAAGCCCATCGTGACGTTCACTTCGTTTGCAGACTCGGGAATGGTGTGAAGAACGGGTTGCATCAGGGCTTCGTTGCAAAGGATAACGGCATCTCCATTCCAGGTGTTGACATATCTGGCTGCTGCATTATCTGTTGAGCAGGCGATGAATGTCACATCGCGAAGGTGGCTGAAGTTGTCGAAAGGCTCAGGCTCGCTAATGGCGTTGGGGAAGTTGCGAAGGTTCTTCTTCATGAAGTAGCCTGCCTCGTAGTCTTTCTCCTTGTCGCAGTAGAAGATGTCGTAGTCCCAATAGAATCGCGCCTTGCCCTCTCGTTGGATGAGGTTCAGCATCGCTTCCTCTACATTGTTCAAGACGTTGAAGCCTGCAAAGACGACGGCCCGCTTGCCTTCAAGAAGCTTTTTGACAAGGTTGTCGTCGGCTTGCATCTGCTCTGTGACATATCGGTAGAGTGCGCCTTCCCAAAGCTTGCCTTCAGCAAGAAGGCGTTCGTGGAGCTTTGTGTAAATCTCGAACATATGGCTCCAGGTGTGCAGGAATTTCTCTTGTAGCAGTGTGCTCTTCTCTAAGGAGAAACGGCCGAAGAAATGTTCCAAGGCTTTGCGTTGTTTCTCTTCAAGATAGTCGATGTTCTTGAGGCGTTCTTGGTCGGCAATGTTGGTGAAGATGGCTTCTGCGTTTGCCAAGTGTTTGTCGATATCGTCGAAGTCTGCCATCAGCACTTCGCCCCAACTCCAAAACTCGTCGAGCGTTTCGGTATAGTCTGCTCCGAGCACTTCCTGCATAACACCATAAAGCTGGAAGATGCATTCTATGGGATCTGCCACTTGAATAGGTGTGAGCGATTGGAAAAGGTCGCCCATCATGCAGTAATGTGGCGCCCATACGGGTTTGTTGCTCTGCAGGGCAAACTCACGACTGAGGAACATGCCAGCACGTTTTCCGGGAAAGACAACTGTCACATCGCGCATATCGTTCGTGAAGTGCGCAAGCATATCGGCTGCTATGATGTTGAGGAAACTTTTCATGCGTCTTTATCCTTTAGTCTTTGACGGGCACTGGTCCTTTGCCCATAATGTACCAGAGGTAACCTTGCACATCGTGTTTGGGGTACATCTGCTGCAGGAGTTTCATGTATGCTTTTACCTGATCATAGTAGAGGCGGCTTGGATGTCCGAACTTATAGTCGATGACGGTGATGCTGTTGTCCTTCATCACCACTCTGTCCGGCCGGAGCACGCAGGGCAGCCCGTCTTTCTCGTTTATGCTGGCGATGGCACATTCATTGTATACGGTATTCTCTTTGCTGAACCACGAAGCGACGAGCGAGTTGCGGAAGCCTTCGTTGATACGTTTCGTGATGGCTTCCCAGTTTTCGTCCTCGCCGATGATGCCTTCCTGGCGAGCTGCGTCGAGCGTTTCTTCGATCTGACCGACATCTTCTATGCGGCTAAGCACTTCGTGCATGCGTTTGCCTATCTCGCGTTGCGACAGTTTAGTGACCATTGTCTCTTGGCCATCGTCTGTTGTCATCCGTTGCAGGTAGTCCTGTGCCTGATTGCTTTGCAGGAAGTATAGCATCGGATTCCTTGTCACGACCTTTACGTCGATGGCATCTTCCATGCGATGCTCGATGCGGAGGCGGTTGGTTTCCTTATCTTCCTTGCTCTCTTCCTTAGCTTTTATAAGGGGCTGTCCCACTTCATACTCAAAGCAGACCTCATCCATATCGTTGCTGTCGTTCTTCAGCGTCTTGTAGATAAGTTCTCCTGCTGTGTTGGCCTTTGTCTGTCCCCAAACATAGAGGTTGCATTGGGCTCGTGTGAAGGCAACATAAAGCGTGTTGAGTGCATCCACCCGCCGCTCCAGGTGTTCCTCATCGTAGATGGGGGCAAAGACGGACGTCCTTACTGCTTTCGAGAATGTCGAGATGGGCAATGCACCCAGCTCGTTGTACGGGGCGATGTTCGTCTCGCACCAGAGCATGTCGCCCAAGCGGTCTTTCTCGATTTCCCAGTGGCTGAAAGGCAGCAGCACGGTGTGGAACGCCAGTCCCTTCGATTTGTGAATGGTGAGGATACGAACGCCAGCCGCAACTGAGTCGGGCACGGAGCGATAGCGCAGCTTCTCATCCCAAGCGGTGAGGAAGGTCTGAATGTCTGGTGCTCCGGCTTTGCGGAGGTGGTTCTGCAGCTCGTCGAAAAAAGTCAGCACGTAGATGTCTTCATTTTTGATGCTGCTGAGCGAGAAGATGCGCCACAGCCTTTCTGCCAGGAGATAGAGGGGCAGTTGCATCAGTTCGTCGCGATGTGCGGTGAACGCTTCGGGCAGGACGTCTTCTGCTTTTTGCAGAGCGATGCTTTGGACGGAGGTGTCGGTCTTTCCGAGTGCGTCGCGAAGGTAGTGGTGCATGAGGTACTTCTCCGAGATGCCGTCGGTGTGGTTTTTGTCGATAAGCAGACGCAGAGCTGCAATCAGCATCTGCACGCTTGTTGACGCTTCGAGCAGGAAGGCTTCGTCGCTGACGAGTCGTATGTCGGGAGCGAACGTGGCGAATCCTTCGATGAGTTGTTGTGCCATCAGGTTCGTGCGGACCAGGATGGCTATCTCGCTGAGGTCGAGGCCGCCTGCCCGTAGCTGTCGAATCTGAGCAGCCATGTCGCAGACGGTGTTCTGCACGTAATCTTCGTTGTCTTTCTGGAGTCTTATCTTTACATGGCCCAGCCCGTCTTCCTTGTCTTTCTGTTGCTTGACGTCGCTGTATATGTGGCTCAGTTTGATTGGCGCATCGGGGGCAATGCCGTCGAGAATTGTTGCGGCAAGCGGGAAGAAGGTGTTGTTGAAGTCGACGATGATTTGATGGCTGCGATAGTTGACGTTGAGGGGCTCCTGGTGGATGTGGTAGCTCTGCAGTTTCGGTTCGTTCTCGATGCCGTAGAGAATCTTCCAGTCGCCGTTTCGCCATCGGTAGATGCTTTGTTTGATGTCGCCCACGAGCATTCCCTGTCCGCCGGAAGCGAGTTTTTCGAAGAGCAGCTTCTTGAAGTTCTCCCATTGCATTCGGCTTGTGTCCTGGAACTCGTCGATCATCACTCTGTCTATGTAGGTGCCGATCTTTTCGAAGATGAAAGGTGAGTCGCTGCCCTCCACCATTTTGCTGAGCAGTGCTGGTGTTGAGCTGAGTGTGAAGCGGCCAGCATCGCCCTCAATCTCGCGAGCCCTTTGGTCTATGTTTTCCAGAAGGCGTAGCAGACCGAGGTGTCGCAGGGCAAGTGTTGCGGAGTGGTATTCCTTGAGACACTCAGGGTAGAGTGCAAGCAGCCGCGAATAGGCATTCTGCACTTCAGCTTCCTTTGCGTAGTATGTCTTGAACTTTATCGCCTCTGCTGTTTTCGTCGGCCCTTCGCTTTCCATTGTCCGGGCTTTTGTCAGGAACGAGCGGATGTTCTTTCCGTAGGTGATTTGGCTGAAGTCGTCTATCAGGCTCATTACTTCGTCCACAGCCTTCTTGACCTCTTCCTCTGCGCGATTCTTGATGGCGAACATCTTGCTCTTGAAGGCCTTGATGGCTTCCGGATCGCTGATGCGCTTGAGTTCGTCCTCGCTCTTTCGCTGATAGTCTTCCTTGAAGATGTTGCCGGCAAAGGCTTTGAGAGGCGTCGTGATGTCCCACCTGTCGCCGTTGTCGAGCTGTTCGCGGACGTAGTCCAGCACCCAACGCTCCACTTCTGGTTGCTCGTCCATTGTTTCAATGAGGCTATCGACGGCATTGTCAATCACGTCGTCGTGCGAGAGTTCAACCTGCAGGTTGGCTGCAAGTCCGAGCTCTCGAGCCATGTTGCGGAGGATGCTTTGGAAGAACGAGTCGATGGTCTCGACGCGGAAGTGCGAATAGTCGTGCAGGATGGCGGTCAGCGCCTTGCCAGCCTGTTCCCTGACCTGTTCTTCGGTGATGGAAATGCCGGCCTGTGCAAAGCGTTTCTTGAGGGCGTTCATGTACTTGCGCGAGCCCTTCAGCCCCATCTTTAGGCCGTAGAGTGTCTCCAGGATGCGGCTCTTCATCTCGGCTGTCGCCTTGTTCGTGAAGGTAACGGCAAGGGTATGCTTAAACTCCTGCTCGGCACCGGGCTTCAGCAGCGCTTTAATGTACTCGATGGCAAGGGCAAATGTCTTGCCCGAACCGGCCGAAGCTCTGTATATCGAGAGGGATTGGTTCATAAAACGCCGATTTTTCTTCCTTTTGTATGCAAAGATAATAAAAAATGTTGTACCTTTGCAGTCCGGAAGCAGAATTTCTTCCGAAGAAAACAGAATTTGACAAAACAGAGGGACAAACGATGTGCTCTCGACAGTGGAAACGAAAACGTCGCCTGCGGAAATGCTAAACGCCGCACGCGGAAATGGCCAACGCCGCACGCGGGGATTGCAATCGCCGCACGCGGAATTTTAGGCCTCGGTTAACGCTGTTGAATATCAGTGACTTAGAAAATTCGTAAATCCCAACACGATAAACTCAACTTAAAATCATAAAAAATCTTTACAAAATGGCAGGATATTTGGTAAGCGATACGAGAAAGGTGACAACGCATCGGCTCGTCGAAATGAAGGAACAGGGACAGCAGATTGCCATGCTGACATCATACGACTATACGATGGCTCAGCTGGTTGACCAAGCCGGCATCGACATCATCCTCGTTGGCGACAGCGCAAGCAATGTAATGGCCGGAAATATGACGACACTGCCCATCACCATCGACCAGATGATTTATCATGCCCGCAGCGTGACACGCGGCGTGAAGCGTGCTTTGGTAGTCTGCGATATGCCCTTCGGAACGTATCAGGTGAACCCTACAGAGGGTGTGAAGAACGCCATCCGCATCATGCAGGAAAGCGGTTGCGACGCCCTAAAGCTTGAGGGTGGGGTAGAGATACAGGACACGATTCGTGCCATTCTCGATGCAGGCATCCCAGTGATGGGACATCTGGGCTTGACACCTCAGAGCATCAACAAGTTCGGCACCTATGCCGTGCGCGCCAAAGAAGAAGCAGAGGCTCAGAAACTGCTCAGCGATGCCAAGCTGCTCAACGACTTGGGCTGCTTTGCCATTGTCCTTGAAAAAATACCGGCTGCCTTGACCCAGAAGGTATGCGAGCAGGTGAAAGTGCCCGTCATCGGTATCGGCGCAGGTCAAGCCGACGGTCAGGTCCTCGTGGTTCACGACATGCTGGGCATGAACAAAGGCTTTTCGCCCAAATTCCTCCGCCGCTATGCCGACCTCTCCGAAGTCATTACAGATGCTGTCGGACAATACATTACCGACGTCAAGAACTGCGATTTCCCGAACGAGGACGAGTCGTATTAGAAGCTGAAGCAAATACCGAAACTTGGCGTGAGCTGGTGCAGGTTGCGATGGAAACGTCCTTCCTGCTCTACCACCGTATCATCTGCAGCCTCACCATAGAGAAGGTAATGGTTGGCCATGTCTGTTAGGCTGATGCTCTGGTAGTCGTAGTTGTAGAGGGCACGAGTAAAGTCATAGTCGATGCCGACGCGCCACACAATATTGTGCTTCAGAGCGTACGAAAAGCAAATTCCAGTGCCGAAAATGAAACTGCCCCGACCGTCCAGATCGATAGCTTTAATGCGGTCGTAGGTGTTGATGTCCTTCTTCTCGTCAACCTTGGTCAGTTCATTCAGGAAGCCCATCAACTGGTCCTCATAATCATCATTTCCCGAGAAATTAGCCATATACCAGATATCGCCTGACTGACGATGTCCGAAGAGCAGTTTTCCGCCCAGGCTCATCCTTTTATTTAATGGCAACTGCCCATAGACACCACCCATGACGTCGAAGCTGGAGAGCTGGTCTTTATGGGTGGTCGTACTGTGCTTATAGTTGGCATCAAATGGGTCGGGATGGCTATATTGGTTAGTGACGGGATCGTAATGAAGCAAGCCCGAAGTCCAGATGTCGTCTGTGCCGTTCCAGCGAGGGGTGACGGCTGTGCTGTTGATGCGAGCCCTCAAACCTAAGCCGACATAGGGATTCAGGAAGTATGCCGCTTCAGCTGCTATCACAGAACTCATGCCATGCTTGAGGCTACTCGGTCCACCTGCTGCAATCAGCTCATCGGGGACGCCTTTATGTCCCATCATGATGCCAGCACCAGCTTGCAGGGAGAAGAACGATGGGTGTTCGCTCAGGTCGTTCAAATCTTCCATTTCGCGACGGATTGTATATTTGTCCTTGAAGATGAGGTCGGAAAGAGCGTAGCCCAGTTCAGTTGAAAGGATACCAATACCTGCTCCCATCATTACGTCGCTGACCCAGTGTCTGTTGTTCATCACGCGGAAAGCACCGATGCCGGTAGCCACAGCGTAGCCGCCGACACTGTACCAGAGGCTGCGCGTCAGGCCATACTCTTTATGCAGGATTGTGGCAGCCATGAAAGCGGTTGCGGTATGGCCGGAAGGGAAGGAATTGGAGGTAGAACCGTCGGGGCGCGTTTCCTTGGCAGAGTACTTGATGCCGTTGACCAAGCCGGCCATAATGACGGCAGAGAAGGCGTTGCTTGCCAGCAGGCGTCCCCACTGTGAGCGCCCTTCGTAGCCTGTCGCCTTCAAACCCCAAGTGAGCAGGAGCGGCGAGTATTGGATGTAGTCATCGGCTTTATTGTGGAAGCCTTCGTTGATGTCGTTGTTGACCTTACGGACGTCTCGCTTTACGGCGTGCAGAGCGGCGCCAAGCGTCAGGTAGGGTACGCTGGCTAGTGTCATGTCGCGCTTCACCGTCCAATACCTTTCGGTTTTGTTTACATCGACGGCTTCGTTCTGCACCGAAAGGTTGCCCGTCATGCCTTGGCACATAATGGAAACGGGCATCGGCTCTTCCGTTATCTTCAGGTTAGCGCGTTCCTTGCGTATGCCTTCGAGCGTTGTCGGCAACGTCCAATGCAATGCGGGTACTTGTGTGTCGATGGCAAAGGCTTGAAGCGTTGCCAACAAGAGAATAAAAAGGGGGAAATGCCTTAACATAGTTCTATTTTTCTGCAAATTTACGAAATAACTGTGATCTATGCGCCATGGACGATGAACTTTTTCTTATATTTGCAGAAGAAATGGTTAAATGGTAAATGATTAAATGGTAAATATGAGATGAGACACTTTCGACTTCCTTCATCGGCTCTCCTCGCCGTGATGTTTTCAATTTTCAATCTTCATTTTTCGTTTGCTCACGCCTACGAGTTCATCTATGGCGACGACACCCGAACAGGTACGCTTTTTGCCAAAGACCCTATCGTGGTATGGCATGGTGGACGCTACCTGATGTATTACAGCATACCGCCTCATAATAGTCGCGACTGGGAAGGCTGGAACATTGGCATTGCCGAGAGCCAAGACATGAAGCAGTGGCACAGGATTGGCGAGATAACACCTCAGGCCGATTACGAAGCAAAGGGACTTTGTGCACCTGGAGCATTGATGAGGAACGACACGATTCACCTCTTTTATCAGACTTATGGCGGAGGCAGGACCGATGCCATTTGCCATGCTTGGAGCACCGACGGCCTGACCTTTGTTCGTGACCAGACCAATCCTATCTTCCGACCGACAGGCTCATGGAATTGTGGCCGAGCAATTGACGCTGAGGTCGTGGCATATAAGGGCAAGTACTTCCTTTATTTTGCCACCCGTGACCCGCAGTTCGAGCGGCAAATGCTAGGTGTGGCAACGGCTCCCATTGGTACAGACTTCCGCCGAAGTGACTGGACTTTGGCTCTCGATGCACCCATACTTCAACCCGAACTGCCTTGGGAAGGCAAGTGTTGCGAGGGAGCAACGGTCATCGAGTACAAGAAAAAGCTTTACATGTTCTATGCTGCCGACTACAATAACTGCCCTCAGCAGATAGGCTTGGCGGTTAGCAAGGACGGCATCCACTGGCAACGTTGCTCGAACGAACCTTTCCTCCGCAATGGCTTGCCAGGCGAATGGAACGAGAGCGAGAGCGGACACCCTTGCGTCTATAAGGATCGGGAAGGCCAAACGCACCTCTTCTTCCAGGGCAACAACAGTCGTGGCCGCCATTGGCTCCTGACGAGTATGCCCCTCAAGTGGTCGAAGAAAGGACCTGAGATAGTCTATCCCAAGATGCTCGACAAGATTCTCAATCCCGTTATCGACGCCGATGCTCCCGATCCCTCGGTTATTCGTGTTGCTGATACTTACTATGCCGCAGCCACTTCGGGCAACAAACCGCAAGCCTATCAGCGTTATCGTTCGAAGGACTTGCAGACGTGGGAGCCGATGGGCTTCATCTTCGACGAGTGGCCTGAATGGACGAACGGCAGCTTCTGGGCTCCAGAACTCTTCGACCTTTGTGGCCGCACAATGTGTTATTATACTGCTCGACAAAAGAGCGACGGCACCAGTTGCATCGGTGTGGCAATGGCTGACGGACCTGAAGGCAAGTTTAAGGACTACGGGCCTTTGGTGAAGACTACAAACGAGGCCATCGATGCCTTCGTTTTTCGTGATGGCACTCAGCTTTACATCACTTGGAAGGCTTACGGCCTCGACCCAAGCAAACGCCCCATAGAACTGCTTTGCCAGAAGCTTTCCGCAGACGGACTGCACCTCGAAGGCGAGCCGTTTATGCTGCTTCGCGACGATGAGAGACAAGGCATGGAAGGGCAGTGTGTCTTCCGTCAAGGCGATTGGTGGTACATCCTCTACAGTATTCGCGATTGCTGCTCGCCCAATAGCGATTATGCAGTCAGCGTGGCCCGCAGTCATTCCCTTCAAGGTCCTTGGGAAAAGTACGAAGGTAACCCCATCCTCGAAGGCCCGTCTCACAATATGCAAAGCTGTGGCCATGGCACGATGGTCAGGACTCCGAGTGGTGAGATGTTCTACCTCTGCCATGCTTACTATGTAGGTCGCTACAAAGAAGGTCGCAAAGCCGTTCTCTTCCGCCTTGAAATCGGTGAGGACGGCTGGGTACACGAGAAGTAATTACGCATTCTCTGTGTTGAGTTTGTCATTTCAACGTGTCGAGTTTGTCATTTTAACGTGTCGAGTTTATCATTTTAACGTGCTGAGTTTGTCATTTCAACGTGCTGAGTTTGTCATTTCAACGTGTTGAGTTTGCTACTATTATTTAATATATAATGTATATAATAATAGATAGCCCTCGCACTTCTCTCACGATGTCAGTTCTGTCAGTTTAGTCAGTTCGTTATCTGACAAATGCAAACCTTGTTGAGAAATCCAGAGATGTGCGTTCTTTGGCAGTTCGTCTGGGCGAATTTCTATTTTTTTTGTCGCCTTATGTTATTTTTTATAAAAAAAAGTTGGCAAATGTGAATAAAAAGTTGTAACTTTACGGCTGGAAAGTTGTATTATTAACCATAAACGTAAAGATTATGAGAAAGAAAACATTACTCATGACATTGCTCATGCTGATAGGTTTCAGCTTTGCAAATGCAACAGATGTTGTGGTTGGTACACAGGAGTCGAACAAGCTGACGAACTTGTTCCCCACCAATCCCTACACAGCTTATTCTCTGACCGAGCAGATCTACACGCCCGCAGAGATTGGTACGAACGGAAGCATCACTTCCATCTCATTCTATCGCGACTGGACAAGCGAGTCGGTCGATGAACTCAACATGCCTGGGCTGAAGCTTTACATGAAGCACACCACCAGCTCGAAGTTCAACAACAACACCGACATGATTGCGCTCAACGAAAGCAACCTTGTCTGGGAAGGAAACTTCACAGCTCCTTCCGTCGACTACAAGGGCTGGGTCACCATCGAGCTCGATGAGCCGTTCCAGTACAACGGCACCGACAACCTGTTGATTGCCTTCTACGACACCAATCCGCAAAAGACAGAGGCCAACACCAACAAGTTCTACTACGTCACCACGACCGAGAACTCCGCACTGGCCTACTACAGCAACGATGTCGTGCCCGACCTCAGCAGCATCAACAGCTACTCGGGTAGCACAATGCCTATGAAGGCGCACAACTATGTGAAGTTCAACATCGTACAACGTGTCAACTTCGAGGTCAACAACCTGTACGAGTCCCGAGCCTTTCCCGTTTACACCAATTATAACTATAGCCTGACCGAGCAGATCTACACCGCGGCAGAAGTGGGCGAGGCAAAAGCCATTAATAGCCTCAGCTTCTTCATGACTTCTGACGTAGCGTATTCGCGCAACATCAAACTCTATCTGATGCATACCGATAAGGAGGCCTTCGATAACGATGATGACTTCCTGAGCTACTCGAATTCCAATATGGTGTTCCAGGGCAACGTGAACTTCGTGCCTGGTGACTGGACAACGATTACGTTCGATGTCGCCTTCCCGTATAACGGTACACAGAACCTCGCCGTCATCTTTGTCGACGAGACAGGCACCTACACAACGCGATACTTCCTGGCATATCCTGCGGGATCCTATCAAGGCCTGTTTTCATATACCGACAACTTCGTCGTAGGTGCGTCCAATGCGACTGACGCCACTCACACACGGGACCAATCAAAGGCCCAGATGCGCATTAATAATGGCGACATCATCGGCGAGATGAAGGCTACTATGCCATTCAATGCAGGTAACGCTTACTCGCTCTCTCAGCAGATTTACTTTCCGACCGATTTCATCACTACGCCGAACGCCATCTCCAGCATCAGCTTCTACAACAAGGGCGCCGAGACAACGCGCAACATCGACCTCTATCTCGTGCACACTAGCAAGTACAAGTTCGAGAGCGCTACCGACTGGATTCCCTTCACGGAAAGCGACAAGGTCTTCAGCGGCAACGTTACCTTCGGAGAAGATGAGTGGACAGCAATACAGTTCGACAAATACTTCGACTACGACGGCAACAGTTACGTCGCCCTCATCATCGACGACAACACTGGTGAGGCAGCCGATCCTGTGCAGTTCTCGGCTTTCTATTCCTCGTACGCAAGGACCAATATCTTATCCGGCAGCAGCAACTATACGGCAAGCAACATAAGCTCTTATGAAGGCACAGTCGGGAACTATCTCAACGCCATTCGCGTCAACGACAAGGGCCTCAACTTCAAGCCCACGAGCATCGAGGTGAGCGACATCACTTGGGACGGCGCAACCGTCAGCTGGACAAGCCGCGGCTCGAAGTGGAACTTGCAGCTCTTTGGCGAAGGCTATGCCGATTGGGTTACATATGCAGAAGGACTCACCGAGCCGACCTTCACCTTCCACGACCTCACGCCCGAGAGAGACTACCAGGTTCGCGTCCAGACCAACCACAACGGTGAGCTCTCCGACTGGGCTTATGCAGCGTTCACGACCGATGAGCGCTACCCCAGGCCCACGGATATTGAGGCCAGCGACATAACGTCCCACAGCGCAATCATCAGCTGGCAGGACAACTGCGACGCGAAGAGGTGGCAAGTCTATGTGGATGAATATAGCTTGTCGGGTTCTTATCTCTGTGAGTGGAAAGACTTTGCCGATAGCAATCCCTTCATTCTCACTGGCCTCAAGCAAGGACATCAATACGAGGTATATGTTCGCGCCGTCATCGACGAGGAGAACGAAGTCTATAGTAACTGGAGCGAAGACTATGCTTATTTCACAACGCCCAAGGTTAATCCCGACATTCACTTCGCAGGCATCGACAACATTACGCCCTCTTCTGCCACCATCGCTTGGGAAGGCGGCAGCAGCAGCTATCAGGTTCGCTACAGGAAGTATGTTCCAGAAGAAGTTGTCTTCTTCGACGACTTCGAGAGCTACGACCTCACCACCAACGGCTGGGACGTCAGCATTAACGACGGCAACTCTCCTGGATGGACAGTTGCAAGTGATGAAGGCAATGCGGTGCTTTGGTCACCCAGTTATTATAGCAGCACAGCATACAATGCCGACTGCTGGGCCATTACACCGCAAGTTGACCTGAAGGGTGTCCTGATGTTCAAGGAGCGTAACAGGAGCTCGAGTTATCCTGACACCTACGAGGTGCTGCTCTCCACGACAGGTAAGGCCAAGGAAGACTTTACGACGGTGCTCCTCCCGATGCATGCACCAACTGTCGAATGGACGGATGTCGAGATTGACCTCAGTGCCTACGAAGGGCAGCAGGGCTACATCGCCCTCCACCATGTATCTACCGATAAGTATTATTTGCTCATCGACGACTTCGGCATCATCGACTTTTCAGGGCAAGAGCCTTGGCAGACTCTCAATGAGACGACGGAGAAGAGCGTGACCATCGAAGGCCTTGACGCTGATACAGAGTACGAGGTCGAGGTGCTTGGCTTGATGCAAAGCCAGGAACCCGTATCGACGGGCACCACAACCTTCACGACGCTTGCTAAGAATCCGGCACCCTACGACTTCTCTGTCAACGCTGCCTCCACTACTGCCAATGTTAGTTGGACTGGCTACGGCAATCTCTACGAGGTCAAGTACAGAACGGCTGGCAGCTTCTTCGAGGACTTCGAGAGCAAGACAGATGGCCGCTTGCCCGTAGGCTGGACGACTATCGATGCTGACGGCGACGGCAACACTTGGTTTACAGTTACTAGTAGTGATAATAATGATAGCAACGGTAATCCGAGATACTTCGGTAATACGACCGCTACCTCTGCAAGCTGGGTTAGCGGCGGCGGCGCTCTCACTCCCGACAACTGGCTCATTTCGCCGGCTGTGCCTCTCGACGGCACTTTGAGCGTATGGCTGCGCGGACAAGATCCCAACTATCCAAGCGAGCACTTCGCTATCTATCTCTCTACGGCAACGACCATTACCGACGTATCTGACTTCAACGTAACATTGGTAGGCGAGACAGTTGCTCAAGACGAATTGACAGAATACACCGCCGACCTCAGTGCTTACGCAGGTCAGATTGGCCACATTGCCATCCGCCACTACAACATCTCCGATATGTTCCGCCTCAATGTCGATAACTTTAGCATCTCAGGCGAGCCCGGTCCTTGGGTGACGAAGTACGTGTCGAAGCCTGAGATTGCACTCACGGGCCTGATGCCAGGCATGTCCTACGAGGTGCAAGTCACCAGCCAGATGAGCGGCGAGCCTGATGCTACATCCACATTCTTTTTCGCAACTTATGCAACCGATCCCGTTGACATCACGCTCGACAACTATGGGAACAACAAAAGCACAATCAACGCAAACCACGGCGTCTTGGCCAATGTCACCATCAATAACCTCTATTTCCCCGACGGACAGTGGGTACCTGTTACTCTGCCCTTCGACCTTGATGTGGCAAGCAGCCCGTTCACTGAAGCAAGGATGATGAATGGTTATGAAACGAAGGGCTCTACGCTTCTCGTGAACTTCCTTACACCTGTGACAACCATGCAGGCAGGCGTTCCTTACCTCGTCAAGGTGGATCGTGGTGATGGCAGCAACCTCGTAGATCCCGTCTTCAATAATGTCACAATCAACGCGACTCGGAACGACTACTCCGTTGACGGCATGTATTTCGAATATGCCCTGTACTATGAGTTATATTGTGATGTAGACTATTTCAATTACTTATATGTATCTGATTTCGGCAGGCAGCTCAAGGAGTTGCATCAAAGCTGTTGGCTCTACGCCTTCCAGCCCTACCTCTACTATGGTGGCGACCTTACAGGCATCGACCAGATTCTTGTGAACACCGGCGACAACGACATCGTGACCGGCATCGGCTCAGTTGAGAGCGAGACAGGCGACGAGATCATCTACAACGTTGCAGGCCAGCGCCTCGCCAAGAAGCAGAAGGGTGTCAACATCGTGAATGGCAAGAAGGTTCTTGTTAAGTAGTCTCACCCCCCAAGCCCTCTCCCAAGAGAGCGGCGAGGAGATAGTATAATGAAGCCCGCCTATGCACAGAAGCATGGGCGGGCTTTTTTTATCCTCCGCAGGCGGCGTTTAAATCCCCGCGTGCGGCGTTGGCAATCCCCGCGTGCGGCGTTGGTCATCCCCGCGTGCGGCGTTGGCCATCCCCGCGTGCGGCGTTTTAATTTCCGCGTGCGGCGTTTTATGATGTGCAACAAAAAAAGGGAGCATTACTGCTCCCTTAATTTTGAATTTTCAATTTTGAATTATGTCCTCCCCCTTGAGGGGGAGTTGGAGGAGGCTCTTATACGATGCCTTGCGCCATCATAGCGAAAATACTTGGCTTCGCTTCGCTCGCCGAGCTTTCCGCTATACGATTCCCTGCGCCATCATAGCGAAAATACTTGGCTTCGCTTCGCTCGCCGAGCTTTCCGCTATACGATGCCTTGCGCCATCATAGCTTTGGCAACCTTCATGAAGCCGGCCACGTTGGCACCCTTCACGTAGTTGACATAGCCGTCGGGCTGTGTGCCGTACTTCACGCAGTTCTCGTGGATGTTCTCCATGATCCAAAGCAGCTTGGCATCTACCTCTTCGGCGCTCCAGCTGAGGCGCTCGCTGTTCTGGCTCATCTCGAGACCTGATACGCTCACACCACCTGCGTTGCTGGCCTTGCCCGGAGAGTAGAGAATCTTAGCTTCCTGGAAGACACGGATTGCACCGGGAGTGCTGGGCATGTTGGCACCTTCGGCCACAGCGATGCAGCCATTTGCTACCAGAGCCTTTGCCTGCTCCTCGTTCAGCTCGTTCTGCGTAGCGCAAGGCAGAGCAATGTCGGCCTTCTCGAACCAAGGCTTTGCGCCGTCGCCCACATACTTGGCTGTGGGATAGTGGTCGATGTATTCCTTGATGCGGCCACGGTAAACCTGCTTCAGCTCCATGATGTAGTCGAGCTTCTCGCGGTCGATGCCGTCGGGATCGTAGATGTAGCCGTCGGAGTCTGACATAGTCATCACCTTGCCGCCCAGCTGCAGCACCTTCTCGGCAGCATACTGAGCCACGTTGCCTGCACCGGAGATGAGCACCTTCTTGCCCTCGATGGTGTCGCCCTTCGTCTTCAGCATAGCGCGGAGGAAGTAAACGGTGCCGTAACCGGTTGCTTCGGGACGAATCAGCGAGCCGCCGAACTCAAGGCCCTTGCCCGTCAGCACACCGCTGTACTCGCGGGTCAGCTTCTTATACATGCCGAACATATAGCCGACCTCGCGACCGCCTACGCCGATGTCACCTGCAGGTACGTCCACGTCCGGGCCGATGTGGCGCGTCAGCTCAAGCATGAAGGCCTGGCAGAAACGCATCACCTCAGCGTTGCTCTTGCCGCGGGGAGAGAAGTCCGAGCCGCCCTTGCCGCCGCCCATAGGCAGCGTCGTCAGCGAGTTCTTGAAGGTCTGCTCGAAGGCAAGGAACTTCAGGATGCCCAGGTTCACACTTGCGTGGAAACGGATGCCGCCCTTATAGGGGCCTATTGCGTTGTTGTGCTGGATGCGATAACCCATGTTCGTCTGAATCTGGCCTTTGTCGTCCATCCAAGTCACGCGGAACTGATAAACACGATCGGGAATGCAGAGACGTTCGATGAGGTTAACCTTCTCAAACTCGGGGTGCTTGTTGTACTCCTCTTCGATAGTGCCCAGCACCTCTTCTACTGCCTGATGATACTCTGGTTCGTTGGGGAAGCGTCTTTTCAGATCTTCCAAGACTTTCTTTGCGTCCATAAATGAATATAATGTTAAACGTTAATGGTTATGTTGTTATCCGCGTGCAAAGGTACATCAAAAAGCGGAATTGTGCAACTTTATGAAAGAAAAAGTTAAGAAAAGGTTGCTTTTTGTTACGCTATTCTGCATAACACAGTGGGAAAGCGCATATTGTTGCATCTTTGTCGGCACATTGCAAAGCCCGTGCACAAGCGGCGAGCGTGGCACCTGTCGTCATTACATCGTCCACGATGGCGAACGTCTTGCCTTGCCATTCTGCTGGGATGGTAATGGCTTCGTAGATGCCTTCTGCGTTCTTGAGACGTGCTTCGCCCTTCAGCGTCGATTGCGGCTTGCGGTACTTCGTGCGCTTCAACAGGTTCACCACAGGCAGCCCCGTCACCTCTGCCATACCCTGTGCCAGCATCTCAGCCTGGTTATAGCCGCGTCCCAGGCGTCGCCACCAATGCAGCGGCACAGGGACAAGGGCATCGATACCTTCGAAGAAGCCGTGTCTCGTTGCCTCGAGGGCAGCCCATCGGCCGAGCTTGACGGCGAGTTCGCGTTTGCCGTGGAACTTGAAGTCGATGATAAGATTGTGATAGGGCGAGTTGTGGTTGTAGCTCAGGAACGTCGTGGCGCGCCTGATGTCGGACCTGTTCCAAAGCATCCGAAGCAAAGTGTTGTCTTCGCAGTTCGAGACACTATAGCGCGGCAGCCCAATCGCGCAGAATGCACAGAGCACATCCTCGCTCTCCATCAGCAGCTTACCGCACACCGGACAGAGCCTCGGCAGCAGCAAGTCTTTCAAGTCGGCAATCAGCCTCATTCGCGCGCGTATATTATAAATAATGTGTAGAAAGGTTCCGCCTTTCGTTTCAGCTTTTGCAAAGTTATGACAAAAAACTTTAATAATTGAAAATTGAAAGCGCGAAATTGAAAAATAATTCGTATCTTTGCTTTGCAAAGGCAGAAAACAACGCTAACAATTAAACATAAAACTATGGAAAAGCTTATTAAAGACCTTGAACCTCAGATTATCTGGAAGAACTTTTACCTCTTGACACAGGTGCCGCGCCCAAGCGGACATCTGCAGAAGATACAGCAGTTCCTGCTCGATTGGGCTAAGGAGCACGGCATAGAAGCCTTCAAGGACAATGCCGAGAACATCGTGATGCGCAAGCCCGCCACACCAGGCAGGGAGAATGCTAAAACGGCTGTGCTGCAGGCTCACATGGACATGGTGCCGCAGAAGATTGACGAGAGCACGCACAACTTCGAGACAGACCCCATCGAGACCTACATCGACGGCGACTGGGTGAAGGCAAAGGGCACGACGCTGGGCAGCGACGACGGCATGGGCGTAGCAGCTATCATGGCTGTCATGGAAAGCACCGACATCAAGCACGGCCCGCTGGAAGCCCTCATCACGGCCGACGAGGAGACCTGCATGTATGGCGTTGACCACCTCTCCGCCGACACGCTGAAGGGCGACATCCTCCTGAACATCGACAACGAGACGATGGGCGAGTTCGTGATTGGCTCGGCAGGAGGCGTCAACATCAGTGCCACGATGCAGTACAAGCCCGTTCCCCTGGAGGAGGGCGACATGACGGTGAAGGTATCGCTCAAGGGTCTGCGCGGCGGCCACAGCGGCCTGGAAATCAACGAAGGCCGCGGCAACGCCAACAAACTCATGGCTCGCTTTGTGCGCCAAGCCATTGCCGACGACGAGGCTCGCCTTTGCTCCTGGCAGGGCGGCAACATGCGCAACGCCATCCCCCGCACCGCAACCGTCGTGCTCACCGTGCCGATGGAGAACTACGACGACCTTTGCGAGCTGGCCCAGTACTGTCAGGACGTCTTCAGCGACGAGCTTCGCGGCGTGGAGGAAGGCATCACGATGACCGTGGAGCTTGCTGCAATGCCGACCGGCCAAGTGCCTCTCGAGATACAGGACAACCTCGTGGACGCCATCATGGCTTGCCACGACGGCGTGCTGCGCCACATTCCCAGCATCCCTTCCGTGGTAGAGACGAGCTCAAACCTCGGCATCGTGAACATCACGGCTGAAGAGGCGAGCCTCCTCATCCTGGCTCGCTCGAGCAGCGAGACGATGATGGAGTACATCCTGGAAATGCAGGAGTGCTGCTTCTCTATGGCTGGCATGAAGGTCGAGTTCGGTGGGCACTACGGCGCCTGGCAGCCGAACTTCGACAGCCCCATCGTGGCGAAGATGGTCGAGGTGTATCGCAACCTCTTTGGCGAAGAGGCGAAAGTGGAAGTCTGCCACGCAGGTTTGGAGTGCAGCATCATAGGCGGTGTCTATCCCAACATGGACCTCGTCAGCTTCGGACCTACCCTGCGCAGTCCCCACACACCCGACGAGCGCTGCTCCATCTCGTCGGTTGCCAAGTTCTGGCCTTTCCTCAAAGCGCTTCTCGAAGAGATCTAAAGCAGTTCCCGCTGTTACATAATAGAATTAATTTAGCAGGATACTTGATGCGCAAGTTGCAAATCGAGAACTAAACACGCCGAAATGAAAAAGATTGTTGCTCTCCTAACCTTTGTCTGCTGTGCTTTCAGCGCTTTTGCTGGCAGCAAGAGCGAGCCCGTCGTAGTGGCTTACGTCACTTCGTGGACGCAGGTGATGCCCGACCCGACGGTGATGACGCACATCAACTACGCTTTCGGGCACGTGAACGAGCAGTTCAACGGTGTCCGTATCGACAACGAGCAGCGGCTGCGTGACATCATTGCCTTGAAGAAGCAGCAGCCCAAGTTGCGCGTCATGCTGAGTGTCGGAGGGTGGGGCAGCGGCAGGTTCAGCGAGATGGCTGCTTCCGCCGAGAACCGCCTCGCCTTTGCCAAGGACTGTCGCCGCGTCTGCAATGAGCTGGGGCTGGACGGCATTGACATCGATTGGGAATATCCCACCCAGACAAGTGCTGGCATCAGTGCCTCGCCAAACGATACGGAGAACTTCACCTTGTTGATGCGCGACCTTCGACAAGCTCTGGGCAGCAAGCTCTGGCTCACCTTGGCGAGCGTGGGCAGCGCACAATACATCGACTTCAAGAGCTGCGTGCAGTACCTCAATATGGTCAACGTCATGGCCTACGACATGGGCAGCGCCCCCAAGCACCACTCGGCACTCTACCGTTCGAAAATCGTGGGCTGGCTCTGCGCCTCGGAGTGCGTCGAGGCCCATCGCAAGGCAGGCGTGCCCGACGAAAAGATTGTCCTGGGTATGCCCTTCTATGGCAGGGGCAAGAGCGGCGTGTACATGAAGTATCGCGACCGCGACAAGCACACGGAGAAGGAGGTGTGGAGCAACACATCGAAGGCATCGTTCTTGGCTGATGAGAACGGCGAAATGGTCATCGGCTTTGAGAGTCCGCGCTCGATTGCCATGAAGTGTGCTTACATCAAGGAGCAAGGCTTGCGAGGCGCGATGTACTGGGAGTATGCCGACGACAATGAGCAGGGCGACCTGCAGCGTGCCGTCTGGCAAGGCGTCATGCAGACCGAGAAGCAGCGGAGCACGTCGTGCCGGAGGGCGGCACAGCGTCTGGCAGCCGTCTTGAAAGACAATCAGAGGCGGGAAGACATTACGCCCGACAGCTTTTTCCACGACTATCGGGACCTCATGTCACACATAAAAAGGGAGAAAGACCCGACGGTTCAGGCCATCTACCGTGCTGCAACGGCTCACCTGCTTGTCGGCAATGCCTGGCGTTCGCAAAGTTTTGACAGCAAGACGAAGAGCCATCCCGACAGTATTCAGGAGTGGACGCACGAAGAATATCGTCGTCATTCAGCCGACCTCTATGCTCAGGCGTTGCAAGATGTCGAGGCGCTTCATGCCGTTAAGCTTGCCGACACAAAGCCTTTGACACTGCCGGGCAAGAACGATGCTGTGTTTGGCGGCGACCTGCTCTATCTCGTTTGGCAGACTTGCCTGAGCGACCTTACCGAACAGGAAAGGCGGACGCATCTCGTGCCCCGTTATGAGGACATCATCAATGTCTATCGTAGGCACGGACTTCGCGAGGCGACTTTGCTGCTCAGGGTAGATTCATTAGAGGAAAAAGGTGGGCAGAAGCAGGAAGACATCTTGCTGAGACTTCGTGACGAATACATCGACTTGCCCGCTTGTGCAGACGTCTATGCCTTGCTTGCAGAGTTGCCCGACAAAACGAACAAGGAGAGGGAAGAACTCTTGGAAGAGGCTTTGCAGCGTTATCCCAAGAGTTGGCAGGCAAACAACCTGAAGAACCGGCTCGCTGAGCTTCGAGCACCGAGGCTCATGGGCAGGTTCCACGAAACGCTTTATCCCGATAAGGACTACGACATACCTCTCCGCATTAAGAACATGGAGTCGGGCAGCATCGCTGTTTACCGTTTGCCGATCGGCTTTGAGTTCAAGGACGAGGAGGAGCAAGGCACGAAGCTGGAGCAAGTGAAGCGAAGTGGTACGCTTGTCGAGACTTTGCCCATCTCGATGGATGGCGTTGAGGCACTCGAGACGAAGGATGACACCTTGCGTTGGCGCTCGCCGAGCTTCGGACACTATGCCTTTGTCTTCGACGGCACCACGAAGGAGAAACTCGAGCAAGCCATTGAGCCGCAGATAGTGCAATTCGATGTGACGGCACTCACCTTCATGGCTGCTGCCTTACCCGACAGCAAGGAACGATTGATGGTAACTGATGCCATGACAGGCGAACCACAAAGCGGCGTGAAGGTGTCTTTCTATGAAAGGAAAAGGCAAGAGTATGTTCTCCTTCAAGAACAAACAACCGACGAGAGAGGTATTGCCGAAATAGCTTATAGTGGCAACAGGAATTACCTTTATGTCGAGTTGTCGAAAGGCGCAGACAATGCCTTCGGCAAGGAAAGTCTGGGATGGCGTTATAGCCACGACTATGACAACAAGCTGGAGCATCACGTCAATATCTACACCGACCGCAGTATCTATCGGCCGGGGCAAACGGTTTATGTGGGCGGCATCGCTTACACCAAGGGTCACGACGAAGCACCAAGGGTTGAGGCAGGAGCAGAGCTTACCGTAACGTTCACCGATGCCAATGGTCAGGAACTGGCAAAGCACACCTTGAAGAGCGACGAGTTTGGCACCGTGAAGGACAGCTTGCAGTTGCCCCAAACGGGTTTGCCCGGCAATTATAGCATTGGGGTGGATGACAACACAATCTACATTCGCGTTGAAGAGTATCGTCGTCCGACTTTCCAAGTCGAGATGGACGAGGCTCCGGCCATCACGCTTCCCGTTGACAGCATTACTTTGACAGGAAAGGCGATGACGTACAGCCAGTGGCCAGTGGCAAATGCTCGTGTTACGGGAACTTATCGATGGCAGCAAAGCTGGTGGTACAGGCGTTTCAGTCCAAGCATATCGCACGACATCGATACGCTCTATACCGACGAAGAAGGCAAGTTCAGCATCCGGGTTCCTGTTCCGAAAGAGCTTACGGATGAAGACTTCAAATGGGGACAGACCTTGCAGCTCTCGGTCGATGTGCTTAGTCCGGAAGGCGAGACACAGCAGGGCAGCATCCGTGTGCCGCTTTGCAGTACGCCGCTTCGAATGAGGGGCGACGTCCCGGAACAACAAAACCGCGAGAAGCTCCAGCCATTGCGCTTCGACCTTTACTCAAGCAACGACAAGCCGGTTGATGGCAATGTGCTTTGTGTCCTGATGCAAGACGGCAGGGAAGTGAAGAACTTCTATATTCCAGCAAATCGCGACACGATTCCCGACGTGCTTCGCAGCTTGCCATCCGGCATGTACGACCTTCGTGCAAAGGCAGAAGTCAAAGGCGATACCGCATCGTTCAAGGCAAGCTTTACCATCTTCTCCATCACCGACAAACGTCTCATCGGCAAGCACAATCTCTGGCTCTATACGCCCGAAGAACTCATCTCGGCAGAAAAGCCTGCACGTTTCCAAGTGGGCACGACCTTGTCCGACGCATGGATATACTGCATCATGACTGGCGAGAACGGCATTGTGCGCGACACGATACTGCATCTCTCAGACCAAGCTACGATGTTCGAAGTGCCATACGAAGAGCGCTTCCGCCATCATTTGGGTGTCTCGATGATGCTCATACACGAAGGCGAGTTCGAGCATAGTGTGTTGGACTTCCGGTATGAAGAGCCCGACACACGGCTCACGATGCATTGGGACACATTCCGCGACCACTTGCAACCCGGGCAGAAAGAGCAGTGGCGACTCATCTTGACGCGACCCGACGGCAGTCCTGCCTCCGCAAACGTCATGGTTGGCATGTACGATGCATCGCTCGATGCCTTGTCGCCGTACTATATGCGCGCTGCAGTCTATCGTGGTTGCAACCGCGATGTGCTGTTTCGTGCGAGCTGCTACGAGTGGTTCAACAGGACGAGCTATTCGGGACTGAGGATGTCGCTCCAATATCTGCCTTACAAAGGCTATGACTTTGCATATTGGAACGAAGAATACTTCCAGAGCGTTCGCCCGACACGAGGCGGAAAAGGCATGCGCCTTCGTGGCGTTGGAGCAAACAGGATGGAAGAAAGAGTGTTCAACATGGTTGCCCCTGCTCGCGAGTATGCTGGTGCTGTCAAGAAATTCAATATGGCAGAGGTGGAAAGCCTTGGATTCGAGTCCGTTGACCAAGCTCTTCAAGGTCAGATTGCAGGACTTGACGTTGTGCAGAATAGCAAAGCTTTGGGCGATGGTACATCAATGAGGCTTAGAGGCTATGGCTTAGAGACAGATGAAGAGGCGGCTGAAGCGGAGACAGATGATGCGGCTTATGTTCGCTCCAACCTTTCCGAGCTTGCCTTCTTCTATCCGCAGCTTCGAACAGACAGCAAGGGCCAGACGTCCATCGAGTTTACCTTGCCAGAAGGCCTCACCTCGTGGCATCTGCATGGATTGGCACACACGAAGGACATGATGACCGCCGAGTGGGAGGAGACTGTTGTTGCGAAGAAAGAACTGATGGCAGAGCTGACGTTACCCCGCTTTGTGCGTAACGGTGATGAAGTCACGCTGACGGCCAGCATCCGCAATGCCTCGGAGAAACGCCAGAAAGGCGATGCCATCCTGAAAGTCTATGATGCCGAGGACAACCGACTCGTCAAGCAGATGAAGGTATCCTTCGACGTCGAACCAAGCAAGACGGCTGTTTACAATATGCAGCTTATAGTTACTCCCGACCATCCAGCCCTTGCCGTGCAATGGGTTGCAAAAGGCAAGGGAAGCAGCGATGGCGAGGTGCGCTATATGCCAGTCCTTTCCGATATGCAGAACGTGACCGAGACGCGAACATATCTCCTCAGAGGCGACACGACACTCACGATGAAGCTCGATAAACTCTTTGCTGATACGGCTGTGAACAAGACCTTGACCGTCGAACATGTTGCCGAGCCGCTTTATCTCGCTTTGCAGGCTTTGCCTTCGTTGACGGCACCGACGCATAGCGATGTCCTCTCGGTTGCCTCGGCTTATTACGGTGGCAGCGTTGCCTATCACATTGCCCACGAATATCCAAACGTCCGCGAGGCCATCGATGCTTGGGCAAAGGAAGAAAACCCACAGGCTTTGGAAAGCCCGCTCGCCAAGAACCAACAGCTTGCCGACATCCTCCTCAACGAAACACCTTGGGTGGTGGAGGCCCGTCAGCAAAAGGCAAGCAGGCAACGTCTGTCTTCGCTCTTTGCTGAGATGGAGCAGGAACAAAGACGTATGACGATGCTCGCAACCCTTTCTGCAAGACAGAACTCGGACGGCTCGTTCGGCTGGTTCCCGGGCATGAGCGGAAGCACATGGATGACCTCGCAGGTTGCCATGCTGTTGACGAGGCTCGGAGCCATCAAGGGCGGTTGGACAGTACCGGAAACCCAACTCCTCGACAAGGCTATGTCTTACCTCGAGAAGGAAATGCACAAAGACGTCGAGGCTTTGCGCAAAGAGAAGAACCCGACACTGTCGCTCTCCGAACTCCGATACCTATATATATATATAATGTATAAGGGAAAGGGCAACGAGGATGCCAAATACCTCTTGTCGCTTTTGAAGAAGCAGGCTGAAGACCTCGACCGTGAGCCACGAGCTCTTGCGGCAATCGTGCTGCAACGTTTGGGAGAGGAGAAGAAGGCACAGGCCTTGATGCCACGCATCCACGAGCTGCTGCGCCATGGTGATGGCATGTACCTCGCTTACCCAAGCGGCAGTTTCACAAGCATCGACCGCAAAGTCCAGACGCACGTCAACCTGATGGAGGCCGTCCGTACTGTCGAGCCTAAGGAAACCGACCTGCTTGCCAAGATGGCAGAGTGGCTTATCCAGCAAAAGCGGACACAGGAATGGGAGCAGCCCATTCAGTCGGCTGATGCCATCTATGCACTGATGCAGAGCGAGCTCCGTAGTGAGGGCGGCGAATGGAATGGTAAAGTCATCTTCGAAGGCCAGACACATAGGCTTCAAGCGCAGGAACCGTTCTCCGGCTATGTGCGCAAAGTGATTCAGACCGAAACGAAGGCAAAGGAACTTACTATCGAGCAGAAGGGTAGCGAGCGAGGCCTCTCTTGGGGAGCTGTCTATGCGCAGTACCAGTTGCCCGCAGCTGATGTGGAGAACCATCGTGAAGGCATGACCATCCGCCGAGAAGTGGATAACCTGGGCAAGCCGAATAAGGGCGACCGCATCCATGTTCGCTACACCATCACTGCCGATCGCGATTACGAATACGTCTGCCTTCGTGCACCCCGTCCGGCTGCTACCGAACCTGCCCAACAGCTCTCGGGCTATCGTTGGCAAGGCGGTCTCGGCTATTATCAGGCGATGCACGATGCCAGCACTGAGTACTTCATGGACCACTTGCCTCGAGGCACGTATGTTATCGAGGAAGACTGGCTTGTTGGTCGCGACGGCAACTATCTCCTGCCACCAGCCCGTTTGACCTGCCTCTATGCACCCGAATATCAGTCGAATACAGCAGGCGAGAAGTTCAGGGTGAAGTAGGGGACTCAAAACGTCGCGTGCGGGGATTGCAATCGCCGCACGCGGAAATGCCCAACGCCGCACGCGGGGATTGCAATCTCCGCAGGCGGCGTTTTTTATGCCCTGTGTCGCGGATGAATTTTCCGCTGAAAATCTTGCGTGTTACAGATAATTATATTATCTTTGCAGCAAATTATAAACAGGATACATAATTCTTTCTACTCATGAAAGCAACAAAGACATTGCTGACGCTTGCTTTGATGGCAGGCTGCCTGAGCGCAGGAGCACAGACTGTGGAGCGCTCCTTCTATATCGACTACGGTCAGAACAACGTTTCCGGTCAGGGCTATAAGACCGTCGGAGCTGATGCGAACGGACACTATTGGAACAATATCTTTGGCAAAGGAACAGGTGCACCGGACAAAGCCTATCCGCAAACGATAAGTCTCGTGACGTCGGATAATACAGCTACCGACTGCAAGTTGCAAATCTCGACGCGATTCTCAACCAATGGCTACACCAATGGCGGTTTGCAGAATCCGTCGAAATCACTGCTTGGTGACCTTGCCATCGAGAGTGCCACGCAGGACTACATCTTCCTTGAAGGCGGTCAAGACTACGGCGTCATCCATTTCAAGGGACTCGACCTCAGCAAAGGCTATCGCTTCTATCTCTTCGGTTCGCGTACCGCAACCGACACACGAGCTGCCAATTTCGACCTGACAGGCGAGAACTCTTGGCGAGAAGAGATGGCGATGTCCGGCACGGGGATAGGCAATGGAGGCTACAACGGCAACAATAACAACGTTCTGACGTCCGACCTTATCTTCCCGGATCGCAACGGCAATATCGACCTTACCATCATCAAGAAGTCATCGGGCATCATGGTCTATCTCAATTGTATGAAGATCGAAGAAGTCTCCGGCGTGGAGCGGCCCAATCAAGAGCTCACGCTGAAGCAGAAGATGTACTTCGATTTCGGCGAGACAAGCAACAACACGAGAGGTCACACCACTACCACCGACGCCAATGGCAACCGCTGGAACAACATCTCGTCCGGCTCAAGCAGCAGTAACGCCATTGCTGCCAACAAAATAATCTCTGTCAGGAATAGCGAAAACGTCTCGACCGGTTACAGATTCATCGTCGTGGAAAAGACCTATACCAACGGCATTGATGCAGGCGGCAACAACGACCCTTCTGCCGACGATCTTGGAGACCTCGCCATCAAGACGGCCACAGAGGACTACGTCTTCATCGATAACGGCGATGTCCGTTCCTTCAAGCTCACGAAACTCAACACCGACCATTGCTATCGCTTATACATTTACGGCTCGCGCAACCATACCGACAACCGTTGTACGCTCTACAACATAACAGGCCAGCGCACCTGGACGGGCGGACAAACAACATCGGGTTCCGACATAGGCGGTGAAGGTTATCATGGCAACCTGCGCAACATCCTGCAGACAGACTACCTCTATCCTGACAAGGACGGCAACATCGTCATCACTTATCAACGTGTTTTTGGCATGGCGCACATCAGTGCGATGCGTGTGGAAGAGTATGAGGGCGGCACTCGACCTGAGGAGCCCCTCGTGTTCACAAGCCTCTCGCTTGGCGGCAATGCGGAGGACGTCACGTTCAAAGCTCTTGGCGGCAACCTTTATGAAGCCTACGCACGTCTTGATGCAGGTACTTTTGTCTTGTCTGGCACTGCTGATGGCGAAGCAGTGACGCTCTCAAGCAATGGCGATGGCACCTTTGCCACAGAAGGCACAACACCATTCACCGTTGCACAAAACTGTGTGGCACGCATCACTGTCGATACTGGCAACAAGACCATAATTGTCCTGCCCGTTACGATGAACATTCGTGGCAACATGGGTGCAGGCAGTCCTGTCATTCCCTACAAGGCTGACGGCGTCTTCGAAGGAGAAGTCACGCTTCAGGAAACGTCTTCCCAGCAATGGGTCGATAAGACGATGTACTTCGCCCTTAACAATGATGATGCTTTTGCCATCAAACGTCTGCAAGGTGCTGCAACGAGGTACGTCCTTGGCGAAACGGAGAAGGGGCAGAGCGTAGAGAACATCTATCAGAACGCCGGTACATATACCATTACCGTCAACATGAAGGATATGGTTTATGACATTGCAGCGCCCATCGACGAGAATCGCATCTCTGTCTTTGGCTCGTCTGTTGCCAACGGACAAGGCGCTACGGACTGGAAGGGCTATCGTTATCTTTATGGTCAGCAACTCATCGCTCGACACAATGAAGGCAGAAGCGACAATGCCTTCTACACAACAAACGTATCCATCGGTGGCAATACGACGACAAACCTCTTGAATCGCTATGATGACCTCATTCGCGACTTCGGACGCTACGTCATCTTTGGCCTTTCGCTCGGTAACGAAGGCATTCATGGCGCAAGCAATCAGCAGGCTGTCTTCAACCAGTGGCGCGACAACATGCTGACGCTAATCAGTAAGGTCCGCGCTGACGGCAAGATCCCTATGGTGATGAATAATTACACGCGTGGCGACTACAATAACGACGACTACTACTACGTCAAGCAACTCAACCTGCTCATTCACGAGTGGGACGTGCCCTCGACCAACGTGCTGGGCTCTATCGACAAGGGCAACGGCCAATGGGCAGACGGCTATGTCTCCGACACATATCATCAGAACACAGCAGGTCATGCAGAGTTCATGTACGCGATGGTGCCTTCGCTCTTCGATGCCATCAAAGCAGGCAAACCACAGCCCGTACGTAATCAGTCGAAGAGTATGACCGTCGAGGCTGGCAAGAGGATATACTTTGAGCCAGAAGAGACGGTGCATCCCTTCACCATTACCGTCCGCATTAAGGGTACAGTAGGTCAGGTCTTCTCGCTCACACAAGCTGTCTCGCTTCAGGAGGCAACCGTTCGCATCAATGAAGACGGCACAGTCACCTACACCGCTCCCTCCGGCTCGACAATCACATCGACCACGAAGGTCAACGACGACAATTGGCACAACATTACACTGACGAGCTACTTTGCCCAGCGCCGCACTCTCCTCTACGTCGATAAGACGAAGGCCGGCGAGATAGGTGAACGCCTGTCGAAGCTCGAGCTTGTCAGCATCGGTGATGACGAGAACATCCGCGAGGTCAGCGAACTGTCCTTCTGGCGTTCAGGCATGACGCCCGAGGAAATCTCCGCTTTCTGCAACGGAAAGATGCTCAAGTCGAGCCTCGAAATATATGCGCCTCTGGGTGGCGTGTTTGATATGAATAACCTCGCCCAAAGCACAAACCGCCTCCGTTATGGTGTAGCGAAGGCAAAGGAGTATGAACGTTCGAGTGCCGATGTGTTCTTCATTCCCGACGAAGGCACTGCAGGCTTCGGCTCGGGCGAAGACTATGATAAGATCGTTGATGGCAACACTTCCACGAAATGGTGCCTTAATGGCGGCGAAGGCAACGCCGTCTATAACATCTTTCATAGTTCGCTGCCTATCTATGTGACAGGTTATACCATCACGACTGCCAACGATAATGCCCAATATTCTGGTCGCAACCCGAAGTCCTGGACGCTTTACGGCTCTACAGCCGACAGCAATCCTGGCGTGGATGATGCATCATGGGAGGTTATCGCTTCCGTCACAAACGATACGAAGTTAAAGGACGTAAACTTCACGACCTACACATACACCCTTCCTGCCGAGACAACGAAAGCTTACCAATGTTTCAAGTGGGTCATCACTGCGCGCAAAGGCGGAGGCAATGGTGTCATACAAGTCTCGGAGTTTCGTCCAACGTTCAACGATGCCTTGGTTGAAGTTCCGTTCTCCGACGATGACGACGAGACGGGTCTTAATGACCTCAAGGGCCTCGACGATCTCAATGATTCAATCTACAACCTCTCGGGCCAGCGTCTCGCGAAAGCACAGAAAGGAGTGAACATCATCGGAGGGAAAAAGATAGTCATGCGGTGACCTTCTCAAAATCCACACGAGGATTTCTCAAAATCCACACGAGGATTTCGCCAAATCCACACGTGGATTTCGCCAAATCCACACGTGAACTTTTCGATCGTCACACGTCAATAAGTAAAAGGTATAATAATGAATCAACCCAAAGGAATGTACGTCGTCCCAGGCGAGCCGGCTCTAGTAGCGGAAGTTCGCGAGCGAGTGCTCTCAGAGTTTGAAGACCTTGAGTTCTACAAGGAAGGACATCGCTATGTCTTTCACGGCGAACAGTTGCCGTCCGTTTCAAACGTCACACATCGCTTCATCCGTGAACCCTTCGATGAGCAATGGCAGGCAATGCGCTACGCCAAGAAACACGGCGAGACGCCCGACTACTGGATTCAGCAATGGCGACAAAACTCCTTCCGGGCCACAACGCTTGGAACGAAGACGCATGCCTACGGAGAAAGTCTCGGCTATCTCAAGGCAGGAATGCCTGAGCGTATATGCCCGTCCATCCTCTCGCAGTATATGCCCGAGTATCGTTTCCTCGCTCCCATACATCCGAAGGAAGAAGCAGTCCTCAAGTTCATGAACGAAATGCCGAAAAGTATGCACCTCGTCCTCAACGAAGCAAGAGTCTATAGCGGCAGAAACCCCAGTCCCGAGCGAAACCTAAAGGAACGACTCGCTGGAACCTTCGATATGCTCTACTACAACGACGGCACCGACGGAAAGCCCGAAGGCTTCATCATACTCGACTACAAGACAAACGCCAACCTCCAGAACGACTACAATCGCAAGTACGGAAAGATGCTTCGTGAGCCCTTCAACTGTATGCCCGAGGAAGACCTCTCGCTCTACAGCATACAGCTTAGCCTCTATGCCCTCATGCTCCAAGATGTCGGCATCCCAATCATCGCCCGCTGCATCGTCTGGCTTAAGGACAGCGAATACGAAATCATTCCTGTTCCCGACCTCACCGAAACATTAAGGCAAACACTCTGATTCCCGATGACCTTGTTGATTCCGATTATTCCAATTACTCTGATTAACTTATGTCCTGCCTGTTAAGCTTTCGTCTCATCTTTGCCATCATCGGTTGGCGCATAGCCGGTGGTCGGGGCCTTATCCTCGGCTTTCTGCTCGGTTGGCTCTTCGACAGCATCTACCGACGTCCGACTATCCACTTCACCTTTCAGCACGGCACAGACGACTTCTCCGGCTATCAAAAAGAAGAGCGCCAATGGCAGCCATACGTCGACGTAACCTTGCAAGAAGCCTACCGGACACTCGGTATCCGCGAGACAGCTACAGACGAAGAAGTGCGCCAAGCCTATCGACAAATGGCCCTCCGCTACCATCCCGATCGTGTCGAAGCACAAGGCGAAGCTGCCAAAGAAGAGGCAGAAAAGAAGTTTCGCGAGGTGACAGAAGCCCGCGACACAATTTTTCGCGCTCGAGGTTTGTAATATATGTATATAATGTATGCAAAAGAGCCATTTTAGGGTATCAGGCCTCGTTTTTCCCAACTTTTTTCGAGAAAAGTGAAAAAAAAAAGTAAAAAAGTTTTGGTGGTTATAAAAAAAGCACTAAATTTGCAGCAGAAAAGTATAAAACAACTAAAACAACATTTAATAACAAAAAACTAAGTTTTATGAAAAAGAGAATTTTACTTTCACTGGTGTCATTCTTCATGATGACAGCAATGTGGGCTTCTCTCCAAGAGGCTTATCAGATTTACGTAACAGCTGGTGCTAACGGTAAGACTGGCCAGAGTGCTACTCTCACTCTTAACATGAAGAACACACAGGCAATCTGGAGCTGGACTGCTACAGTTGCTCTCCCAGAAGGTGTTACTTATGTTGACGGAAGCCTAGCTCTTGATCCCGCTCGTCTCCCCGAATTCCCCGAAGGCGTTGAACCTACAATCACTGCTACAGTTAACGAAGATGGTACTGTTACTTTCGCATGCCAGCTTCCTGCTGATGACCAAGACTCAAACGGCATTTATGACTATGCAATTACTGGTACTGATGGTGCTATCGCAACATTCAATGTAGCTGTTGCTTCTACCGTTACTCCTGGTGACGTTCAGGTCGTAGTTAATGCTAATACCGCAATAATGGTTGAGCCTAATGGCACATCAACATACACTTACCAGAAGGCTAACTCTTTCACTTGGACTATCGAAGAAGGTGCACTTCTTGGTGACGTGAACATGGACGGTGCTATCGATATCGCCGACGTGAATAAGGTTTTGGAATTGATGGCAACATCTACAAAAGCTGAAGATTACCCCGCTGGTGACGTCAATGGCGATGGCGGTATTGATATCGCTGACGTGAACAAGGTATTGGAAATCATGGCTTCACAGACTGGTGAATAATTACTTTTATTAAAGAAAATAACTAATCCAATAATAACTTTAATTCTTAAACAACAATGAAAAAGTTTTACATGTTAATGGTTGCTTTGCTGTGCGGTGCTGCAGCAATGGCACAGGATGAGTGCAAAGTTTATTGCAACCCCATCAAGGTGGACAAGGGTGTAACTGAAGCTACTCTTGAAGTATGCGTGAAGGCTCCGGTTTCAATGAACGTTTCTTCTGTCGCTACACGTGTTCAATTGCCCGAAGGCGTTAGTTTTACATTGAAGAAGAATAAGCCTCAGATTGTTATGACCGATCTTGAGAATGGTCATTCTACAGGTACCGACCTCTGCACTGATGGTAACTGGCAGCTTTCAATGTATGCTAAGGACCCCTTCTGGGTTGAAGAAGGTGTGACAGAAATTGACGATGTTATCTTCTCTTGTCCCTTGACTATCAGCGAGGAAGTTGCTGCAGTAGATGGCACATATCCTATCAAACTTTACATGATTTCTGTTTCTAATTCTTCCAGCGAGTCTCTGACATTGAACGGTACATTCCCCACAGAGTATGAAGATCTTGCTGGTTTGACAGTTGGTGAAGGCACTGGCATCATCGGCATCAACGCTGACGACACCAACGCTCCTATCTACAACGTTGCTGGCCAGCGCGTAAGCAAGGCTCAGAAGGGCATCTTCATCCAGAACGGTAAGAAGGTTGCTGTAAAGTAAGCCAAGCCTACAAAACATCAAGATAAGGCTTCCGCTTTTACTCTTGATATTAGATTCAAGCTCCCGACAGGTTTCCTGCCGGGAGCTTTTTTACTTTCCTGTAGGGAGATAAAAAACGCCGCACGCGGGGATTGCAATTTCCGCGTGCGGCGTTTATGATTTCCGCGTGCGGCGATTGCAATCCCCGCACGCGGCGTTTTATGATGCGACTGTATGCGTCGCTACCTTTATGCTTCTTCCCACTGCTTGCGAAGCAGCTCGACAGCTGCTGGCAGAACTACTGCACGGTCGCCTTCGCAGCCACATTCGAAGCTGACGAAGCCTTCGTAGCCAAGTTCCTTGAGGGCGCGGAAGCCATCACGATAGTTGTCCTTCTCGCCATCCTCGCCTGGCGTCTTACGTCTGCCGCGACTGGCAATGTGAACATGTTGCAGGTATTCCTTGCCTGCTGCCATGAAGGCGGCATAGTCGGATGTCTCTTCCTGCATGTGCCAGAAGTCGCCCATGCACTTTACGCCTTTGCTGTCAGCATCGCGAGCGATGGCAGCAGCGTCGGCAACCAAGCGCATATAGAAGCACTCGCCGCGGTTCAGGGGCTCCAGGATGACGGTCGTTCCGCATTGAACTGCGAACTCGCCAAGTTCGTGGAGCTGCTCGCAGAGATAGTTGCGCGTGTCCATCGTATGGGGGCGGCAGGGCTGCTGACCGTTGAAGGCAGGCACCATGATGACGCCACAAGAGTTAATCTTGCCGGCAGCCTCAATGATTTCGCGCATCGTGCGGTCGAAAGCGTCCTTCTGTCCGTCCTCTGCAAGAATGAATCCGTCGAAACCTGCACATATGGCAGCCATGCGAACATTACGTCCCTTGAGGGCATTGTTTATCTCGTCCACGCGACCAGCCAAACCGCGTCCGCCTACTTCGAAACCTGTCACGCCCAGACTCTCGCAGTAGTCAAGTTTTTCCTGAAGCGTGTCGCCAATGGCGATGCCTTCCTGAAAGCAGAGATTGAGTGGTGTGGCGGCTTTCTTGTCCTTAGGCTTTGGAGCGCAGGAAGCCAGCATTGTGGATGGAGCCAGCGTCGCAGCCGCAGCACCAGCCATGGAACTTAAAAGGAAATTACGTCGTTTCATAGTATATGGTGTTTATTGTCCTGGAACGGGCACTTTCATCGAAGCAAGGTCGAGGGGACCAAGTTCGAGCTTCTCGGGCAGGTAGTCGATGGGCGATTGCGTCATCTCGTCCCATGTGACGGTCTGACCGGTATAAGCTGCTTCGCGACCCATGATGCCTGCCATGCAGGAGATGGCGTTCTCTGTAGCCTCTTCGTGAGCTGTACCTTTGCGGATGTGGTTCACCCAATCGACGTGCTCGAGTGTGTAGGGGTCGAACTGCTGGAACTCCTTGCGGACAGCTTCTTCGTCGAACTTCCAGATAACGTTGCCCTGGAGGTCCTTTATTTCATTTGTCTCGCTGTCCCAGCTGCCCTTGCTGCCCTGGATGAACTCGCTGACCTTGCTGCTGCAGCCGTCAATCTGGCGGCACATCGAGTGCATATGGATGCCGTTCTCCATCGTGAAGTCTGTGCTGAAGAAGTCGTACTGGTCGCCAGTGACGCGACGCTGACGTGAGCCGAAGCCTGTTGCAGAAACGGGCTTCAATCCGCTCATCCAGAGGAAGACGTCGATGTTGTGGACGTGCTGCTCGATGATGTGGTCGCCCGAGAGCCACTTCCAGTTCACCCAGTCGCGGATGTTCCATTCCATGTCTGTCCAGCCGGCTTCGCGCTGACGATACCACAGCATGCCCTGATTCCAGTAAACATTGCCGCCGGTAATCTCGCCGATGAGTCCTGCCTGAATCTGCTTGTTGGCCTCCACATAGCGACGCTCGTGGTGACGCTGCGTGCCTACCACAACGCTCAAGCCCTTTGCCTGAGCCTGCTTGGCAGTTGCCATAACGGAACGATAACCCTTGGGGTCGACGCAGATGGGCTTCTCGAGGAAAGAGTGCACGCCTTTCTCTGTGGCATACTTGAACATCTCGGGACGGAAGACGGGAGGTGTGGTGAGGATTACCATATCGACACCCGAGTCAATCACCTGCTTGTAGGCATCGAAGCCAACGAAGCAGTTCTCCTGAGGCACTTCCTGTCCGCGCTCGTTGATGAGACGATTGCGCACGTCGTTCAGTCTGTCTTCGAAGACATCGCCCAGCGCTACGACCTTGATGTTGTCGGCAGCGTCGAGGAGGTTGATGATGGCACCGCTTCCGCGACCACCGCAACCGATGAGGCCAACCTTCAACTCTGGGCCGTCGATTGCTTTGTCGGGAAGTTCGGGAACATAATACTCGCCTTCCTTCTTGAGGGGCGTGAGTTTGTTGCTGCCAGAACAGCTGGCGAGGAGTGCAGGAGCAGCCACAGCAGCAGCTCCAACTGTTGCAGCGCCAGCCAAGAAGTGGCGTCTGCTAATACCTTCTTTGTTCATAATCTTTTTGGGTTTTATAGGGTTAATAGATTTAATGAGCTAAATGGGTTATTTTGTTGGTGCGTCGCAGACGACACGGAAGCCGATGCCTTTCATGTCGCTGAGCCACCAGATGCTCTTCGGGTTTTGCGGGTCGGTCTTGAGCCACGCTTCGTAGTCGCTATGACGTCGAGCCGCACAACGCAACTCGCTTGCATCATCGTTATAGCAACCGCCTCGAACCACATAGTCGGTGCCTGATGCAGGTCCTTTCGGGTCTTTAACTGAAGAGCCAGCTTGTGCGTATGCATCCTCAGCATACCAGTCCTGGCAGTACTCCATCACGTTGCCCAACATATTGCGAAGGCCGAACGGATTGGGAGCAACGCGGGAAGGTTCCTGTGTGCGGTTCTTGCTGTTGAGGGCATATATGGCGTAGCGGTTGATGGTTGTCGTGTCGGTGCCGAAGATGCTGTTCCACAGTCCTTCGCTCGAATAGGCAGAGGGTTTGCCTTCGAAGAAGTAGGGCGTGTCCGTGCCACCTCGAGCTGCATACTCCCACTCTGCTTCTGTCGGTAAACGGTAGTGTCTGCCAGTCTTCAGACTGAGCCATTGGCAGAATGTTTCAGCAGCATAGTGCGTCATTGTAATGGCTGGACGGTTTCCCATGCCCCATCCCTGATCTGGCATGCCGAAGGGTGGGGTTGGACCAGACACGGCATCCACGTCTGGACGGCTGTTGTTGGCATAGATGACTTCAGGCTTTGTGCGTCCTTCCGACATGGTCTCGACGTAGAAAGCCCAGTATTGGTTCCACGTCACCTCCATTTCTCCCATGAAGAACGGCGAGACGGAAACTTCGTGAGCCGGGTATTCATCGGGCCGGCTGAACTTGTCGCCCTTGTTGCTGCCCATTGTGAACTTTCCGCCAGGAACGGCTATCATGCTGATTGAGGCACGTGTGCCGGGGACGGTCTCCGTGAAGTTCGCGAAAGAAGTAACAGATGCGGGCTCTGTATAGACAGGGCCTGTGGTATCGATGGGCGCGGTCGTCATCTTTTCATGCTTGTAGCCAGCAATGAAGTGGCCTGCGTCGAGGTGGCACGTCACACATTGCAGGTTCAGTTTCTCCTCGTTTTCCTCGTAATAGAGGTGTGCGGCGACGCCGTCGTCGGTAATGCCTTCTGGGAAGAGGTTTGCGTGACATTTCTTGCAGGAACTGTTGAAGACGATGTTGGGAGCGTACTCTTCTGTGCGCTTCGACTCGAAATCGAAGTCTTCTTTGTCGTGAGTGAGGTACATCCAGATGTCGTGCAAGCCGATTTTAACCTTTGCCCAGTAGTAATGAGGTGTGCCGGCTGGGGGCAAGTGACAGGCTGCACAATCCGTATGCACGCCGCTTTGGTTCATGTAGTGCTTGCTTTGTTTCCAACTCGTTTCAGCTTCGGGATGCACATGACAAGCCGCACACGACTCGTTTGTCGAGGTGACGTTGCTCGTATAGAGTGCCGCCAGCACCAGAATGATGCCGAATAGTGTGCCGCCAAGAGCGGTGAGGAGGTATTTCTTGCGAGTCGTCATTTCTTGATTTCCATTTTCAGTTCTGACGGAATCTTCACGAGCTTCTTGCCTTGGGCGCGTTTTACGGCATTATAGCCAAGGAACTTCAGCTGATAGGTGCTGTCTGAGTTTTGTGTCAGCGTCAGTTTCTGGTCCTCGCTGCCAAGTTCGTTGGCGATGGTGATGACAGCTTGCTTGTCGCTCTTGATGTCGAAGCCCACCACGTACCACACGCCGTAGATGTTGCCGTCCATGTAGCCGTTCATCGGTCCGAAGCTTTCAAAGCCCGGCACCTCAATGCTTTCTTCATAGAGGTCGAGCTTCAAGTTGACCTTCTCCTCAGGGCTCGTCAGCTGGAGCTTCCAAGGTTGCTGGCCAAGACAAACTGTCGCGATGAAAAACATCACAGCAGTCGTTGCCAATTTCGACGTGTTGAGTTTCGCATTTCGACGTGTTGAGTTTCGCATTTCGACGTGTTGAGTTTTGTATTTCGACGTGTCGAGTTTTGCTTTTCGACGTGTCGTGTTTGAAATGGCAAAGCGTTCCTGTTGTTTTAGCGACGTGTCGTGCCATAAAACACGTACAAAGATAGTAAAAAAAATATTATGTTGTAGCGCAAACCTTACATATTTATATATAAAAAGCACAAAAGGTTTCTTTTTTAACATATTTTGTTGTACCTTTGCGCGCAAAATAAGGAAACGAAGGACGTAAATGAGAGAAAAACGTTTGGTACCAGACTTCATTTTCGAAAGCAGCTGGGAGGTTTGCAACAAGATGGGTGGCATCTACACGGTGCTCTCCACCCGTGCCAAGACACTTCAAGAGCAGTTCCCGGACAAACTGCTGTTTATCGGTCCTGATGTCTGGCAGGGAAAAGAGAATCCTCTCTTTCTTGAGGATCCGACTCTGTGGCGTCCGTGGATGAAAAAAGCGAACCAGGACGGGCTTCATGTCCGTTTGGGACGTTGGAACATCCCCGGCAAACCATGTGTCGCCCTTGTTGATTTCCAACCTTATTTCGAGAAGAAAAACGAGATCTACGGCAAGGCTTGGGAAGACTTTCAGGTCGATAGCCTTCATGCATACGGCGACTACGACGAAGCCAGCATGTTCAGCTATGCCGCAGCCCTCGTCGTGGAAAGCTTCTTCCACTATAATCTCGGCACGAAGAAAAAGGTCGTTTACCAGGCAAACGAGTGGATGACCTGCCTCGGAGCACTTTACGTCAGGAAGTACGTGCCGGAGATAGCTACCATCTTTACCACCCATGCCACAAGCATAGGGCGTAGCATCGCAGGCAACAACAAGCCGCTCTACGACTATCTTTGGGCTTACAACGGCACGCAGATGGCAGGCGAGCTCAACATGGAAGCGAAGCACAGTGTTGAACGACAGGCCGCACACAACGTCGATTGCTTTACGACGGTCAGCGACGTAACGGGAAGAGAGTGCTACGAGCTGCTCGACAAGCGTCCCGACGCCATTCTGCCAAACGGCTTCGAAGCAGACTTCGTGCCGACAGGTACAGCCTTTACGAAGCGCCGTAAAGAAGCCAGAGCCAAGATTCTGCAGGTGGCAAATGCCCTGACTGGTGCTGAGTTCACCGACGACACACTCATTGTCGCCACAAGCGGCCGCTATGAATATCGCAACAAAGGCATCGATGTCTTTCTGGAAGCAGCATACAGAAGTCTTTATGACAGTGAATTGCAACGTCCGGTACTGATGCTTGTTCAGGTTCCGGCGTGGGTGGAAAGCCCTCGCACCGACTTGCAGGAACGCCTCAAACTGGGCGGCACATACAGCGAGCCGTTGCCCGAGCCCGTCATCACCCATAACCTGAACGAACCTTGGAACGATCCTGTACTCAACTTCCTGCGTTCTCACGGCATGAAGAATGATGTACACAGTCGTGTGAAAGTCATCTTTGTTCCCTGTTATCTTGATGGCAACGACGGCATCTTCGAGATGCCTTACTACGACCTCCTCATCGGTGATGACCTCGCAGCCTATCCCTCTTATTACGAACCTTGGGGATATACACCGCTCGAGGCAGTCGCTTTCCATGTTCCATGCATAACAACGTCCCTCAGCGGCTTTGGTGTCTGGGTTTGCTCAAGCGTCGGATATGACAGCAAGCTTGAGGACGGCGTCGAGGTCATCGGACGAAACGACTACAATGCACAAGAGGTGGCAGAGAAGCTCTCCAGTCTCATCGCCCGCTATTCCGCTTTCGACAAGAAAACCATCGACAAGGTTCGTCGCAACGCAGCCAAGCTTGCAGAGAAAGCACTCTGGAAGAATTTCATCAAATACTACTACGAAGCCTACGACATCGCTCTTCGCAATGCCAAGGCTCGCAAATAAATCAGACACATTAACCCTATTATATTAGTAATATGAAGATTAAAGCAAGTAATGCAAATCAGCCCTGCTGGAAGCCAGTCATTGTTAAAGGCAACGTTCCTGCCGAACTTCGCAAGCTCGAAGAACTCGCTCACAACATGTGGTGGGTGTGGAACTACGAGGCTCGCGACCTTTTCCGTGACCTCGATCCAGACCTCTATCGTGAAGTGAAGCACAATCCCATTGCGCTTTTGGAGCGTCTGAGCTTCAGCCGGAAAGAAGAGATTGTTAAGGATAAGAAACTGATGAGGCGCATCGACGACGTTTATACGTTGTTCCGCAAATATATGGACGTTGAGCCAGACCACAAGCGTCCTTCTGTTGCATACTTCTGCATGGAGTATGGCATCCATTCTGCCCTGAAGATATATAGTGGCGGTCTTGGTATGTTGGCAGGCGACTATGTGAAGGAAGCCAGTGACTCTAACGTCGACATGTGTGCCGTAGGCTTCCTCTATCGCTATGGTTACTTTACACAAAGCCTTGCGATGGACGGACAGCAAATTGCCAACTACGAGGCTCAGAACTTCGGCTCTCTGCCCATCGAGCAGCAGCTGAACGAAGACGGCACGCCTCTCGTCATCGATGTACCTTATATGAATTATCATGTGCACGCATACGTTTGGCGTGTTAACGTTGGTCGCGTGAAGTTGTATCTCCTTGACACCGACAACGAGATGAACTCCGAGTTCGATAAGCCCATCACCCACGCTTTGTATGGCGGCGACTGGGAGAACCGTTTGAAGCAGGAGATCCTGCTTGGTATCGGTGGTATGCTGTTGCTTAAGAAGCTCGGCATCAAGAAGGACATCTATCATTGCAACGAAGGTCATGCAGCACTCTGCAACCTGCAGCGTATGTGTGATTACATCAAGGAAGGCCTGACATTCAATCAGGCACTTGAAATCGTTCGTGCTTCTTCTCTTTATACCGTTCACACGCCTGTGCCTGCAGGTCACGACTATTTCGACGAAGAGCTTTTCGGCAAATATATGAGCGGCTATCCTCAGATGCTCGGCATCAGCTGGGATGAATTCATCGGCATGGGACGCACCAATCCTGACGACCGCGGCGAGAGGTTCTGCATGAGCACCTTCGCATGCAACACCTGTCAGGAAGTCAACGGTGTAAGTTGGCTGCACGGTGAGGTGAGCAAGAAGATGTTCAACAACATTTGGAACGGCTACTATCCCGAAGAGAGCCACGTTGGTTATGTAACTAACGGCGTTCACTTCCCAACTTGGTGCGCTACCGAATGGCGTCAGATTTATGCCAAGTACTTTGATGCAAAGCATCTCAGCGATCAGTCGAACGAAGAGATTTGGCACGGCATCTACAACTGTCCGGACGAGGAAATCTGGGCAACACGTCAGGCATTGAAGAAGAAGCTCTTCAAGTATGTCAGCGAGCAGTACAAGGAGACTTGGCTGAAGAATCAGGGCGACCCGCAGCGTGTGGTCAAGCTTATCGAAAGCTTTAATCCCAATGCACTTGTCATCGGCTTCTGTCGCCGTTTTGCCACTTACAAGCGTGCTCACCTGCTCTTTACAGACCTTGAGCGCCTCAGCAAGATTGTGAACAATCCCGAGCGTCCCGTCATCTTCCTGTTTGCAGGCAAGGCACATCCCGCAGACGGTGCAGGCCAGGGACTTATCAAGAAGATTTTCGAGATAAGCCAACGTCCCGAGTTCCAGGCAAAGATTATCTTTGTTGAGGACTACGACTTCCTGTTGGCTCGCCGTCTTGTCTCGGGCGTCGATATCTGGATGAACACGCCGACGCGTCCGTTGGAAGCCAGCGGCACATCTGGCGAGAAGGCCGAGATGAATGGCGTTGTCAACCTCAGCGTGAAGGATGGCTGGTGGCTTGAAGGCTATCGTGAAGGTGCAGGTTGGGCATTGACAGAGAAGCGCACATACCAGAACCAGGAGTATCAGGATCGTCTCGATGCCGCAACAATCTACTCGCTCTTGGAGAACGAGATTCTGCCTTTATATTATAATAAGGATAAGAACGGACTTTCGAAGGGTTGGGTTAAGGTCATCAAGAACAGTATCGCACAGATTGCTCCTCACTACACGATGAAGCGTCAGCTCGATGACTACTACAGCAAGTTCTACAACAAGCTGCGCGACCGCTCGCAGAAGCTTCAGGCAAATGGCTATCAGCTTGCCAAGGAGATTGCTCTCTGGAAGGAAGCCGTTGCAGAACGTTGGGATGCAATCAATGTGGTAAGCATCAATAAGAGTGAAGACATAAACAACGCAGGCATAGAGGCCGGCAAGAAGTACAACATAGAGGTTGTCGTAGATGAGGCAGGGCTGGACGACGCCATTGGCGTTGAGCTTGTGACGATTGTTACGGACAAGGACGGCGAGGACCACATCTACAACGTCTATCCTTTCACTTTGAAGAGTCGCGAAGGTAACAAGTACACCTTCACTGCCACTAACAGCATGGACGATGCAGGCAGCTTCAAGGTTTGCTACCGTTTGTTCCCGAAGAACGATAACCTGCCTCACCGTCAGGACTTCTGCTACGTCAAGTGGTTCGCATAAAGACATCACACTACACCGACCTGCTGCGCATCGGCGTGCCAATCATGTTGGGCCAGTTGAGCACCATCATGATGGGGCTTGCCGATACGCTTATGGTAGGTCATTATGGCACGAAGGAGCTTGCGGCTGCAGGTTTCGTGAACAATACGTTGTCTCTGCTCCTTGTTGCAGGCATGGGTTTCTCATACGGACTGACGCCTGTCGTTGGCGCCTTGTTCGGAGAGGGTAGGTTGCACGACATCGCAGGCAAGCTCAGGAATGGACTCTTTGCCTGTTCTGTCGTAGGTTTGCTGCTGACGCTTCTTGCAGGTCTCATCTTGGCAGGACTTCCCTGGCTCGGGCAGCCGGAAGAGCTCTTGCCCCTCATGCGGCCTTACCTGCTGATTCTTTTGCTGAGCCTGCTGCCCCAAATGCTGTTCAATGCCTACAAGCAGTTCAGCGATGGCGTGCAGGACACTTCCATGCCGATGTGGATAATGGTTGCCAGCAACGTCTTCAACCTCATTGGCAACTGGCTTCTCATCTTCGGACATTGCGGTTTGCCGGAGATGGGCTTGCTCGGCGCAGGCATAGCCACCTTGCTGAGCCGTCTCTTGCAGTTGGCATTGATGGCAGGCGCGTTCCACTTTACCAAGCGATACGACATTTATCGCGAGGACTTTCCAAAGAGTATGCTTACCAAAGCAGACCAGCGTGAGCTTCACCGGCTCGGATGGCCTGTGGCTTTACAAATGGGAATGGAAGCGGCTTCGTTCAGCATCAGTGCGACGTACGCCGGATGGCTTGGCACAAATGAATTAGCGGCGCATCAGGTCGTGATAACCATCAGCCACTTCTTCTTTATGCTCTACTATGGCCTGTCGGCAGCGGTGGCAGTTCGCGTGAGCTACTACAGGGGAGCAGGCGAGCTGGAGCAGACACGCAAGGTGGCAGCGTCGGGCGTCCATCTGTGCTGGTTCATTGCTTTGCTGCAAGGCATTCCTTTGTTCTTGCTCCGTCACAAAGTGGGCTTCCTCTTTACGCCCAGCACAGAAGTGGCAGCGTTTGTGGCACTCATCATCATTCCTTTCCTCATCTTCCAGTTTGGCGACGCTTTGCAGAGCACATACGCCAACGCCCTTCGAGGCATGGCACGCGTCAAGGCGATGGTTTGGATAGCCTTCGTTGCCTACATCCTTATTTCGCTGCCTTTGGGCTACATCTTCGGTTTTGTCTGCGGCTGGGGACTTCTAGGCATTTGGTTGGCGTTCCCCTTCGGCCTTACTACAGCCGGCTTGCTGTACTATAGAGAGTTCGTGAAAAGGTGAAAAGGTGAAAAGATGAAAAAGGTAAAATGCCGCCTCCCTCTATCATGAATTATCTATTGACGCCCATAGCTCATATCGAGACAGATTTCCCTACCAAGTTTGGCGTGCCTCGGCAGAGCGGACTCATAAAAGGATTGAAGGGCAGGATAGTCTTTGAACCCGAGTATCGCGACCCGGAAGCTTTGCGAGGAATGGAGGGCTTCAGCCACATCTGGTTGCTTTGGGACTTCAGCGAAGCAAGACGAGAGGGCGCCAAGTGGCAGCCGACGGTTCGTCCACCGCGTCTTGGCGGCAACAAGCGGATGGGCGTCTTTGCTACGCGCAGTCCCTTCCGGCCCAACAACATCGGTCTTTCCTCCGTTCGCATTCTCAGCATTGACCTGCACACACCTGAAGGTCCTGTCATCGAAGTAGAAGGCGCCGACCTGATGAGCGGCACACCTATCTTCGACATCAAGCCATACCTGCCTTTCACCGACAGCCATCCGGATGCCAAAGGAGGCTTCGCGGAAGATGTAAGAAGTAATAGGGAAGATGTGGGAGAGAATACATCACTTTTTAATTTTCACTCTTCACTCGTCGAAGCCTTTGATACTGAACGCCTTGAGGCCTTAAAAGACATCCTTCTTTCCGACCCCAGACCTCATTATCACGACGACCCCAATCGCGTCTATGCCTTCGAGTTTGCAGGCAAGGAAGTGAAATTCCGTTTCAAGCCCGATCAGATCGAGGCTTGGGTAGGGTAGTCGCAAACCCGCCGTGCGGTGTCGCAAAACGCCGCGTGCGGCGATGGTCATCCCCGCACGCGGAAATTGCAATCCCCGCGTGCGGCGTTTGGAATCCCCCTGTAGGGTATGAAAGTACGCGCTTCTTTTGGCTTAGTACTTTTTTTTGTGACAAAATCGTCAGAGAATGCATATTTTTTCGTAATTTTGTACCAAAAATGACTATTATCATGAAGAAACTCTCAATTTTACTATTTGTATGTCTGGGTGTCGTCATATCAATGCAAGCCCAGCTTCAGAAACCTTTACCGACCCTGCATGTCGAAGGCCGTTGGTTGGTAGATACGCATGGCAACCATGTTGTGTTGCATGGCGTGATGGATACGCCGAACATGTATTTCAACGACTATCGCTGGGGCTTGCCTTGGGGCGAAAATGCAGTGAGCTACGATAATAATGGCGCGAAGAAGTGTCTGGAGTATTTCCATAAGATATTCGAGGGGCTGGAGCAGGCAAAGTGCGATGTGTTCCGTCTGCACCTTGACCCTTGCTGGACGAACGACCCGAACAAACAGGCAACAGGCGATGGCTCCGAGGCCGACATCTCACGCTTCAGTGCGTCGCGCCTGAATACGTTCCTCAAGAACCTCTACTTCCCACTTGCGAAGGACGCCATCAACCACGGCATGTACGTCGTGATGCGCCCCCCTGGCGTTTGTCCGGGCAATCTGAAAGTGGGTGATGAGTACAACCAGTACTTGACGACCGTCTGGAACATCGTCTCGAAGAATGATTCGATACGAAAATATGCGGGACAGATCAGCATAGAGCTGGCCAACGAGCCAGTGTCACTGAAAAATGCCAACGGTGCGGACGATCCTGCTGCTCTGCACGACTTCTTCCAGCCCGTCGTCGACAAGATTCGCGAGAACGGCTTTACCGGCATCATCTGGGCACCAGGAACAGGTTGGCAAGCAAACTACACCAGCTATGCCGAGTATCCCATCGAAGGTCCCAACATCGGTTATGCTGTGCACGACTACACGGGCTGGTACGGTTGCAGCGACAACCACTGCGACCCGCAAAGCAAGATAAACCAGTTCCATGTGCAGGTGCCTGTCGTCGATTTCGCTCCTATCATCATCACGGAGGTTGACTGGAGCCCCGAGAATCCCGACAGAGAGGGCCACTACGACGAGCACGGCAACTGGGTGCAGCCCAATTACGGCACGTGGTCAACAGGCTCGACCTCCAAGTGGGGCGTGGCTTACAAAGCATGCCTTGACTACTATGGAAACATCTCAATGACGCTCTCCGGCACGCATTGCCTGCTGGATGTCGACACCCTCGTTGCCGATGGCACCGTGCTCCCCGCTTTCGGCGGCCTGGAGGAGGCTTGCGGAAAGGCTTGCATGGATTGGTATGCCGAGTATTACGAAACCGACTGGGCGCATCCCGACTTCAAGAACGTGTCTGTCAGGGACTTGGGCAACGGCAAGTACAAGAACCCAGTCGTGATGGCCGACTTCCCCGACCCGGATGTCGTTCGTGCAGGCGACACCTACTATATGGTATCTACCACCATGCATCACTTCCCCGGCGCCACTATCCTGAAGTCTAAGGACCTCGTCAACTGGCAGTATTGTGCCCAGCCTCTCGCCCAATTGTCGACTTCCAATCGTTATAACCTGATGAACAACGAGAATGCCTACGCTGCAGGTATGTGGGCTTGCTCTATGACCTATCACGAAGGCATGTTCTATATCCTTGTCAACGGCAACGATGCAGGCGGTTATGTGCTCTCCACTACTGACCCCGAAGGCATTTGGGACATGAAAAAGCTCTCGCGAATCTATTACGACCCGGGCATGCTTTTCGACAATGGAAAAGTCTATGTGGCATGCGGCATCAACGACATCAAGATTTGTGAGCTCGACGAGCAGTTCAACTTCAAACAGGAAAAGAGCGTCGTCACTCGCGAAGGCTCCGGTCTCGAAGGCTGCCACCTCTACAAGATAGGCGACTACTATTATATATATGCCACGTATGGCGGCTGGCCAAGCGGGCAGGTCGTCTTCCGCTCGCAAAACATCTTTGGACCCTACGAGGAGAGGGTTGTCTTGGAGAAGACTATCAATAATAAGCCCAACACGATTCATCAAGGCGCGCTCATCGAAACACCAACAGGTGACTGGTGGACAATCATGCAGGAAGACGTGGGATGCTTGGGACGTTTCCCCAACCTGCAACCTGTGAAGTGGACGCAGGGCTGGCCTGTCGTTGGCAACAGAGGAGTTCCTTATACGTCGACAACAAAGCCTGCGACCGGTGCATTTGCTATGCGCGAGGCTTTGCCCACAAATGACAACTTCCGCAGTTTCCCCCTTGGGATGCAGTGGCAATGGAACCACAATCCCGACGATGCAGCCTGGTCGCTCTTCGAACGTCAGGGCTGGCTGCGACTGCGAACAAGCGAACCTGTTACACGTCTGACACAGGCCCGCAATATGCTGACCCAGCGCATCTTTGCTTACGAAAAAGCGCCGTCGATAGGCACCATACGTCTTGACGCAAGCCATTTGCAGGAAGGCGACCACGCTGGCATCTGCATCTTCCAAGACCCATACGCTATGCTCGCCGTTCGCGTTCAGGACGGGCAGAAGCAGCTCATTTGGAGGCAAGACACCTTGCGCATTCACGACAACTTCACACCAACAGAACAAGTCGAGACCGTCGACATCGACAGCGTCGTCTATCTACGTGCCAGCGTATCCTATTCTACAAGCAAAACGCAGTTCTACTATTCGCTCGACAACGTCAACTATCAGCCCATCGGTGGCGAGACGTCGCTCGGCTTCAGCCTGACCGTCTTCGTGGGAGCACGTTTCGGCCTCTTCTGCTATGCGACACAAGGCAGCAGCGAGGGCTATGCCGACTTCGACTGGTTCACGACCGAGGACATCTACGACGAATCCCGCTTCTACCCCGATGAATACGAGGGCTTTAGCCCTGAGATGCTCACAGTCGATTCCCTCATCCTTGAGAAAGACGACATCGAGATACTGGCAGGCGGTAGCACACCGCTCGAACTCAAAGCTGTCTTCCTCGATGGTCACGTCGAAGATGTCGCAGCCAAAGCTACCTACACCTTCAGCAATAACCTCGTCCTCAAAGTCGAACGTGGTCGCATGAAAGGCTTGATGGAAGGTAACGTGAATGTTGTGGCTTCTTATAAAGACCCCTTGGGCAATGTCCTGACGAAGTCCTTTACCGTGCACTCTACCTTCTTCCCCTTCGGCAAGGACTTCATTACGACGTTCTTCGGACAGGGCACCTACGACGAGCGAATGCGCCGCTTCCGCCCCAGCCAGTATGGACAGATGGGTTGGCAATATACGGATGGTGCCGATTGGAGCGGCTATAAGTATCTCGTCATTAAGCTCAGAAATACTCAAAGTTGCGATGCTCACCTGAACATCTTCACGGAGAACAGCATCTGGTCGGACTGCTGCGCCACACCGCCCACAGGCTCCTTCGCCAGCAGACGACAGGTAGTCCTCAACCTGCAAGAAGCCACCTACACCACAGGCGACAAAGCGGGGCAACCACTCGACCTGACGAACATCCACATCGTTAGCTTCTGGGGCAACGGCAATGGAGCGATCACCTTGAACGAGATGTATCTGACGAACAACGACGATTATTCCCCCTTTGACCCCGATGGCATCGAAGAGATGGAGGAAGAAAGAAGTAAGACGGAAGATGTGTATGACCTCAGCGGCAGGAAATTGCCAAAGCGTCCGTTACAGAAGGGCGTCTACATCATTGGCGGCAAGAAGGTCGCAGTTAAGTAAGCAAAACAAATACAAATTATGAAAAATACAATTAGTTGTAGCATGATAGCAGTTGTGGCTGCCATGCTGACCTTTGCGGGAAGCACCAGTGCACAGAGTGTATGGACGAAGCAAATGGCTCCAGTCATGACCGTTTGGGGTGAACAATTGACAGAAGACAATGCATGGCAGGAATATCCGCGTCCTTCTATGAAGAGAGAGGACTGGATGAACCTGAACGGCGTTTGGCGTTACTTCAAGCGCTCTACAATCAACTACGACTATCAACGTAGCGCCTCTGCATTCTCGAAAGCCATTCTTGTGCCGTTCCCTGTAGAGTCGGCTCTTTCGGGTATCATGGACAAAAACTACTCGACAAACAGGAAAGCGACTCACATGTATCGCAGAACTTTTACCTTGCCCGAAAGCTTTAGCGGGAAGAACATCCTGCTGCATTTTGGAGCCGTCGATTGGCGATGCTATGTTTATGTGAACGGGCAATTGGTGGGCACTCACGATGGAGGCTCAGTTCCCTTTTCATTCGACATCACGCCTTTCTTGCAGGAAGGTGCTGAGCAAGAGCTGCAAGTGGCAGTATGGGATCCGACTAATGGCGGTCAGCCCAACGGAAAACAAAGTGTCTCGCCAAGCGGTATCTGGTACACGCCCAATAGCGGCATCTGGCAAACTGTTTGGCTGGAACCAGTCAGCCCCACGCATATCGAAAGCTATGAGCCCATTCCCGACATCGACAACTCCTCTGTTTCCATCAACGTAAAGACCTCTGCACTATGCACCCTGACACTTATGGTCAAAGACGGAGACAACATCATTGCCGAACAAACAGGCATATCCGACCAGACATTCGTGTTCTCCATTCCTTCTCCCAAGCTTTGGAGTCCCGACGAGCCAAACCTCTATAACCTCGACATTACAGTAAACGAACAAGGGCAAGAAGTCGATAAGGTGAGCGGATACTTTGGCATGAGAAAGTTCTCGCGAGGCATGGTCGATGGGCATCCTTGCATTTTGCTCAACAACCAGCCGCTATATATGTATGGCCCTCTCGACCAAGGCTGGTGGCCCGACGGACTCTTGACCCCTCCATCATACGAGGCGATGATCTATGACTTGCAAGTCATGAAGGACTTTGGCATGAACATGGTTCGTAAGCACATCAAGCTCGAAAACGACCTTTGGTTCGACTGGTGCGACAAGCATGGACTTGTCGTGTGGCAGGATATGCCGTCTGGCTGTGAGAGTGGAGCGATAGGCAACCTCGACTATGCAATGGAGAATTTCTATCGCGAAAACGAAGCCCTCATCGAAGCCACTCGCCATCATCCCTGCATAGGTGCCTGGGTGGTTCTGAACGAAGGCTGGGGACAACATGCCAGCCAAGGAATGGCACACACTATGAGAGCCGTCAACAGTGTTATTGCTGCCAATCACGACCCGGGTCGCTTCGTTCATGCCGTGACAGGATGGACTGATGTCGAGATGGGCGATTTCCTCGACGTTCACTCTTATCCCTCTCCAAATGCTGCCACGAATGCTCTGAACGAACGCGTCGCCTCGTGTGGTGAGTTCGGAGGCATCAACCTCTTCATTGAAAACCACATGTGGGCAGGTTCTGATGTCAACTATACCACGGTCGAGGATGCTGACACCTATGCCAACCTCTACGACCATTACACCGACCGCCTACAGGAGCTTCAGAAAGAGAAAGGCCTGTGGATGTCGGTCTATACGCAGATAACTGACGTGGAGCAGGAATGCAACGGCATCCTGACCTACGATCGCAAAGTCTTGAAGGTCTCTCCTGAGCAGCAGGCCACGATGAGAGCCAAGATTGAGCGAACCATAAACAGCCGATTCAAGGACGTCACAACCATCGTTCCGGCAGGCGATACCACTTCCGGCATCCAATGGAAATACACCACGACGCAGCCTGCGAGCGATTGGTACTCTGTAGATTTTGATGCATCAAGTTGGAGATCTGGTGCTGCTGGCTTTGGCGGGGGCGGCAGAACCGCATGGTCGAGCAGCGATATCTGGATTCGTCGCAACTTTACCATCAATAATTTCGATGCAAGCCAACTTCAAGAACTGCGCCTCTGGCTCTTCCACGATGAAGATGCCGAGATATACATCAACGGAAAGCTTGCAGCCAAAATGACTGGCTACAACACAAAATACGAGACGTGGCCCATCTTGCCCGAAGCACTTCAAGCCCTCAAGCTCGACGGCTCGGACAACGTTATCGCTATCCATTGTAAGCAGACGACAGGCGGACAGTTCATCGATTGCGGACTGAAGTTGCGAAGCTATATTTCCAACGATGACCTGCAAGTTGATCCGATGCCAGCCAAGACGCCAGCACCTGAGTTCCAGGCTGCCAGCGGCAAGGCTTACCTCTTGACCTACACCCTGCCAACAAGCAAGACTCTGCATTATGCATATAGCTTCGACGGTGCAAAATGGACTACTATCAACGGCAATCGAGGCGTACTGACAGGCGAATTTGCCAATCTTGAAATGACATCGCCCTTTATTCGCAGAGCTAATGTCGATGGCAAAGATGTTTTCCATCTCGTGGCTGACCTTGCCGATGAGAATGCTTACGGCTTCTATCACTTGCAGAGCGAGGACCTTGTCAACTGGACCGTAGGCGACAATGGAAACATCCTCATAAAACCATCCTCGACAGATGCTAGCAAGGTAGAGTCGCCTGAATGGATTTACAGCGAGACGATATCACAGTACATCGTCTATTGGAATGCCAAGAACGGCAGCAAGAACAGCATCAATCTCAGCACTACAAAGGACTGGAAACGTTTCTCCACACCTCGCTCCCTTTATGCGCCCAGCTTCTCCGCCTACGATATGCACATCGAGAAAACAGGCGATGCCTATACCGCCTTCTTCTACACTTCTGACAGAGGCATCTGCCAGACCGAAACCAACAACCTTAGAGTAACAGGAACAAGTTGGGCAGAGGCTCAGCGTCTATTCAGTTCACAGATACCCAAGAGCCGAGCACCGCAGACTTTTCCTGCATTCGATAATTCTGGCTGGTTTCTGCTTTACAACTTCACAGAGAACGCCAGACAGGCCATGAGCCACTCTGGCAATGTCGAAGAGAAGAAGTGGTATCCATGCGATGAGAACGAGCTCACGTTGCCTGAAGAAGCCCAAGAAGGTTCTGTCCTCGTTATCAGCCAAACCGAACTGGCAACCCTGTTGGCGAGCTTCAACAACGAGGAATTCGACCTCCTGCCAACAGCCGAGATAGAGCCCCAGATGTGGAAATACCAAACCTCGTCGAGCGCCTCTACCAATACCGCTTGGACGTTGCCCAGCTATGATGACAGGAACTGGCAGGAAGGTCTCTCCGGTTTCGGGGCAAACAATCCTCCCGGAAGCTTTGTCAGCACTACATGGACATCCTTCGACATCCGTCTGCGCTACCACCTCGACCTTACTGACTTCACTCCTGAGCAAATGAGCGCTTTGTCAGCAAGAATCCATCACGATGAGGACGTGACCGTTTGGTTCAATGGTGTCGAAGCATTCCAAGAAAGCGGCTACCTCACCGCCTACAAGAGCATGCCCATTAATCAGGAAGCCCTCGACGCACTGACGCCCGATGCCAACAATATCATCGCCATAGAGTGTACCAATAGAGGTGGCGGAGCCTACATCGACTTCGGACTCAGTGGCATTCGTCCCATCCCGACAGGAATTGAGACAATCAGAATTGAAGAGAATAAGATAATAGGAAACGGAGGCATCTACGACTTGCAAGGTCGCAAAGTAACAAGCCTTCAAAAAGGTGTTTATATAAAAGACGGGAAAAAAATCATAACCGCAAACCCTTAAGGCAGAGAAAGCAGTCTCGAACCTTTTAACCTTTTTACGTTTTAACTTTTCACCTTTTCAATGGTTTGTCTAAACTGCAATAACACCTTCGAGAGTGATTACTGCCCCCATTGCGGTCAGAAGGCCAAGACCAAGCGATTGCGTTTGACCGAAATCGTCAACAACTTCATCGGCTCCTTCATTGGCGGCGACAATAAGTTCCTCCGCACATGCCTCGACCTCATCTGCCGCCCAGGTTACATGGTGCACGACTATCTGAATGGCAAACGTGTCAGATACTACAACCCTTTGCAGTTGTACGTCTTCATGCTTACCCTTTACGCTGTTGTCTCCTACGTCTTGGGTGTCAGCGATTCCGTCTTCGACGACATGACAAACATCGACCTCGATACCGAAGTAGATGCATCGAAATACGCATCCGTAGATTTCGTCATAAAGTGCATCGCAGAAGTGGGTAATAACAAACTCTACGGCACCCTTGTCATAGCGTTCTTCTCCGCCTTCTCCTATCGATGGTTCTTCCGGAAGTGCAAGGTATCACGCCCCGACGGACAGCAGCTCCCCCTGAACCTCACCGAGCAGTTCTACACCCAGATGTATCACTCGTGCATTAGCCTGTTTTTCTCCGTCGCGATGCTTCCCCTGTGCCTCATAAAGAGCTTGGACGTCATAACGAGTGTCATTTATCAGATAGTCACCATAGCCTATGTCGTCATCTTTTACCGTCAGCTCATGACCATCGGTTGGTGGAAGAGCATCGTCCTGAACGCCATTTCATTGCTCCTGACCATAATCCTCTTCATAGTATCCTTGATGCTCATCGCCGTCATAGCCGGTGTAATAGAGACGCTCACGAAATAGTTACTGAAATTCGACACAGTTAAATTGAATTTAAGATTGAGAGAGCAATATCAAGTTCTGTACTTGTCCAGTACTTGTTCGGTTGCCTTTAGTGTATGAAGAGCATTTCGCGGTACTTGGGCAGGGGCCAGAGCTCGTCGTCGACGATGAGTTCGAGGTGGTCGACGTGGTAGCGTATTTCTTCGATGAGTGGTGCTACGGTGTCGTGATAGGCGATGGCTCGTTCGCGGCCGTCCTTGATGCGATTGGCGACTCGACGGGCTTCGATGAGCCGTTCCACGTTCTCGATGATGAATGTGTTGTGCTCGCCCATCTGTTTGATGAGGCTCAGGTTGGTGCTGTTCAGGGGCGCTGCAATTTCGGCTGGGAAGATTTGCTTCATACGGTGAACATTATCAATGAGCTGCGTCTGGTAGCGCGTGGCGACGGGGATGATGTGGTTCATGCAGATGTCGCCGAAGATGCGTGCCTCGATTTGTACCTTCTTGATGTAGGTGTCGAGCTTGATTTCGTTTCGCGCCTCCAGCTCTGCTTTCGTGAGGACGTTCATCTTGGAGAACATCTCGACGGTTTCGGGCTTGAGGTATTGGTCGAGGATGATGGGGGCGCTGGTCTCTGTGTCGAGTCCGCGGCGTGCTGCTTCCTGTTTCCAAGCCTCGCTGTAACCGTTGCCGTCGAAGCGGATGGGCTTACAGGTCTTGATGTCCTCGCGAACGATGCGCAGGATGGCTTTCGTGGGCTCCATGCCTTCTGCGATGAGTGCATCGACGCGTGTCTTGAAGTTGGTCAAAGCCTCTGCCATTGCGGTGTTGAGGACTATCATCGATGCGGCGCAGTTCTGCTGGCTGCCGACGGCTCGGAACTCGAATCGGTTACCCGTGAAGGCGAATGGCGAGGTGCGGTTGCGGTCGGTATTGTCTTGTGTGAGCTCAGGTATCTGAGGGATGTCGAGGCTGAGCGTCTGTTTGCCGGAGAGGCTGATGAGCTCGTCATCTGTGCTCGTCTCAAGGTGCTCGAGCAGGTTGCTGATTTCCTTCCCGAGGAAGCTCGATACGATGGCTGGCGGTGCTTCTGCTGCTCCAAGACGGTGCACGTTTGTGGCGCTGATGATGGAGGCTTTGAGGAGACCGTTGTGTCGATAGACAGCCATCAATGACTCGACGATGAAGGTGACGAAGCGCAGGTTGTCGAGCGGCGTTTTGCCTGGGCCGTGCAGCAGGATGCCGGTGTCGGTGGAGAGGCTCCAGTTGTTGTGCTTGCCGCTGCCGTTGATGCCGGCGAAGGGCTTTTCGTGAAGCAGACATCGGAAGCCGTGTTTGCGGGCCACTTTCTTCATCAGGCTCATAATGAGCATGTTGTGGTCGACAGCAAGGTTCGTCTCTTCGAAGATTGGGGCGAGCTCAAACTGATTAGGAGCGACCTCGTTGTGTCGTGTCTTGCAAGGGATGCCGAGCTCCAGCGCCTTTATCTCGAGGTCTTTCATGAAGGCGGCGACGCGCATCGGTATGGAGCCGAAGTAGTGGTCGTCCATCTGCTGGTTCTTGGCGCTGTCGTGGCCGAGCAGGGTGCGTCCGGTCATGAGCAGGTCAGGCCGAGCTGCATAGAGTCCTTCGTCGACGAGGAAGTATTCCTGTTCCCAGCCGAGGTTGCTGACAACCCTTTTGACGTCAGGATAGAAGTAGCGAGCAACTGCTGTGGCAGCCTTATCGACGGCCTTGAGCGCTTTCTTGAGCGGGGCTTTGTAGTCGAGGGCTTCACCTGTATAGGAGATGAAGATGGTGGGAATCATCAGGGTGTCGCCGAAGACGAAGACGGGACTTGTGGGGTCCCAGGCACTATAGCCGCGAGCCTCGAATGTACTGCGAATGCCACCACTCGGGAATGAGCTTGCATCGGGCTCTTGCTGAACCAACTGCTTTCCTGTGAACTCCTCGATCATTCCGCCCTTGCCGTCGTGCTCTACGAAACCGTCGTGCTTTTCGGCAGTGCCTTCGGTCAGGGGTTGGAACCAGTGCGTGCAATGTGTTGCGCCGAGCTCCATCGCCCATTCCTTCATGCCTGCGGCAACGGCATCGGCTGTCGCCATGTCGAGCGGCGCGCTGCCATCGATGACGTCGCACATCTTCTTGTAAATGTTCGCAGGCAAATACTGCTGCATCTTTTGGCGGTTGAAGACGTATTTTGCAAAAAACTCGCTGGGACGTTCCTTGCGCTTAGGCACTTCAACGGGTCTTTTCTTGAATGCCTCGCCGACTATCTGAAACCTGAGTGTACTGGACATTTTTATGATTTACAATTTAGCAATTTACAATTTATGGTTAGCTGCGTTTGAAAACGCCGCACGCGGGGATGCCAAACGCCGCACGCGGGGATTGCCAACGCCGCACGCGGAAATTAAATCGCCGCACGCGGCGTTTTTGACTCTGCCATTTTCTTTTTATACATTATGTATTTTAAACGCGTGCGTAAGGCACTTTATTTTATGAAACGATGTTTGAGGTCTTCGTAGGCATCGATGCGGCGGTCGCGCAGGAAGGGCCACCACTGTCGGACAGTTTCTGTGCGCTGGAGGTCAACGTCGATGATGGCAGTTTCTTGCTTTGTCGCGCTGGCCTGATAGAGGAGCTCTCCTTGCTGGCCTGCCACGAAGCTGCTGCCCCAGAACTTTATGCCGTTTGTTGCACCACTTGGGTCGGGCTCAAAGCCGACGCGATTGACTGCTACGACGGGGATGCCGTTGGCAATGGCGTGACTGCGCTGAATCGTAATCCAAGCCTCGCGTTGCCGTTGCTGCTCCTCCTTTGTGTCCGTGCTCTCGAAGCCGATAGCAGTGGGGTAGACGAGGAGGTCTGCGCCTTGCAAAGCCATGAGCCGCGCTCCTTCGGGATACCATTGGTCCCAGCAGACTTGCACGCCAAGCTTGCCGATGCTCGTCTGGATGGGGTGGAAACCGAGGTCGCCAGGTGTGAAGTAGAACTTCTCGTAATAAGCAGGGTCATCGGGGATGTGCATCTTTCTGTGCATGCCTGCAATGCTGCCATCCTTTTCGAAGACAACAGCCGTGTTGTGGTAGAGGCCTGCAGCTCGTTGCTCGAAGAGGCTTGTGACCAGCACAACGTGGTTCTTCTTTGCCACCTTTGCATAGAATTCCGTTGCCTCTCCGGGAATGGGCAGGGCATAGCGAAAGTTCCCAACGTCCTCTGTTTGGCAGAAGTAAGGGCTGTCGTGCAGCTCTTGAAGAACGACGAGCTCAGCACCTTGCTTGGCCAGTTTGGCGATGCTTGCAGCCAGTTTCTTACGGTTCTCTGCGATGCTTTCGCTACAACTTTGTTGTATGATTCCGATTCTCATAATGCTTCTTTTGGGAATTGCATGGTGCAGCAATGCAAGCTGCCATGCTGAGTGATGAGTATTTGGCAATCGATGCCGATGATGTCGTAGTTTGAGAAAGCCATGCGAAGCTGCTTCTTGGCCTTGAGGTCAGTCTCGGGATTGCCATAAGTGGGCATTAGGACAGCTCCGTTCGTGATGAGGAAGTTGGCATATGTGGCAGGCAGCCGGGTGCCATCTTCGTCAAAGACAGCCTTTGCCATTGGCAACGGGATGAGGCGATAAGGCTTGCCTTCCAAAGTGCGGAACGCCTTGAGCTGTGCTTCCATTTTTGAGAGCTCGGCATAGTGCTCGTCGTTCTCGTCAAGACACTGCACATAGGCAATCGTGTCGTCGGGACAGAAGCGAGCCAGCGTGTCGATGTGGCTGTCGGTATCGTCGCCTGCAAGATAGCCGAAGTCGAGCCAAAGGATACGTTTTGCACAAAGTGTTTTAAGCAGTCGAGCTTCGATTTGTTCCTTTGTGAGTGGCTGGTTACGATGTGGCGCAAGCAAACATTTGCTTGTCGTCATAATCGTTCCCCTGCCGTCGCTCTCGATGCTTCCGCCTTCAAGGACGAAATCGAGATGGTCTTCATAGCGCCCCTTCAAGACACTCTGTTCTGCCATCCTTCTGCAGATGCAGTTGTCGAACTTTGCCGGGAACTTCTCTCCCCAACCGTTGAACTTGAAGTCGAGCAGACGGGGGCCGTCGGGAGCAAGCAGCGTGATGAAGCCATGGTCGCGCGCCCAAGTGTCGTTGGAGCGGGCCCTGCAGAGGGTAACATGGCTCAAAGTGTCGGCATGCAAATTGCTCATGAGCTCTTCGCGAACTTGCTCAGGTTTGGGCGTAACGATAATGAGCTGTTCCCGCTCACATATAGCTTTTGCCATTTCGAGATAGCAGCGCGTTACGGCTTTCAAGACATAGCGCCAGTCAGTGCTGCTATGCGGCCAAGTTAGCTGCACAGCTCCCTGTTCGTGCCATTCCGCGGGCAAGTATGTGATACCGTTTGACATAAAAGCCTTATTCCCTTACGAGAGTGCAAAGTTACGAATAATTTGAGAATAAATGCAAAGAAATTTGTTTTTTTACATAGAAAGCCGTACCTTTGCATCGCAAATCGAAAGATTTTGCACGAAACATATCTTATTCGTATGAGCGTAAGAGTTCAAGACGTTATCTGCGCCCTTGAAGATTTCGCGCCTCTGCCCTTGCAGGAAAGCTACGATAATGCTGGCTTGCAGGTCGGATTGACAGAGACGGAATTGTCAGGGGTTTTATTGTGCCTTGACGTGACCGAGGATGTGATTCGCGAGGCACTGGAGCTGGGGTGCAACATGATTGTGTCGCACCATCCGCTCATCTTCCATGGCCTGAAGCATCTGACGGATGCCGATGCCGTGCAACGCTGTGTCCGTATGGCTTTGCAGAATGACATTGCTATCTATTCGGCTCACACCAACCTCGATTCGGCCGTGGATGGCGTCAACTACATGATGGCTGAGCGGCTTGGGCTGATGGACGTTGTGCTTCTGCAACCTCGACAAGTGGCCGTGGGCTTTGGCTCGACAGCCCATACGGTTCAAGCCGGTTCTGGCGTGATAGGTTATCTGCCGGACGGAGAGGACTCGCTGGCTTTCCTGCAAAGGGTGAAGCAAGCTTTCGGTGTTGAGTGCTTGATGCACAACGAGTTGCTGGCTCGCCCCATTCAGAGTGTCGCCATTTGTGGCGGAGCGGGCGACTTCCTTTTGGACGAAGCCCTGAATGCCCAGGCAGACGCTTTCCTGACCGGCGAGATGCACTACCACCAGTACTTCGGCCACGACGGACAGATACAGATCGGCGTGCTCGGACATTACCAGAGCGAGCAGTATACAATTGACATATTCAATTCAATCATAGGCGAGAAGTGCCCAAGGCTTCCGCTTTTCAAGACAACAATTTGCACGAATCCAATCAAATACTTATAACTATGGCAAGAGAAAAATCAAAGAAAGACCCCGCTGATTATAGCGTTGAGGAGAAGCTTAAGAACCTTTATGCCCTGCAGAGCATGCTTTCCGAAATCGATAGCATCAAGACACTGCGTGGCGAACTGCCCCTCGAAGTGCAAGACCTTGAGGACGAAATCGAGGGCATGACCACTCGTATCGAGAAGATAACCGCCGATATTGCAGAGCTGAAGAAGGAAATCAGCGAGCGCAACGGCAAGATTGCCGAGAACAAAACCAACATTGAGCGCTACAATACCCAGATGGACAGCGTTCGCAACAACCGCGAATACGACAGCCTCACTAAGCAAGTGGAGTATGCTGAACTCGACAACCAGCTTCACGAAAAGAAGATTCGCGAGGCAAAGGAAATCGTAGAGGCCAAGAATGCTGAAATGACGCGCTGCAACCTTGCAGTCAATGAGCGCCGCGTTCTGCTCGAGACCAAGAAAGAAGAGCTCGAGGAAATCGTGAGCGAGACAAAGGCAGAGGAGGAAAAGCTTCGTGAACGTGCTAAGAATCTGGAGCTTACCATCGAGCCCCGTCTTCTGAACGCCTTCAAGCGCATTCGTCGCAACAGCCGCAATGGCCTCGGCATCGTCTCCGTTCAGCGCGATGCTTGCTGTGGTTGCTTCAACAAGATTCCGCCACAGCGCCAACTCGACATCCGCAGCCGCAAGAAGATTATTGTCTGTGAGTATTGTGGCCGCATCATGATTGACCGCGAACTGGCTGGCTTGCCCTCCGAGAATCTGGAAGGTGCAAAGAAGAGCATTCGCAAACGCGCATCGAAGAAGAAGGAAGAATAAGGTTCCCCTTTCGCGAAAAATAATCCCCGCACGCGGCGTTTCAATCCCCGCGTGCGGCGATTGCAATTTCCGCGTGCGGCGTTGGCAATCCCCGCGTGCGGCGTTTGAGATTTCCGCGAAAGCATAACGACTTTTTACATGGAAGAAGCATTAGTTTCTGTCATTATGCCCTCCTACAACGGAGCGAAGTATATAGCAGAAAGCATTGACAGTATCATATCCCAGACATACCGGAACTGGGAACTCATCATAACCGACGACTGCTCGAGCGACGGCACTCAGGACATCATCAAGGGCTATGCGGCTCGCGACGAACGCATCCGCGTTTTCTGCCTTGAAGAGAATCAGGGTTCCGGAGCCACTCGCAACAATTGCATCGAAGAGGCTCGCGGACGCTACATTGCCTTCTGCGACAGCGACGACCGTTGGTTGCCCGAAAAGCTTGAAAGGCAAGTGGCGTTCATGCAAGAGCACAACTACGCCTTCGCCTATGCCAGCTACTATACCTGCGACGAGGAAGGCACCATCAACGGCATCATCATCGCACCAGAGAAGCAGTCGCTCACCAATACCAAGCGCGACGACAAAATAGGCTTCCTAACGGCTATTTACGACACAAAACGTTGCCCGAAGATGCTCATGCCACTCCAGCGCAAACGTCAGGACTGGGCATACGTGCTCATGATACATCAGAAAGTTGGCAACGCCTACGCCATCCAGGAACCACTCGGCATTTACCGCCTCCACCAGAACTCCATTTCGCACAACAAATGGTCGCTCGTCAAGTACAATGCCGCCGTCTACCAGGAAGTGTTCGGCTACAACAAACTGCAGGCCTACAGCTATCTCTTCGTGTTCTTTCTGCCCACCTACTTCTCAAAACGCATTCGCAACAAAATTCTCAATCGCCGGTACAGCTATCTTTGGAAAAAGTGAAAAGGTGAAAGGGTGAAGAAGTCATAAGATTAAAAGAGTAAAAACAATGAAACGTCTGTTCTTCTTTTATTATTTTATTGTCCTCTTGTTTCCTCTGTCTCTTTGCGCCAAGCCTATCACCTACATCTGGGACATGAGCGAACTCGTGGCGCTGGCAGGTAAACCCAACTCGCAGGAATACAAAGACCTTCTCGCGAAAGCCGACCGCATCGTCAAAATAAAGCCCATCACCGTCACAAACAAAGCCATTTGCATCTCCGGCGACAAGCACAATTACGAGAGCCTCTCCATCTATTGGTGGCCAGACCCTAAGAACCCCGACGGCCCTTACATCGCTAAAGACGGCGAGTTCAACCCCGAGTACAAGAAGTATGACTATCCGCGACTCCTCCAACTCAAGGACAACCTCGTCACATGCAGCAAAGCCTTCTTCCTCACTGGCGAACCACGCTACTACGACTACTTCTGCCGACAGCTCGACACATGGTTCATCGACCCCGAAACGCGCATGAACCCGCACTTCGAGTACAGCCAATTCGTGCCCGGACACAACAACAACCGCGGCAATCCGCAAGGCATGGCCGACAGCTACAACTTCAACGACATGCTCGAAAGTATACGCCTCGTCGGTGCCGTCCAGAGCATCGGAAAAAAGCGCATGAAAAGCCTCAAAGCATGGTTCAGCGACTTCGCCAACTGGATGCAGACAAGCGAATACGGCAAGAAGACACAAAGTTTCAAGAACGGCCAGCTCCTCACCTTCGACACCACACTCTACAACATCTTCATCTTTACCGGCCAGAAGTCCCAGCGCAAAGCCATCTTCAAAGACTTCCCACAGAAGCGCGTCAACACACAGATAGCCGCCGACGGCAAGATGCCCGAAGCACTGAGACGCACAAAAGCATTCTCCTACACCGTCTCCGACCTGCAACGTATCGTCGATTTCGCCACCATCGCCAAAGCTGACGGCAAACGGCTCTCCAAGGAAAGCCAAGCCCGCATACAGACAGCCATTGACTACATCAGCCCCTTCGCCACCAATCGCAGTGCCTTCCCTTATTCCGAAATCGGCGACTGGGACAAGGAAGTCAAGCAACTCGAAAAACTGAAAAAGCAATTCAAGAAACTTTAGTGGGCTTTAGAAACTTAAGGGGGCTCTCTTTCTGTAAGATTGGGGGCTCTCTTTTGTTTTGCGGTTGGCTGTGTGAGGGTTTCGGTCAGGACAGCCTCTTCCGTCTGTCGTACTGTCCGTAACTATCGACGTCGAAGGCTTCGCCGAGCTCGAAGTCAAAGCGATCGGGGGTGTAGTTGACGTAGCCGCTCCAAGGGTAGAAGGTCAGTTCGCCGAAGATGATTTGCCCGTCGATGTTGTAGAGGTCCACGCGAACGAAGGGGAAGCCCTTCGCGAGCTGCTCTGCGAGTTTTATCATTTCTCCGATGTTGTCGGGCAGTTGCTTGGGATCTGTCTCGAAGGTAGGGCAGTCGCTGCGATATCCATCAAGGAAGTGGAGTTCTTTGCTCCAGAAGCCGCGCCGATGGTTGGAGTAGCGGTTCTTGTCGATCCAGAGGTAGCGGAACTGGCCGTCGTAGCAGAGGAATTTGTAGTCGTCGATGGAACGGTCTTGGTTACGGCTTTCTTCGAGGTATTTCTCGACAATGATGCGCGAACCGCTGGACGATCCGTATGCCCATTCGCGCGATATGACAGGGTAGTTTTTGCTTTGCCACTGGCTGACGGTCTTGACGACACTGGGTATGTCGAGCGACCGCTTGTCGCGGCATACAAGGACGTTGTCGCCGCTTCCGCCGTCGGTTGTCTTGATGACGAACTGGTCGGGCAGGGCGTCAAAGTCGATGTCTTCTGCTCGTTCGCAGAGCTGATAGAGGGTGTTGAGGTATTTGTCGGTGCCGAGGGCTTTTGCCACGTAATCGCGAACGGCGTATTTGTCGACGCATTGCTTCATGACGGGGTTGCGGTAGTAGGCTTTGTAGTGCTGCAACTTTTCGGTGAAGCGCTTGGGCTTGTCGAGGTGCAGGATGTGGCCTGTACGGATGAGGTACTGGATGCGGAGTGTCCAGGTGTCGGGCAGGAAGGCCATGAGGTGGGCGAGGGTATAGAGTATGCGGCGCTTGAGGTTCATCTTGTGAAAGGGTTAAAGGTATTATATGTCTGGCTTGAAGGGCCTAAGGTATTCTCTGATTGTGGCTTTGACGCAGGCGAGGATGCGTGTGGCATAGAAGAGGAGACTGTAGTGGCGGATGCCTTTGAGGTAAGTTGTGGCGAAGGCAAGGGCGAGAGCGGCGTTGTCGCGTGTTATGCTCCAAAGGGAACGTGAGCGTGCTGCGGAGTTTTGACGGAGGCGTCGGTAGTAGATGGCGTCTTGCGGGGCAACTCCGAAGTGCTTCAATCGGTGGCTTATCTGGGCATTGAAGAGGGCGTCTTCGCCTTGCTTGTAGCGGATGTCGAAGCGATAGTCTCCTATGGCTTTGCGTGCGGTCATCTTGCAACAGGCTACGGAGAGGAAGCTGCGGCTCGACATGAGTGTGGCGCTGTCTGGTTGTTTGGCGTTTCTGTTGTAACAGGCAGAAAGCCAGTCGCCTCGCATCTGTCCTGTGCGTTCATCGAGGTTGACGACGTTGGCGATTGCCATGGCATGGTCGCCTTGACAGACAGAGAGAAGCCCTTCGAGATAGGTGGGCGAGACCCAGTCGTCGTCGTCGATGAAGCAGACGTATTGTCCGTTTGCCTTGTCGAGCCCGAGGTTGCGGGCATTGGAAACGCCGCCTTGGTCGGTCTGAAGAACGAGTGTCTTGAGCGCTTCCGGCCATGCTTGCATGTGCGAGAGTATTTGGCTGTGGTAGGGCTCATTGCATCCGTTCACGACGATGACGAGCTCATAGCGCTCGTGTGGAAGCGTTTGGTCGCGGAGCGATTCAAGGCATTGCCAAATGTAGTCGCCGGGCTTGTATGTGGGGATGATGATGGAAACGTCCATGAAACGGAGAAAAGGTAAAAATGCTAAAGGGTTGAGTTTAAGGTTTTATTGTTTCTTGCAGGGCATTGAGGAAGCCGTGTCCATATTTGAGGTCGGGCTCGACGTAGTTGCCTTCTGCCCATTCGTTCCACGAGCGGAGGAAGAGAATGCGGTGCTCCTCAGCTTTATTCTCGATCAATTTCAAGGCTTGCAGAATGTGGTGCTTGAAGTTCTCAGGGGTGGCGTTGACATAGACGTCTCCCTGATTGCCGACTCTCGGCGAGCGGTCCCATTGTGGGATGATGCTGGGAAAGACGTTTTCCCATGCGTCTTCCGGAGCGAAACAGTGAGGCATGACTCGCGGATAGTCGAAATGTGCGGCGGAAAGGCTGGGGAAGAGCTTGTGCAGGGCTTTGCCGATGAGCCGGACGTACTTGCCCGAAGCTATCATTTCGGCGCGCTTTTTGCCGATTGAGTTGATGCCGTCGAAGCCAAGGTCGAGGAAAGACTGATAGACTTCTGCGCTACTTTCGAGGTTTGGCATGATGCGTTCGATGCTGCCGTTTGCCTTCCTTCGAATGGTGGTTGTGGCATTGCACATGGCCACGAAATAGATGCCAGGCAGCCCCGCTTCTTCAGCCCATTCCCGCCAGAGCTGCAGGAAGTGGGCGACGTCGGGGAACTTGTAGGGGTCATAGATGCAGAAGAGGGGTTTGCCGTCGATTGTGATGTAGCGATGGTCGCGAAAGGCTGGCAGGACATAGTCGAAATGTGCGCGATAGTCTTTATCGCCCGGATATTCTTGCTTTGCAATCATGCGTGTGCCGCCTCCGTTCTGCCAGGTGCCTGTTGTCCAGTCGTGGTTTGCCCAAGCTAGGCAGAAGGGGAAGTCGGGTTTGCCGCTCTCGAGCACTTCCCTGAAAGGCCTTTCCAGCAGCATCTTGCCTCCGCCAAACCAGTAGTGCCAGTAGCAAAAGCCTTCGATACCGGCTTCTCTTGCCAGCTCGGCTTGTTGTTCGCGCACCTCTGGCAATCGGAGGTCGTAGAAGCCCAAGTCGGCAGGGATGCGGGGCTGGTAGTGCCCTCGGAACAGGGGCTTAGCTTTGGCCACGTTTGTCCATTCTGTGAAGCCCTTTCCCCAAACGGCATCGTTTTCCGGAATTGGGTGGAACTGGGGGAGATAGTATGCGATAACTCTTGCTTTCATCTTTATTTTGACGTTTTCACGATTTGACGTTTTCACTTTTCACGCTTTTGGCTTTGAAATTGGTCGAAGAGGGTTCTCTTTCGCCTTGCGAAGGCTTTCAAATTGTGGTAGGAATGAAGCTTAAAGCCAAAGAAGGTCAGCAGGAAAGCGAACTTGTAGGGCATCAAATGTCGGAGCACGTTAAGCATCCCGATTTGGCTTTGGAAAAGCATTCCGTAGAAGGGCGTATGTTGCTTGGTTGTTCGAACCATTTGCTTGGTTTTTGCGGCGTCGAAGTGCTTGCCAAAGAGGCGCATGAACATGGTGAGCATGCCCAGATATAACGAGTAGGGGTACGTCTTTCCGTAAAGCCTGTAACCCTTTTCGAGGGCAAAGAGAACGTTGTCGAAGTAGCCGTCCTTCTTGATTTTCGTGGTGATGGAGCCCGCTTGCATAATGCGATACCCGAAGTGCGGCACTGTCTCGGCATAGACGTACTTGAGTCCGGCATGAATGCTTTGCAGGTTGAAGTCGCAGTCCTGAAGCAGTTGGAGTTTTTCGTCCCATTGGATGCCGCTTTTGCGAAGCGACGAGGTGCGGTAGATGTTGTTCCAAACCACAAATGGCAGGTTGCGACGTAGGAAGCCCTGGACATCGTCTTTCCTGACCGCATAGCCATAGGTGTGCATCGGAGCAAAGGCCTTGAACTGATTTTCTGTGTAGATGCCTGAGGGGAAGACAACGAAATCCGCCTCTTTCTGCTTGTCCAACGTCCTGACCCGCTCTTCGAGGCACTGGGGCAAGAGGTAGTCGTCGGAATCGAAGAAGATGATGTATTCGCCTTTGGCCAACTCCAGCCCCATGTTTCGGCAAGTTTGGGCACCTTTTGGCTGGCGGTCTCTCTTTATGAAGCGAATGCGTTCATCCCTTTCGGCATATTGTTCGAGAAGGGCAAGCGTTTCCTGCTCCGAACCGTCGTCGATGGCCAGGAGTTCCCAGTCCTGGTAGGTGTTTGCCAGGATGGAGTCGAGCATAGTCTTCAGCTCTTCGGGATGATTGAAGACGGGCATCGCTATGGAAAGTTTTGCAGGCATATTATATCTCCCAATAAGTTACAAGTTTTGCATTTATCGTATTCAGGTCGAGGTCCTTAAGCATGGTGTATTCGTTTGCTGCTTTGGGATTATCTGTTTCCGAAGCACCCGGATGCACCATCAGCTCGACAACCTCGTCATCCTTGCAGAGCGCAGGGTTTGAAAGGAAGTCGCGCAAGGGCCCAAACGCATCGGCCATCCTGATTCGCTGCCATTTGTAGCCAGTCATGGCGAAGTCTCTCAAACACCTTCCGAGCGGAGACGCCACCATGTTTCGCATCCTGCGACAGCGCTCAATCTTAAGTTCGCTCAAGAGTGAAGGCAAGACCAGCAACAGTGCCGGACTGGTGTGAATGTGCTGGTGGCTGTCGGCATGACTCAGGCGAATGCCGTTGTCGCGAATCTTGCCGATTTGTGCCCTCAGCTCCTTCTTGATTTCTTCCCGTATGGTCTTTGGGAAGAACTTTTGTTTCCAGAAGGCCATGCCATTCATGCGCACTCCATCTTTCGTCTCGACGAAGTAGCCGAAGTCCAGCAGCGCTTGGCTTTTGGTCAAGGGCTCGCCTTCGGTCAGGTTCATATGCCAGCCAAACGAGATGGCGTCCTTGTACGTCTCGTAGAGCTTCCGAGCTCCCTCGAAATCGGGCATGTTCGCCATAATGGTCGTGCTCGTAATTAAGCCCTTCTGTATGCAGGATTCAATCTCTCTGTTGACCGTTCCCGACATACCCAGATCGTCAGCATTTATGATAATCTTCTTCATTCCATCTTCTCCATATCTTGGTCAATGTAGCTCAGGTAGCACGAGCCGAGCTCCTCGCCGTCCATTGTGGAGAGGAACGCACGGTTGCGCGGGTACACAATCTTCGGGCAGTAGGGAATGTGCCGGATAGCCATGATGCCGTCTGGGGCCTTGCGCCATTTGCCTTGCAGATAGTCGAGAGCCGCCTTCAGCGCTTGCTCCTCGGAAATGCCGCTGTCCTTCTTTACAATCAGGTCGTAGAGCTTCGACAGGCGGGCTTGGCTGACGAGATACTTGCCCTCGTAAACGTCCGAGAGGATGGCCACTCCAATGCGCTCGCCCTCTCTTTCCAACGAAAACGCCTTGAACGAAATCAGGGGATTCTCCACGTACTTCCATTTCAGGAACTCCTTGGAGCGGACAATGTGGAAGTCCTCGTCGCCGAGGCACGCTTCCATGAAATCCGACAGCTCCGGCACCTCTTCTCTGGCAATCTCCCTAACGGCAAGCCCCTTTGCGGAGGAGCTGAACAGACTGTTGAGCTTCAGGTAGAAGGACGGCAAACGCAGGCGTGGAAGCCTCACACTAGCCGAGGTCAGCTTGCGAAGCGCCAGCTCCAGCAGCAACGTGAAGAAGCACGAGATGGGGTAGAAGAAGAACGGCACACGCCTGATTTCCCTTGCGCCGCACTTGCGCTTGATGAAGCCGCTTGCCGCTGCGTAGGCCACCGACGAGAAGTTCGGCAGGTCCTCGTGAAGCTTCTGCTGGAGCTGCATCCCAATGCCTTTGCCCCGCATCTCTTCGAGCACGAAAAAGTCTGCGCCCCACCAAATCTCCTTCTCCTCGCCACGAACCAAAGCCTTGGCCTTGTATGCGGTGGACTGGCCCACATAGTTGCCGTCGATGGTCGCAACCAGTAGCCTGAATTGCCCGCTTGCGAAATACCAGTGGATGCGCTTGCCCCATGTAGCGAAAGAGCCCGCGCCATGGTATTTCTCGAAGAAGGAGACATACCTGGGCTCGTCGATTTCCTCTTCGCGCAAGTATTTCAGGTCAATCATTGCTTTAATTGTTTGTGGCGCAAGGCTGCGTCGGCAGTCCTGCGTCAGGGTTAATTATTTGGCAAAGGTACGAAAAAAAAGGTATTTACCGAAGGATTATGCAAGTTTTTTGCTGCCTCGACGACTTTCCTGAAAAGACAAAATGAAAGCGCAAATCGGCGCTTTGCTTTCTTTTTGCTACTTTTGCACACGTCGTAGAGTGGCGCAAAATAGGTCTTAAAACGCCGAGTTTGGCAACGCCGCAGGCGAAGTTTGCCAACGCCGCACGCGGAAATTGCCAACGCCGCACGCGACGTTGGGAATTTCACCACGTTGAATTCATAGAAACACCACGCCAAAATGTGTGCAAAAACGTGCTAAAATCGCCATTTTTGTAATGTAGAGTTGGCAATCCGGAACTTCCTTTCGAAAAACGCATCTTGCAACCTCCTCAGTATCAGCACAAAGCGTTTTAGGCCATTTTCTTCAATAAAATGAGGCAAAGTACGCCTCGAGCCATTTCGAGCCATTCTGAGCGATTTGACTAAATTCGGAGTGTAAGCAAATCTGGTGTTTTAGTTACATTTTGTCAAAGGCCTTAGTGCCTGACAAAGTGATACATTTTGGAGACGAACCGAAGCAGCGAAGTCGGTAACAGGTTGATGAGCCGACGCTTGAGCGAAGGCTTGAACGTGGAGGGCGGCACTGTCCATCGGCCGATTGCCTTTTCGGGGGCTGCAATGAAGTCGTGGAAGAAGGCGTCTCTGTCCTGTGAGAACCATGTCTGGCGGGCAAAGAGGGGATTGTGCTTGACGATGTCGGAGAGGTTGCACGGACGCATCTCCATCCTTTCCTCCAATCCCGAAATGGCCTGCTCGCCCTTTTGCGTGTTGCAAACGATTGTGGACCAATTCCGCTTCTGGAATGTGAGGTCGGGAAAGACGGTGGTAAGTCCCTTGAAATCTGCGAGGGTGATGTCGCCCGGTCGGTGTGGATCGCGGTATTTGCAGTTCTTTCCGCAGCTGGGTCGTAGCGCGTTTTGCGAGAGGAAGAGCTGCTGGTAGGGATCTTGCACGATGTAGCGTGAACGGCTCTGTGTCGTGACGCGGCTGAGGTAGTCCACTTCGAAGTGCTTTCTCTTGGCTCGGAACTGGTAGGCTGTCACTGTTCCGCCCAAGAAGCTGGAAAGGCTTTTCATGCATGTCTCGAAGACGCTTGGGCTTCCTGCACCGTGACAAATCAAGTCTATGGTGAGCAGGTTCTCGTAGTCCTTTCGCAGGAAAGCTTTCAGGCCGGCCACTTGACAGGGGCAGCCGCAGAAGATGGCTTTGCGCCCAGTCTTCAGGGCTTCGTGTATCTCGATAAAGGTGTCCTCGATGGCGCTGCAGATGTACTTCGACTTGCAGAGCGGCGCAATGTTTTCGAAGCCCGTAACGCCGATGTGATGGACGCGAAGGCCGTCCCAAGCCGCTCCGACGATTAGTGTGTCCCTGTCTGCCCAAAGCCGGCAAACCTCGCTGAATGCTCCGCCCGAAGCGCTGCGTCGCCAGATGCCGGCATCCCGAGAAAGGGCGGCGAAGGCTTTCTGATGCTCAAGGGTAGCGGCATTTTCCTGCGTGACTGCCGGACAGACTTTCTCGCAGAGGCCGCACTCGATGCAGGCCTCGCTTGCCTCGGGATAGAGGAAGCCTTCCTCGTCTGCTTTCATGCGGATGCAATGGGTGGGGCAAGCGGAATAGCAGGCTGCGCAACCTGTGCAGTGGGCTTTGTCGGGGTTGAACGTGAGCATTATTGCATGGCTTTATTGAGGAAGTCGAGCGAGTGGCGGCGCAGTTCCGAGAGGCGCGTCTCGAAGTCAACGCCGGCGAAGTAGTCCTGTAGCTGGCGTATACGCGAGTTCTGGCAAATGGGGCTGTCCTCTGCAAAACGGACGAGGGTCTGGTGCTCCTTGTGGAAGAGCAGCGAGAAGATGGTGGCGTGATAGGAGTCGGTGATGACTGCCTCTGCGTTATGAATGAGCCAAATGAAGTGGCCGGCGTTGAGACCCGTCAGTCGCGTCATCCATTGGGCATCGTCTTTCCTGTCGGAAACGCCCACGATCTGCAGGCCGTGCTCGCTGGCGAACTGCTCCACACGTGCTCTGTACGCATGCTCTTTATTGAGGAAATAGCAGAAGAGGTATTTGCCGCTCACGCCCTTTACCTTTTGCTCTATGGCTTGATAGAAAGGCGCGTCGTGGAGGAGGGTAGGGTCGAGCACGAGGGTCGCATCTATGCCACACGCCCTTTTCAGCAGTTCCTTTCCCTCTGTTTCCCTGACGGAAACGGCGTGGAAGGTTTCGAGATGTTCCCTGTACTTGGGCACGAGGTCAGCAGGGATTTCGTTGAGTCCGATGCTTGCCGCGTACGACACCTTGCGTGTTCCTTCCCCTGCAAAGGCGGCGAAATAGACTGGGTTGTAACAATTTGGCGCCCAAATCTGGTCGGAGCCGCAGACAATGGTGTCGTACTTCGCCGAAAGTGTGGCGAGCGATGCGGTGTCGGTGACGAGCTTTCCCTGGCGGAGATACTTGTGGGCGAAGGCTTGGGGATAAATCCTGAACCTTGGGAAGAGGCTGCCCAGCGTGTAATGCAGAAGAAGCTTTACGGCAGTCTTGGCAGGATTTGGCTTCCCGAATTTAAGGTTCCGATAGTTGACAAACTCTACGTCGTATCCCATTTCACGGATGGCTTCCTGCAGAGCATAGGCTTGCAGAACACTCCCGAAGTTGCCGTAGTAGTGCCACGTTATGATTCCGACTTTCTTCATTCCCCTTTGCTCCTTAAATCTTTGAGGTATTTCAAGATATATGTATAGCTATCAAGCTTTAAGATATGGCAGAAGAGGCAGTAGGAAGCGGCTCCGATGATGAACTGAATGATGAGCAACGGAATGTTTCCCAAAGGCAGGAAACTGCATGCATAGACCACGGCTCCCATCAACAGGGCTGCTATGATTGTCGGCATCACGTCGCGTAACTGCTCCCAAACGCCATAGTTCACAAGGCGCTTGCTGGGCGAGAGGTTGATGGCAATGCAGATGACGTTGTAGAGCACAATACCCCACGCAACGGCATAGACATTTATCAAGAAGCTGACAACAAGGATGATGGCCTCGATGACCTTCTTTATTATCTCGAGCTTCAGTATGATGTTGCTGTAACCCAAGGACTTGATACCTGTGGTGTTGACATTCTGAATGGGCATCAACAGAAAGACGATGCAGAAAATCTGTATGAAGGGCACAGCGGGCAGCCATTTCTCTGTCAGCAGCGCCAAGACAAGCTCCTTTGCCACGACAATGAAGCCAATCAACAATGGCGCGACAAAGAGGTAGCTAACACCTACACTGCGCCGCATCATCTGTTTCACACGCGTCTTGTTGTCCTGCTCTTCGGAAAGTGTTGGGAGCAAAACCGTGTCGATGGAAACCGTCACGTTCGCCATAATCAGTGAAGGAAGTGACTTGCCTCTGTCGAAAAAGGCGAGCGAGGCAGGCTGGTATAGCTTGCCAATCACAAGGCTACGGATATCGCCATAAATGGCAATGATGAAGTTTGTCATAAATATCTTCCATCCGTAATCGAACAGTCCCGCAAAACGCTCCTTTGAAAACTCGAATGTGGGATACCATCTCACGAAAAACAACATTGCGATGCAGCAGAACAGCGAGCTCGTCAACGTATGTCCCACCAGCGCCCAGACGCCATAATCCGCATAGGCCATCGCGATACCGATGATGCCAGAGAGAACTATCGCTATCGCGTTCACGTAGAACAACTTCCGAAAAAGCATTTTGCGCGAAACGTATGCACGCTGAACAGAGTTGAACGAGAACAGAAAGATGTTCAAACCCAACACTCTCAGGACTGGTGTCAGGACTTCATTGTTATAAAAGTCAGAGATGAGCGGCGCGCAAGCAAACAATATCAGATACATCACGCCAGCCATTGCCAAGCAGAACCAGAAAATCGTCGAGAAGTCTGTCTGGTCGGCATCTTTCTTTTGCACCAAAGCCGTGTTGAACCCACCATCGATGATAACGTTTGCTATGTTGATGAAGACCAAGATAATGGCAATGATGCCGTAATCTGTCGGCATCAGGATGCGCGCCAAGATGATGGAAATGACGAAGGAAACCAACTGGGAACTGAAGCGCTCCAAAAGTTTCCATATCATTGAATTTATAACTGTCTTACTGCTTATCGCCATTACTTCTTCGCTCTTACTTCTTCCTTCTTGCTTCTTTCAATCACCTTTTCCCAACAGTCCTGCCAACGTTTCAGCGAGAAAGCTTCCTTCGCACAAGTGTATGCATTCGACTGAAGCCTTGCCCTCAGAGAAGCGTCCTCGATTAAAGTTGCTAGCGCATCGAAGAGCTCGTCCTCTTCTGGGCTTATCATCAAACCATTGTAACCGCTGAGAACGATATTTGTCATGCCGCCAACATTTGTGCAAACCACGGCACAACCCGACGCCATTGCCTCCAAGAGAGAGAGCGACGTGCCTTCCGAACCAATTGTTGGCACAACGGCAATGTCCATGTCCTTGTGGATGCTTAGGCTCTCCTCGCTGCTGAACGTGGTAAACCGCACGTTCTGGAATGAATCCAGCTTCCCGTGAATGTAGTCTGCATCAGGTCCCGTGCCAGCAACCGTGACGTGAATGTTCTTGTACTCCTTTAGAATCCGTTCGATGACATTCGCAAAGAGGCGTGTGCCACGATGTGGGAAGAAACGTCGTGCAAAGATGATGCTGATGCCTTCGTGCTCTTTGCTTGGCATTTCGGAAGGAATGGCAGTGAAGTTAGGAATGAAGATGTGCTTCACTTTCGGGTAAGGCGTAATGGCCCGATGCCAGTTGATGAAGTTGTTGTCGACACAAACCAAATGGTCAACCTTGCTTACGCGCTTTATTATCTTCCACGCATTTAGACATTTCCTTACATAACCTCTCAAATAAGCCCCTTCCTTTTTGGGGACATCCCAGAAGATGCCGTGCTGAATGGCAACGGTTCTGCAGGGCACGTGCCTTGTTATGCATGTCTCGCAACCATATAGAAGGAGGTCGTTTGGCAGGTCAATATGTGGCAGGGCTGCATCGAGCAAAAACTTTGCCACTCGCTTTCCCCAATTTTCCCGAAAGGGAATGCCATACACTTCGCAACCGTCCAGCACTTTATGGAAGTCTTTCGCAGAACGTTGCCAGATCGTCACGTCATAGCCTTGACGCCTCAAAACGGGGATGAGATTTGTCAGGTATGTCTGGATGCCACCAATCGACATCCCCTCTCCGTCGGGGTTCAGATAATTATAATATATAATGTGTGCGCGCATGGTTAATGATTTCTGTTATACAGACTCCGATGAGCATAAAGAAGAACGGCTCCGTAAGGAATGTGTTGCTCAGGAACAGTTTTAAGATGCCAAGGGAGATTAAGAATATGATGAAGACTTGTCGTTTGCTTCCCCTCGAAAGCCAAAGAGCGTAGACGACGAGGACCGTCAATAGGAACAGGAGGATATAACCGACAAAGTATCCGAAAGTAACTGCAAAGTCGAGCGGCAGGAAATGGGGATAAATGATGTCGTAGTTCCTACAGCCAAAGGGGCCAAGTCCCCAGAATTGGTCGACGTTCTCCATGACTTCCTCAAGTCTTTCTCTCAGTACTGTTCTGGAGTTGTCGTTGCCCAGTTCTCCAGTTACGAAGTGCTCCAGAATGCGTGTGCTCAGGTTGAGGTTAGTAAAGAGGAATGTGATGTAATAGAGTGTGGTGTTGAATGTGGCTATCAAAAGTGCAAAGAGGGTGACGATTCCGGTCTTGACGTATATGGCTCCCTTGAAGTTCATGTAGAAAAAGAAGTAGATGAGACCGAAACTGCCCATGCAGACGAACGGTCCTCTGGTGCCACAGGCTAGTAGGAACAGGATGCCGATGAGTGTAGTAAACGCTTTCCAAATCCGGAACTTCTCCAGGGTGGACCACAAGAGCAGACAGACGTGAGGGAGTGCTGAGTAGGCGGCGTTCATGTTATCGTTGCCCATGACTTCGTTTGCTGTCTTGTTTATGGGCGACAGTATGAAGTAGTAAAACAGGTTAGCAAAGATGCAGATGGTGGAGAGGAAGACCAGCAGGCTGAACATGCGTTCTATGTCGATGAGCCTCCCTACAAAGTAGTAGGTGAATACGCAGAAGATGCAGATGGGAACGTTCTCGTCGAGGAAGGTTTCGTTTTCCGGAAAGAACACGTAGGCCGAGAGAAGGTAGAAGGAGCAAAGGGTGTAGAAGAGGTAGTCGAGAAGGCTGAACCTGTTGATGAGTGCAGGCAGAGCACATATCACGGAAAGGACTACGCTGGCAGCGATGGCGATGTCGACACGTTCTTCTCCGATGAATGGCAGACGGACGAAGATGCCTCTCGAGAAGTGGAGCAGCACAGGGGCCCATGCGACGCACAACATGATGTTGAGCATCAAGTCCTTGTTGAAGGGTATGTGTACGCCTTCTGCTATTTTGAGCCTTACGCTATCCATTTATACCCATGAAGCTAACTTCAGCCCCTCTTGATGACGATAAGTTTCTTCAGGTCTTCGCGCAACAGATAGACGGAGGTGAGCACTGTTGCAAGGAACAACATGCAAATGACGAACAGCAGCCTTTTCGGTCCGGCGGGTAATACGGGGACTGTGGCGCACTTCAATGTGGTGAAGGCTGGTGTTTTTTCCTGCAGCCTCACTCGGGCTTCAGTCAGTTGTGTCTCCATTGCTGAAAGGGAGTTCTGCTTGAGGGACATGTCGCTATGCAGTTTGTCTTGTTTGCTCTGATATGTTTGGAGGATGACGTTTCTGTGCGAGTCGCAGAAGCGGCTGTAGCGTTCCATCGCGTCGTAGTACTCGATTTCTGCGCTGTCGCGCAGGTGTTTATAATGTGCGACGTCTTCTTTTGCCTTGCTTGTGCGGTACTGAATGATGAAGTTCTGCAAGCGTTGCTTGATGCTGTCTGCCATCGTGGCACAGACGAGCGGGTCTTGGTCTTTTACGCTGACGGTAATGACGTTGTTCTTATTGTTGACGGAGCAGCTGATTTTGCTCATGATGAGGTTCATCAGGTCGAAGTCTTTGCGATTCATCATAAAGGGATTGATTCCTTTCGCATTGGCAGCTCTCGGCGTCTTGTCTTCTTCTGTGAGCATCGCCTTGATCTTCTTCTTGACGTAGATGTAGGGGCGTTTCAGGAGGTTTTTCTTCTGGTGCTTCTTCATGTAGGTGAAGTAGTCGGTGGAGATTTTGCCGTCTTTTGTCGTGACGTGGATGTCGTATAGCCCCACGATGAATTCAGGATTCTCGAACAGCTCGGGGTATAGCATCGGGTAGATGGCGTCCTGGCTTTCTGTTCCTCCGACGTTGAAGCCGAAGGAGGAGGCGAGGCTGGAGAGTCCGCCGACGCCTTGGTCGCTGCTCATCTCGGGTGCTAGTTTCACGGCGCAGGTGTAGAAGCGTGGTTGCGGGAAGATCCAGATGCAGGCAAGGATGAATGTCACCGCCCACACTTTGAAGAATGTGCGGCGTTTGTCCCACAGGATGTGGAATATCTGGGTGAGGTCGATGACCTTTTGCTGACTGTTATCTGCTGACAGTTGTCTGTTGTCTGTTGTCTGTTCCATGATGTTTATTTGGTGACAATGTTCATGAGGGCTACGATGACGGAGGCGAGTGAGGCGGCAGAGGATGAGGTTGCCATTATCTCGGTGGATGACATGCGTTTGCGGTTGGTCTTCGACGGTATGACGATCTCGGTGCCTGGTTCGATGTGCTTTGCTGTTTTTCTAGACAGTTTTATGACGCTGCCGTTCATGTGGATGCCGTAGGCGTGGCGTTTGTAGGCTTTGTTGGCGTATCCACCTGCGTGTCGGATGTAGTACTTGACGCTTTTTCCTTTCTCGTAGGCCATTGAGACGGGGTGCATGACTTCGCCGCTTATCTTGACGGTGTTGTTGGGTTTGGGAATGTTGAGGACGTCGCCTTCGCGCAGTACGATGTCGTAGATGCTTCCGGGTTCTTTGATGGCTTTCTCGAGGTCAACGGCGATGGAGTATGTGCCGTCGGTGTTGGCTTTGAGGGCGAGGAGTGAGTCGGCAATCTGCATGTTGAGGTCTTTGCCGTCGCGCAGTCCTTCTTCGTAGATGTCGATTTGTGCGCGGAGGTTGTTGGCGTTGCGCTGCTCACGCTCTTTTTGGTTCATGGTTCTGATGAGTGAGACGCCTCGTATGTAGCTTTGGTCGGTGAGGCCTCCGCAGTCGCTGATGAGGTCGGAGAGGCGGTAGTTCTTCTTGGTCATTGTGTAGATGCCGGGGAAGTTTGCCTGTCCTGTGACGGTGACGTTTTGCTGCTCTTCGTATGCGGGGGATTTGCGGACGTAAACGATGTCGAATGGTTTGAGCTCGAAGATGGTGTCGCGTACGAGGCTGAAGTCTTCGTTGAGGGCGAGCTTGAAGTGTTCTGCGGATGCAGGGGAGTCTTCTGTGGCGTTCACGTCGCGCACTCGTCGGAAGATGTCTACGCGTGCGAGCGAGCCGGCTTGTGTGATGCCGCCTGCCAGCAGTATCATGTCTCTGATGGTGGTGTGCTCGGCGTAGGGATACTCGCCGGGATAGTTGATTTCGCCGTTCACTTGTATGGTGAGGTTGCCTTGCATGTCGAGCTTGTCGGGGATGAAGAGTATGTCGCCGTTGTGGAGCGGGATGTCTACGGCGGTTCCGTCGAGTATGCCTTTCGCATCGACGCTCAGTATTTCGCGGTTCTTGTCTTCTTTTTCGCGATGCATGACGGCGCGCTTGGTGTATGCGCTTTCGATGAGGCCGTCGGCAGCGAGCAGCAGGTCTTTGACGCTCTGTATCTTGTCGCCGAGCTGGTATTCTCCGGGATGCTTTACGGCTCCGCGCACTTCTACCATGTTATTGTAGCGCACGAGGTTTTCGTCGGCTTCCACGAGGTCGCCGTCTGCCATCTGGAAGGTTCCCATCTGCGGGTCTTCGATGGAGTAGATGGAGTATTCGTCGCCCATGGTTCGCTTCAGTCGGATGCTTTTCGTGTAGGCTTTGCCGTCGAATCCGCCTGCGTATTCCAGGAGGTCTTTTACTGTCTCGCTTTTCTTCATTTCGTACCACATGGGTCGTTTCACGTGTCCGATGATTTTCACGAGGCAGTCGTATGGTCCTACTTTGATGACGTCGCCGTCGGCTAGGCGGATGTCGCGTGTCGTGTTGCCGTGCAGGATGTAGTCATACACGTCGATGGAGGCGATTTGGTTGCCTCTGCGATAGACGCGGATGTCGCGAAGTGTACCGATCTCATTGACGCCGCCGGCTGCATAGAGTGCGTTGAAGGCCGACGAGAGGCTGGAGAGGGTATAGGTGCCGGGTCGTACGACTTCGCCCATCACTTGCACTTGCATTGAGCGCAGGCCTGCTACGGAGAGGTCGAAGTGGCAGTCGGCGTAGGCTGCGCCCAGTCGGGCACGGAGTGTTTCCTTTGCTTTATTGACGGAGAGGCCTGCCAGACGGATGGGTCCGACGTCGCTCACCACGATGTATCCGTCGGGAGAGATGGTCTGTTGCAATGTCTGCTGGCTTGCTCCCCAGATGTTGATGGTCACTTCGTCGCCGGGTCCGAGGACGTAGTTGGCTGGTGTGGCGATGTTCTGTGAAGGCGCGAAGGTGAGGTTTTGCGAGGAGAAGATGTTGCGGCCGAATACTTGCTTGGCGTTTTTCGTGTCCATCTCTTCGGTGATGTCCAGTTCTTCGGGCTTCTCTTCTTCGGTTTTTTCTTCTTCTTTGATGCCGACTTTTTCCTGATGCGTAACGGCTTCTTCTTCGTTTTGCTGTTCTGCTTTCATCCTTTCAGCCTTGCGGCGTACGCGCTGAAGCTGGGTCATCGTGACGCCTTTGCTTATCAGCTGAGTCGCGATGTCGGTCTGTGTAGCTCCGCTCTGTGTCTCTTTCATGATGAAGCTCAGCACTTGGTCGTCGGTCATGCTTTGGGCTTTCACGCCGGAGCCAAGGAGGGCGGGAAGGACTAAAAGTAGTAACAGTAAAAGGATTCTTGTCTTCATATTGTGTTGTTTTATTGATTTCTGTCTGTGTTGGTACATTACTTATATATAACGTGCGCGCGAGGCGTTTTATTGTGCCGTTCCGGAATTTCTTTGAATTAACGCGCTGAAAGCATTTGTGGCGTTTTGACAAAAAGTAGCTAAAACGCCAGGTTTGCTTACACACTGAATTTTGCCAAGTCGCTCAGAATGGCACGAAATGGCTCGAGGCGTACTTTGCCTCATTTTTTCGAAGGAAATGGCTTAAAACGCTTCGCGCTGATACTGAGGAGGTTGCAAGATGTGTTTTTCGGGAGGAAGTGCCGAATTGGCAACTCCAGATTGCAAAAACGCCCATTTATGCACGTTTTTGCACACTTTTTGGCGTGTGTTTTCTGTGAACTCAGCGTGGTGAAATTCCAAACGCCGCGTGCCGAGTTTGTAATTTCGGCGTGCTGAGTTTGCAATCTTCGCGTGCTGCGTTGCCAAACTCGGCGTTTTACGACCTATTTTGCGCCGCTTTGTGATGTGTGCAATAATAGCAGAAAGATAGTAACAGGGACTTTTATGTGACAAAATGTCAAATGCAGAATGGCGTCTCTTGGCCTTGTCTTTCGCCTTTCTCCGCCAGCCTCTTCAGTTTTTCGCCCTTTCGCCTTTTACCCTTTCACCCTTTCGTATGTCGGGATGTCCTCGACGAATTGGCAACTTCCGCTCTGGTAGTCTATCTGGCAGCAGTAATGTTGCAACCCGTTGCTCACGATGAGCCACTTGACGCGAAGCTTGATGTTGTATCGGCTGATCTGTTCGAAGACTTGCTGCGTAATGTCAACTGTGGGCGCTTTGTACTCGATAATCATCAGAGGCTCAGCCTGTTGGCCATAGACCACCGAGTCGCAACGCTTCCTGGTGCCGTTCAAATTGATGGACACCTCGTTGCCGATGCACTCAGCCGGATAGCCTTTCTCCCGAATCAGATAGTGGACGAACTGCTGCCGGACCCACTCTTCGGGTGTCAGAGCCACATATTTTCGCCTTAAAACGTCAAAAACATGAGGCTTTCCGGCCTTTGTCGTCACTTTAAGCTCTGTTTTCGGGAGGTTCAGTACCTGCATATCGATTTTTTTCTTAACTTTGCTGCAAAATTACATAAAAGATGAAGACAAAGCAAGAAATCGTTGAAAATTGGTTGCCAAGATACACGCAAATGCCCCTCGAAGGCTTCGGTTCGTACATTTTGCTCACGAACTTCAACAACTATGTGGACATCTTTTGCGACAACTTCGGCGTAGAAAAACCTGAATACACCTCGAACATGCGATGCGCGACGGCTGACGGCATCACCATCATCAACTTTGGCATGGGTAGCCCCAACGCTGCCATCATCATGGACTTGCTGAGTGCCATTAAACCGAAAGCCTGCCTGTTCCTGGGAAAATGCGGTGGCATATCGCCCAAGACACAACGCGGCGACCTCGTCCTGCCTATTGCTGGCATCAGAGGAGAAGGTACGAGCAACGACTACTTCCCGCCCGAAGTGCCCGCGCTCCCCGCGTTCATGCTTCAACGTGCAGTCAGCTCAACGATTCGAGACCTTGGCTTCGACTATTGGACAGGAACGGTCTATACGACGAACCGCCGCGTTTGGGAACACGACGACGCCTTCAAGGAACGCCTCCGCATAACGCGGGCAATGGCTGTCGACATGGAGACGGCAACGCTTTTCACATGTGGCTTCGCCAATCACATCCCGACGGGAGCCCTCCTGCTGGTCAGCGACAATCCCATGACGCCTGAGGGCGTTAAGACGAGCGAAAGCGACCGACAGGTGACAGAAAGCTACGTCTTGAACCACGTAAACATAGGCATTCAGGCACTCGAAATGATCAAACAGGACAAGAAGACCGTCCGACACCTGAAGTTCGACTATTAAATGAAAAGTTGGAAAGCTGAAAAATAAGAAAGTTAAAGAACCAAACCATCTTCACCTTTTCACCTTTTTACCTTTTCACCTTTTATTTATATGGCAGCACGAGGCATTACGTTCGACGAAATCATGCGCGACCTCAAGGCGCAGAAAGTGGCTCCCGTCTATTATCTGATGGGCGAGGAGGACTACTATATTGATAAGTTGAGCGATGCCATCGTGGCGACTGTGCTGACGGAGGACGAGAGGGACTTCAACCTCGACATCGTCTATGGCGCGGAAACCGATATAGATAAGGTCATCGAACTGGCTCATGCCTATCCCATGATGGCAGAAAAGCGCGTGGTTCTCGTGCGAGAAGCCCAGGCGATGCGTTCTATCGATGGACTCGAAGCATATCTCGCGCACCTTACACCAACGACGGTGCTGGTCTTTTGCCACAAGCACGGCAAACTCGACGCACGAAAAGCCGCTGCCAAAGCCATTCAACAAGTGGGCGTCATCTTCGAGAGCAAACGACTCTTCGAAAATCAACTCGCACCTTTCATCGCGCATTATCTTCGGCAGCACGACGTCGATATCAAGCCGCAAGCCATACAAATGCTTGCCGGACACGTGGGTTCCGACCTCAGCCGACTCACGACGGAGATGGACAAGCTGCTTCTCGCTTTGTCCGACGGCAGCCCGGAAGGCTGCAAGGGTAGGGTGATTAGTGCTGCGCTCGTTGAGGAACAGACCGGAATGAGCAAGGACTTCAACGACTTCGAACTGCAGTCCGCCCTTGCCCAACGCAACATCTTCCGCGCCAACCAAATTGTTAAATACTATCAAGGCAACCCGCGTAGCTTCTTCATCACTAAGACGCTGACCAATTTATTTACATTTTTTTCTGACGTTATGCTGTCATATTATGCTCCCGAGAAGAGCGATGCTGGTATCGCAGCCTGGCTAGGGAAGACAGAATGGAAGGTTAGGATGGACATCGGACCAGCACGAAGAAACTACTCTGGCGTAAAGGTAATGCAAATTTTGAGTGAAATACGCAAAACTGACGCCCAAAGTAAGGGGGTAGGAGGCGTTAGAACACCCCACGAGGAGCTTTTGCAAGACCTCATCTTCTTCATTTTGCATTGATTTCTCTCTATTTTGTCTCGGTTCACGAAGGCTGATTTTGCACCTTATCTGCTGAAATAAAACGGCTTATATAAGATAGCGACTCTCTGAGAATCGCACGGATTTCGTCGTCCTTGCCCTTGGCTGGAAAGAACGCGAAAAACGTCGTTTTTCCTGTTTTTCCTCGTTTTTTCATGCTTTTTGCCTGTTTTGGTTTGGAAACGCAAACTGCCAACATTTCACATAAAACAAAACGGGTGGGGTAGTTTAATTCGCAAAACCTTCTATTGTGATGCTGTAAAATTTGGTTTTGCAAACACCCATATCAAAAGCCAAACACTCTGTGTTGCATAATTGAACGAAAAGTTATGCGTGATATGAAATTTCTCGTATAGTATTGTAAACCAGCGGATAATGAAATGTGGCTAAAGTAAATAAGGTAAACAATTGCACATGTTTGGCCACCTGATGCAGGAAGTGGCCAAATTGGCTTCATTTCGGCCTCTTTTGTCGCGCATTACGCTTTCTAACCCAAAACTTTATGCAATTTTGCGAAACTTGCTTACTTTAAGCTGATTTTCGTGGCATATAGAGGGTTTTGTATGGCAAAAGTAATTGATTTGATGTTTTGGGTTTGGTGGGATAAATATGGTTTTGTGAATAATTTGTTGTGGCAAATTATCAAATTTCTAAAGTCAAAGTTTTGTTTTTTAAACTTTATTTTGTACCTTTGCACCAGTTTAGAGACATAAACAGACACAAAAACTGATAGGTATAGACATTATGAAGGACAGAATTAGTGCTCTCATGAAGCACATGGGAATGTCGCAAAAGAATTTTGCAGAAGAGATATGTATTTCGCCGGGAAGTCTCTCGAGTATTTTCAGCGGCAGAAATAATCCGTCGCTTAACACGCTTAATAACATTCACGAACGTTTCCCGGAGGTCAACATGGACTGGCTGATGAATGGAAATGGCGAAATGTTTGTTTCCGGAGCGCAGGTTTCGACACAAATCGAGGCTGGTGAAGCTGGTCAAAATGGAACAGTTCAGCAGCCAACGGGTTTGCCTATTCAACCTGGCTTCTTAGATCGTGTTCCAAGCCCTCAACAGATGGCACCTCAAAATTCTAATTTTACGTCGGAAGGAAAAATATTTGACAAACCTTCACGTCGCATAGCAGAAATTAGAGTCTTTTATGACGACGGAACGTTCGAGACTTTTTCTGCCAAGTGACGAAACACTTTGCGCTAAGCAAAGTGGCATTTCGATTTAAGTGTCCTAACACTTTGCGCCAAGCGTAGTAGCATTTCGATTAAGTGCCGTAAAACTTTGCATCAAGCGAAGTGGCATTTCGATTTAAGTGCCGTAAAACTTTGCATCAACCATTTAGGGATATTGCGTTGGCCGGTGAAAAACATCGGGCGGGACGATGAGAGATATTGGGGCGAGTGTTTCAAAATATCGTCTTAAGCGATGAAAAACGTCGGAACATTATATATGTTCCGATATTTTTTGTACCTTTGCACCGCGATATATATAATAATGTATATGAGGAAGTACGTTTTGGACTTGCGAGTCACCTCTGTCGAGCCGTTGAGTGAGCGATACCTATTGCTCGCAGCGACCGATCCGACTGGTCTTCTGCCCGAAATGAAGCCGGGACAGTTTGCACAGCTACGCATCGATGACAGCAAGGAGACGTTTCTGCGCCGCCCAATCAGCCTGCATTATGTTGATTACGAAAAGAACGAGGTGGGCTTCCTGATACAGAAGGTCGGCAAGGGCACCGCATCGCTTTGGGAGAAGCGACCTGGCTCAACGCTGAACGCGATATTGCCTTTGGGCAAGGGCTTCACGATGCCTGAGTCGAAGGAACAGAAGTTCCTGCTCGTCGGCGGCGGTGTCGGCATCGCTCCCCTCCTGTTCATGGGCGAAGCGATGCTGCGGATGGGCGTTCGGCCGACGTTCCTGCTTGGTGCACGCAGCAAGTCTGATCTGCTCAGACTCGACGCCTATCGTGCCTGCGGAACTGTTTATGTGACCACAGAAGATGGTTCGGAAGGCGAGAAAGGCTTCGTCACGCAGCACAGTATCTTGCAACGAGAGAAGTTCGACGACATCGCTGTGTGCGGGCCTAAGCCTATGATGATGGCAATGGCTCGCTATGCAAGAGGGGCGCAAATCCCGTGCGAAGTCAGCTTGGAAAACGTGATGGCTTGCGGCTTGGGCGCTTGCCTTTGCTGCGTCGAAGAGACAAAAGACGGCAACGTCTGTGTCTGCAAGGAAGGACCTGTGTTCGATGTCGAGAAACTGAATTGGTGAAGTCTCAAAACGTGGCGTAGTTAAATTGCAAAGTTAACGTGTTAAGTTGGCAAAGTTAACGTGTTAAAATGATAAAGTTGACGTGTTAAGTTTGACAACTACACTAGGGTGGTTGACAAAGATACTGTAAAGGAAAGACAAAGATGGCAGATTTGCGAGTGAAAATAGCTGGCTTGGAACTGACGAATCCGGTGCTTACGGCGAGCGGAACATTTGGCTATGGCATAGAGTATCAAGACTTTATCGACCTGAGTCAACTGGGAGGCATCATCGTCAAGGGCACTACCCTCGAGCCTCGAGAAGGCAATCCTTACCCCAGAATGGCTGAGACGGCACAAGGAATGCTCAATTGCGTCGGCCTGCAGAACAAGGGTGTTGACTACTTCTGCCAGCACATCTACCCTCAGATTAAGGACATCAAGACCAACATGATTGTGAATGTGTCCGGCAACAGCCCTGAGGACTATGCCGAGTGCGCAGCCCGCATCAATGAACTTGACTGCATTCCTGCCATCGAGCTAAACATCTCGTGCCCCAACGTGAAACATGGCGGTATGGCTTTCGGCACGACGACCGAGGGCGCAAGTAGCGTCGTGAAGGCAGTCCGGAAGGCTTACAAGAAGACACTTATCGTGAAGCTCTCGCCGAATGTAACAAGCATTACGGACATTGCTCTTGCCGTTCAAGACGCTGGAGCTGATGCAGTTAGCCTCATAAACACTTTGATGGGAATGGCCATCGACATAGAAAAGCGTAAACGCGTCTTGAGTATCGGAACGGGAGGACTCAGCGGCCCATGCATCAAGCCAGTAGCTTTGCGAATGGTTTACCAGGTGGCTCATGCGGTTCAAGTGCCTGTTATTGGTCTTGGAGGTATTAGCTGTGCAAAGGATGCAATAGAGTTCCTGCTGGCAGGGGCTTCTGCGATAGAGATTGGAACAGCCAATTTCCTCGACCCGACCGTGAGTGTGAAGGTCGCTCAGGGTATTAATGAATACCTCGAGAAACATGGTTTCAAGAGCGTTAAAGAGATAATTGGAATCTGCGAATAAGTGACGAAAGGTTATGCGAATAGACATCATCACCGTTTTGCCTGAACTGATTGAGGGCTTCATGCAGGAATCCATCGTCGGCAGAGCACAGAAGAAGGGCTTGGTGGAAATACATATCCACAATCTTCGCGACTACACATTGGACAAATGGCGTCGCGTGGACGACTATCCTTTTGGCGGTTTTGCGGGGATGGTAATGCAATGTGAACCTATTGACCGATGCATCTCAGCCTTAACAGCCGAGCGTCATTACGACCAGATTATCTTCACGACACCCGACGGGGAACAGTTCGACCAACCGATGGCCAATAGTCTTTCGCTTTGCGAGAACATCATTATCCTTTGTGGACACTACAAGGGCATTGACTATCGCATTCGTGAACACCTTATAACTAAGGAAGTTAGCATCGGCGATTATGTCCTGACGGGTGGAGAACTTGCGGCAGCTGTAATGGCGGATGCAATCGTTCGCATCCTTCCAGGAGCAATTGGCGACGAGCAAAGCGCCCTTTCCGACTCGTTTCAGGATAACCTCTTGGCGGCTCCAGTATATACAAGGCCGGCTGAATACAAAGGTTGGAAGGTGCCCGAGGTCTTGCTTTCGGGTAACGAGCGCTTGATAAAGGAGTGGGAATTGCAGCAAAGCATCGAGCGGACACAAAGGCTTCGCCCCGATTTGCTTAAGGGCGAGACCATTCCAAACATGAAGAAGAAAGGAAAAAACAAATAAAAGAGATATGGAAAAGAAGAAAATGAACCTTTACATCATAGCCGGTTGCAATGGTGCAGGCAAGACAACTGCCTCGTTCACGGTGTTGCCGGAGATGTTGGGTTGCCGCGAATTCGTCAATGCTGACGAGATAGCAGCCGGTCTCTCGCCCTTCAATCCAGAAGGTGTGGCCATACAAGCAGGGCGATTGATGATTGACCGCATCATCTATCTCCTGAAAGAAGGCGAGACTTTTGCCTTCGAGACGACGTTGGCAACCAGGTCGTACGTGAAGCTTATCAAGCAGGCGCAGAAGCGCGGATACTTTGTGACGTTGCTGTTCTTCCTGCTGAGCACGCCTGAACAGGCAGTGGCTCGTGTGGCAAAACGCGTGGCAATGGGCGGTCACAACATACCGACCGACGTCATCCTGCGCAGGTATGATGCTGGTTTAGCAAACTTGTTCCAGCTCTATATGCCAGTCGTTGACAGCTGGTCGCTGTATGATAACAGCGATTGTCCGGCGGTTCATTTGGCATCGGGCTTAGGCGGGGACAAGGTAATGGTTTATGAAGAAGAGGCTTTCAGGCAGCTTCAGGAAAAGTACAACAAGCCGGAGGAGGGCGAGAAGGCATGAAAGAGCAGGAGATTCTTGAGATGCAGCGCCTGATAGACGAAGGCGTTCGCAAGGCGCAATACCGCCTTTTGCAACGTGCTTGTGCAGCCGGTCAGAGTCTTGTTGTGTGCCGAAACGGTAAGATACTCGAGTTGGTGCCCGACGTGGAACAAGCCCTTGCCGACGGTAACAGCGGCGATCCGTTGGCTCGTCGAAAGCAGAGATAAGTGTCCCTCTTTGGGGACATAAAAACGCCGCGTGCGGGGATTGATAACGCCGCACGCGGAAATGACCAACGCCGCACGCGGGGATTGCAATCTCCGCGTGCGGCGTTTGAAATCTCCCTACAGGGGGTTCGCTAGAAACCTACGCCGAAGTGTACGCCACACTCGCGGACACCCGGATATTTGCTTGAGTCGCGGAAGTCGCGCGAATAGCTGAAACCAAGGTAATAGCGTTTCAGGAAAAAGCGAACGCCTGTCTGCCAGGAAACTTGGAAATGATTCCATCCGCCGCCATTAAGCAGGCTTGTGCTTTCCGGCCCTGTATGCTCTCGAGCCATCGCAATGGCACGTATGGAGGCGCCTGCGTAGGGAGCAATCGCATAGTCCTTCTCCTTCCAGGGATACCATTTGTACATAACGTTGACGGGAATGCGGAAAGTCAGGGCACGCGCTTTCAGTTCACTTGTTTCCCAGGAAAACTTCATGTTCGCGCCAACTTCGACAAAGTACGGCATGTCCTCTACAACCTCGATGAAACGGCTGTAGCCGAGTGTAAACTCGTTGAAATGGATTCGATCAACCTCTTCGCCTACCTTGTATCGGGCGGGAGAATACTGGAGGTATAAAGCGTTCTTGTATTCCTTGTGCTGAGGCTTCGGAGTGACTTCCTCGTCGTCGAGCGTCCATTCCTCAACCTCATAAGTGTCATCGAACTGTGCATGGGCATTGAGGCACATACAGAGCACGACAAACAGAGCCATAGTGAATCGGGTGGTAGTCATGGCTGCAAAGTGTTTTGAAGTAAATGAAAAATGATAGGGCAGAGAGTGCTATGAGCGCTTTGTCACAACGATGTGTGTTACGATGCCGATGATGATGACGAGCAGAGCGCCGATGTTGTAGAAGTTGTAGTCCTCGAGGCTGCAAACGTAGCTGAGGATAAGCATCAGTGCGCCGAGCACAATCAGGATGATACCTAAGTTTTGTTTCAGATTCATAATATGTGAGTTTATAAGTTTGCGAGTTTGTGTGTTTAGTCTTTTATGTGCGGTTTGCCCTGCAAAGATACAAAAAATAGTTCAAAGTGCAATGCTTTATTGCCTATTATCTGTTATCTATTATCATTTTTTTAGAACTGCCACCACTTCTTCTTCGGCTTGTGGTCCTCAAAAGAGAGTCGTTCGTGCATGATTTGAGCATATGACTTGTGCTCTGTAATCATCTGGTAGATGGTTCCCCAGTCGGGCAATCCGCCGACGTTGCGGTCGTCGATCCAGACATCGGCTTTCAGTTTTCGGCTGAAGCTTCTGTTCTTGCCTTCCACTTCCTCTGGGAAATCCTTGTTGATGGCGTAGAACTCGACGCCTCTCTTCCTGCACCATTCCACAGCATCTTCGAGGAGTTGCCCCTCGCGAACGGTCCAAAGGATGAGTTTGTGACGGTGTTCGATGAGCATCCTGAGTGTCTGAGTGGCGAAAGGCAGTTCCTTGCCAATATCGGGATAACGATGTTCGACGATAGTACCATCAAAGTCAACTGCTATGGTCATAATTGTCTTCTTGTTTTCGATTCTGGGGGCAAAGGTACGAAAAATTATCCATAGTTCTTCATTTTTTTGTATTTTTCTATTCCCGAATCCATATTCTCTCAACTAATTTTCGTATCTTTGCAGCGCAAATAATATATAATAACAATGAGAAAGTCAACATCCCTTATGCTCGTGTTCATGGCAGTGCTCATGATGTCGAGCTGTGTGTCAACGAAGAAGATCGTTTATTTCCAGGACCCGCAGGAAGTGTTCCGCCAGGGGCAGCAACTCATGCAGCAGTATGAGATGCGCCTCAAGCCTGCCGACCAAGTCCTCATCAAGGTGACTTGCAGCGAGCCTGAGCTCCTCTCCATCTTTGCTCAGGACGTTATGATGGGAACTGCAGGTACTAATAGTTCACAGAACATCACGAACAATAATGGCTCTATGACCAATGCTTACGGCTACACTGTCAGCAACGAAGGCATCATCACCTTGCCAGCTGTAGGGCAGGTTTCGGTAGCTGGTCTCACCACAGATGAGGCAGCTCGTCGCATCGAGCAGAGCATCATCAATGCCAATCTCATCAAGGATCCCGAAGTGACTGTCCGTTTACTCAACGCTCGAGTTGCTGTGCTTGGTGCAGTCAAGAGTCCGCAGGTCGTAAGCCTTACGAGTGAGCGCAACACCATTCTCGATATTCTTTCGCGTTGCGGAGACATTGCCGACACAGGTCTTCGCCAGAACGTCACACTCTATCGCGAAGAAGACGGCGTGCTGAAGAAGTATCCCATCGACCTCACGACGGTCGAGGTGTTCCAGAATCCGGCTTACTACGTGCAGCAGAACGATATGATTTACGTCGAGCCCAACAAGAGCCAGACTGTGAAGAGCAGTGCTTTCTACACCTTCCTCAGCGCAGGTGCAAGCATTATCAGCGTTGTCTCGGCTATCGTGACGATTGTTATGGTTGCTGTAAAATAATTGAGCCCCACTCGGAAGGCGATACAGAAGCAATATCGAAACCATCCATCCAAAGGCCTGCGGATACATTTCGCAGGCCTTTTCTGTATAAGTACGTTTGGGGAACGCCTTTCAGAAGAAGGCATTGATGGAAATGAGACGTGTTGGTTGGCAGCGAGAAGCTTGTCTTGTTCTTTGCCGTAGAGAGCTCGACAGGAATACAAAGCGAGGCGTCTGTGCAAAGCGAATCGTAGGAAAGCAGGATGTTGCTTTGGTTGTCGGTCTCGACACTAAAGATGGCGTTGTTCATCGAGCGAGGCGCAGTCCCCACCAAATAGCCAATCACCCATACGGCGTCGTTCGAGGAAAGCTCCTTCGAAAGGATGTCCGTCACAGTAAAAGGGCAGCGGCTCGTGCCTTCGCCTGTGCCGACGATTGTGCCGACCTCTTCCGCGCTATCAGCCGGCCCTTTATCTTCCGGCTCGACGGTCAGGTCAGTCTTCTGGCAACAGGCAAGCATCATGCAAAGCAGCAGCAGGCTATTCCTCTTCCGTAAAAGCATCCAGCACCTTTTTGCAGACCTTGGGCAGATTGTACCTGTAGTAGAACGTGTCGCCCCAAAGCAACAGATAAACGAGGCAAAGGAAGATGCCCCATCCAAGCAGTATCATCATAGCAATTCCCATTCTTGATGCAAAGATACGAAAAAATACGTAAAGTGATGAGCGAAGAGCGAAGATTTTTATCTGAAAGGCAGGTTTTAATCACGCCGAAACGCTGAAACTGGTGTCTCATCGAGCTGTGTTGCCAGACTTCGCGAGCGGGGTTGTTTATAGATACATGTATGTATAATTGTAGATACATGTATGTATAATTAAATGTACATGTATGTATAACGAACGCAACGTGCCGAGTTGAGTGAGACGGCATGGCGAGTGAGGCAACTCGGCAGCAGATTCCGGCTGACACGAGGTTTCGAGAGTTCTGACGTGAGGTTTCGTGTGATTTTGGAACATGTGCCAAAACTTTCCGCTTTGTTGCTTGTTTCGTAAGGAAAAACTCGCTATCTTTGTGGCATCAAAGCAACAAAACATGAAACGTTTACAATATCGCCTTGCAGGCCTGTGCATGCTGCTTGCCGTTTTCACAGCGTGCCAGTCGGGGCCTGATGAAGTGACAACGCCAGATGGGCAGTGCACGGTTACCTTTTCTGTCAGTAATTATAGGCAAGTAAGCTTCGATGATCTGTCGGGTTCCGCTGCTGGAACGAGCAGGGCGACCATAAGTATGACGCTTGCCAACCTGTCGCTCACGGTCTTCGATGCTGAAACGAACGAGCGCGTCATTCCGACAATCCTGCACAAGAGCACGGATTACGAGAGCGACGGCGAGACGGCGATGACGTTTCCGCAGTTCTCAGTTAGTCTTCCGTACGGCCATTATCGTCTGCTTGTCCTTGGTTACAATGGTTCGCACGATTGCAACATTGCTGCTCCAAATCACATCTCTTGGACTGACGACTATGTGCCCAACACGTTCTGCTATTGTGAGGAGTTCACGTTAAATGAGGGTGCGAGCCTTAACAAAGAGATTACGCTTAAACATGTTGTGGCAGCGTTTCGCGTGACGGCAGAGGATGCTATTCCTGCCGACTTGAAGAAGATGCGTTTTAGCAGTACGGCTGGCGGAACGGTGCTCGATGCAACAACTGGCTTCGCTCAGCAAAGTACGGGCCGGACCTCGGAGATAAGTGTTCCTCCCAGTTATGCAGGTGCAGAAGGCGTTGACTTTACCGTCTATCTCTTCTTGCCGCAGGAGCAGATAACAAGCAATTACACTGTTCAGGCCCTTGGGCAAAACGATGCCTTGATAAGCGAGAAGCACTTCTACGACGTGCCGCTTCGCATCAATTACCTGACCCAATGGCAAGGAAAAGCGTTCGAGGCTTCGGGTGAAGACGTGCCTGCCGTGCAGAGCAGCTTCAACATCGGATGGGATATGGAGTGGGCTGGAACGCTGAGTGTCAATTAGAGTTTCAGCCTTAAGTCAAGTCCGACCTGCAGGGGTGTGCCGCGTTGCGAGAAGATTTGGCTGCGAGTGACGAAGCTGAAGGCATCGTAATGTGTCTGCGTCAAGTTGTTGCCCCAAAGCCCTAACTCGAGATTGTCGTGTGTGACGCTGAGCCTTGCGTCGAGCAAAGCATAGAAAGGTTGCGAGAGGTCGTTCTCGCGAGTCCAGTAGATGCGTCCGTTGGCTCTGCCTCCCATGTAGAGGCTGATGTGCTGAAGCCAGCCTTGCGTGTGCCAGATGTATTGTGCGCCGAGGGACAAGGTGTGCTGCGGCGTAAAGGGCACGTAGCAATCGGTGTGGCGGAGTTTGGCGCGGGTGTAGCCGTAGGACGTGTTGACAGAGAAGTCGTCGGTAAGGTAAGCCAGTAAAGACGCTTCCATACCGATGCTGCGACTGCGGTCGGCGTTGATGGTGACGCGTCCCATTCCGCTTTCCGACATTTGGCTGAGTTGCAGGTCGCGTGTCTCGATCCAGAATGCGGCGAGGTCTGCCTTGAGTCGTCCGTCGAGGAGATTGAGGTGAGAGCCTATCTCGTAGTTCCACGCGGTCTCAGGCTTGTAGTAGGCTTCCTCGGCAACGTCGGGCTTCTCTATGGTCGGCATGTTCTGCCGGATGCGTCCCATTATCATGTTCACGTGGCCGGCAGGGACGTAGGGATTGCCTGCGAAGAGGTTCGTGAGGTAAGCCTCCGTTCCAGCATCGATGGCGCTCATCATCTCGCGGCGCATCTCGACCTGCAATAGGTCGCTGAACATCTGGGCGTTGTACCCGCCGGAACGGTAGCCACGACTCACGGAAGCATAGACGTTGCCCGTTTCTCCGAAGTCGTACTTCAGCGAAACCTTGGGCAGCACATGCCAGTTGTGGCTGCTGGTCTTGCCTAAGAAAGCCGGTGCGACGTGTAAGCCGTTGAGGGCGACGCTGTTCTGCGGTCGGGCGCTACGTATCGCGAAATCGAAATCGACGCTGCCTGGCGCGTCATACACCATCTTATAATGTTCGTAATCAAGTCTCAAGCCGGCCGTCACGGAGAGATTCTCGACAATTTCTATCGAGGACTGATGGAAGAGGCCTGCGTTGAGGGTAGGGGTGTCGAAGACTCCGCCCATGGGCAGGATGCTGTTCTTCAGGGCGATGGACATAGGTCCCATGCCTTGAGGCGTGAGGTCGGGCAGGCTGCGGTTTATCATTCCTGAGAGCCAGTCAACGCCTTCCTGATAGAACGTGACAGGTGCCTGCGTGTTGAGCCATTGGTATTGGAAGTTCACGCCGCTCGTCCATTGCCAACGACCGTCGCCTTTCGACTTCACCGCAATCTCTTCGCTCAAGGTCTTGCTCTTCTGCTTTTGCTGGAGGGAATAAAGGTCTTGTCGGGAGAAGTCCTGGTCCATGAACATGTCGTCCTTGAGGAACTGGAAGCCCGTCGTACTGGTCATCATGACTTGTCCGAAGTCATGCTCGGCGTTGAGGCCAAGGGTGAGGAGGTGGCGCAGATAGCTTGACTCGCGGTTGTATGCCACGTGTCCGGCATCCGTGCCTTGCTTTGCAGCATACGGGTAACCGCCTTGCTTGGTCCATTGATAGCGGGCGGAGAGGTCGAGCCGAACCTTGTCGGAAGGGATGAAGATGCCTCGCCAGCGGGCTGCTATGTCGTCGCTTCGGTCCACGCGTTTCCCGTCGAGGGCATAGTTCTTGTAAAAGCCGCCGAGGTGTTCGTAGCCGACGCCGGCGCTGAATGCAAAGCGCTCTGACGGCCTATGGTAATGCGTCACGCGTGCACGGGTATTATTATAGGAAGCAGCACCTAACATGAGGTCCGTGCCTTGGTATTGCATCGGGTTCTTCGTATAGACGCGAATGAGGCCACCAATCGTGTTGCGTCCGAAGAGTGTGCCTTGCGGACCTCGCAGGATATCTATGCGGTCGGCGTCGCTGAGGTCTTGGTCCATGCTGCTCATGTTCGCAAGAGGGATGTCGTCGACGTACATGCCGACAGCTGGTGTGCCGATGCGGCTGCCCACGCCTCGCAGGTAGATGCTGCTCGTCAGCCGACTTCCGTACTGCGGGATGAAGAGGCCGGGCACGTGGGCTGTCAAGTCCTTGATGTTGTTGATGCCTTTCAGCACGATTTGTCCTGCGCCGAGGGAGGTGGAGGAAAGGGCTTGCTCGCGAAGGGTGGCGTGTTCTTTGGGTGTGCTTACGACGACCACTTCGTCCAGGTTGCGAACAGAAAGCGTGTCGGCTTCATTGGCAAAGAGCAGGGCAGGAGTGAGAAGAGTGAGTATAGAAAGTGTTGTTTTCATTGTTTGTTTGTTTTGAAATTTGCCTGCAAAGGTACTGCAAAAGGCTGGATTTTGTCTTAAGATTGCCTTAAGATTCCGTGTCGTCCATCGGAATTGCAAGTTCTATGCCCATGATTGTGCCTTCTGGCGTGGTTTTGTTTCCCATGCGGATTGGGATGCCGAGGAATGCTGCCTGCTGCCTTGCTGCTTGCATTTCTGCGAAGTCGGGGCAAGTGCCGGTCGAGGTGAGCGTCAGGGTGTACTCGCGAACGGTCAGCTGCGAAGCAATCTCCCACCTGGCACCTTTTGGGGCGTGCTGCAGGAAGAGGGCAAAGGCGGCTGAGAAGATTTGGCGCAAGATGACCTCGTCGACCATGATTTCATAGACGAAAGGTGTGAGGCGAAGAAAGCAACGGATGTCCTTCTTGCGAAGTGCTTCTTCGTGGCACATCAGCAGTTCGCGAAGGAAGGCATCAATCTTGACGACGCCCGATGCGGGAGCTTCGTGAGGCAGAATCAGCCCGACACCTCGGACGGCTCGTGCAGGCCCATCCTTTGTCCAGCCAAGCTTGTGGCGAAGCGACGAGAGATGCACGTCGAGCGTGCCTGTGTCGTAAAGGAAACGCTCGCCCCAAACCTTTTCGATGATGTCGTCTCTGCGACACACAACACCCTGATGCTTAAGTAGATATACAAGCAGGCGATACTCAGTGTCGGTAAGCATTACAGGCTTTCCCGACTGCAGGACCTGATGTGTGGCAGTATCGACGAAGAGGTCGGCGTAGTGATAGTTCATTCGTAGTCTTCGGGCGTGAAGGTCAGTTCCAGACGTGTTTTTCCAGTCGAAGCGCTTCGGTAGACGTAGCGGAAAGTGATGCTTTCGTCTTTGTAGGCTTTCATGGGTAGACTCCCTTTCAGTCCCTTCAGCATTGACTCGCGGAAGGTGCTCATGAGCTGTCCGTCTGCATAGATGGCATCGACGTCGAGCTCGTTCATGACCGTGTAGTACTCAGAAAGTGTCCGGATGTCGATGTCGTAGCAGATGCTGTCCATGCGCGTGTTTTCGTCGATGAGCTTCGGGCATTCCTTCTGTGTGAACTGCTGGAACTCGCGCCTGAACCTCTCGTCCTTAGTCTCCCGCTTGCATGCGCAGAGAGCGAGAAGTGTGCCGAAGCAAATGAGAGCTAATACCTTATTATAATGCATAGTTAATAGTTAATAGATAAAAGTTAATAGTTGACTTACGTCGAGCTAAAGCTTCACAGTTGACATTCGAGTTGTCCACTTGTTTACTCGTCAACTAATGGCAATAAAGTCGCGCAAAGATATACTTTTTCTTGAAAAATATGCCCATTTACCCTTGATAAATATCAAAAACATGCCATAAAACATGTTTTTCTTATAGAAAAGTTTGGAGAATTGCATAAGTTGCCGTACCTTTGCACGCAGATTAATTGAGAGAGAAAAGATTGAAAAAGGAATAACCGACTAAAATCATTTAAAATTATGACAGCAACAGTTGGAACATTGGCAGGTGCCGTATGGACTGCCCTCAACGAGAATGGTGCACTTAACACTAAGGACCTGAAGAAGGTCGCTAAGATCAAGACCGATAAGGACTTGTTCCTGGCTCTTGGCTGGCTGCTCCGCGAAGACAAGGTGGTAGTGGCAGAGGCTGACAAGGTGATGACAATCGCACTGAAGTAAGCGACTCCTCCTAACAAGGAACGTACAAAGATTGCCCTCCGAAGGTTTCGACTTTCGGAGGGCAATTCGTGTAATAATAAGACTCCCTCGGCTCGAGGTGGGGGCTCGAAAAATAAACTGTTAACTGTTATAATTGTGAATGGCTTGCCCAGCTCTTCGAGGTGGGGGCTCGAAAAATAAACTGTTATCTGTTATTATTGTGAATGGCTCAGGGAAGGGTTTCCCCGGGCCATTCATTTTTAGAGAGTTACGAGGTTCTGCGACAAGAGAGTTACGAGGTTGCGACGAAGCAAGTTACGAGTGTTTCTTTCGTTTGAGGTAGGCTGGTGTTTTGTGGAAGACGCCTAGATTGTCTTGGGTGATGTGTCCTCGTTGCTTCCACATTGCGAGTTGCTGGTTGGGGTCTTCGTCCTTTCCCAAACTTCTTCGCACTTGCCTTATGTCCTCTTCTGTAAAGTCGTCGGGGAGCATGTCGAGCATGTTCTTTGGTCCCCTTGCTCGCACTACTTCGCCAGCCATTTGTGCTTGTAGGAGTTGTCCGAAGAAGTGCATCTTGCACCAAAGGTCGTACTTCATGCTCCACATTGCGAGGTTTTCTATTTCCTTCGACCATTTGCCTTCTGCGATGTAGAGCACCATAGCTCTGAGCCAAGCGCAGACAACGGCTCGATAGGCCTGTTTCTCGTATTGTTCATCGTCCATGAGCCAAGCGGTATCTTTGGCTTCTTTGTCAAGTTTTTGGATGAGTCGCTTTGCTTGTGGCAGGTCGATGATGCCTTTTGCTGCGCAGAGTCGGTCTATGCAGGGTTTGAGTGCTTCGCAGAAGGCTTCGTCGTAGATGCCGTGCACGGGTATTGGCATGCCTCGTTTTGTCAGGATTGTGGCGAAGCTGATGCGCGAGAGTGTACCGTCTGCTATCATGGGTCGGAAGAACTGCTGACTGCGTTGTATGGTGCTGGCTGCGTTCCAGTTCCATCGCATTTGCGGACGGCCAGTTACGCTTTGTATTCCCACACGTTCCTGTCCGTAGTAGCCGCAGTCGAAGGCCAGTCGGAAGATTTTGCCGATTTGTCCTGCTTTGCCGTTCACTTTGAGTTGCTCGAAGAGCTCCACTTCGTCGATATGTGTGTAGAGGAAGTGTCCGTGAGCGTCTTGGAGTTTCTGTACGAGAGCTGCGTTCGTGAGGTCGCTCGACATGATTTGAATGGTCAGGTCGTCGGGTCGCTTGGGTTTCTGCTTGTTTGCTCCCATCGAGCGACACTCTTCCTTCCATGCATCTTCGCGTTTGCGGTTCTCGTCGTCGCGAGCCTTGATGTCGGCCATGATGGGTTCGCAGACTCGATTGATGCAGGACTTTCCGGAGGACATGGGTGCCACGACGCAGTTCATGAAAGTGGCTTCGTGGAGGGTGTTGTCGGCATAGGGGAAGTGCACGTCCACGAGGTGGGCTCCCAGTGCAGGGAAGACGCTCATGATGGCTGCTGGCTTGTAGATGTCGGGTTCCTTCGAGACGAGGAGTTTGATGAGTTTTGGCAGTCTGAGGGGCAGTCGAGGGGGCTCTTCGCCAAGCAATTCCTTGGGGGTTGCGGGTTTGTCCTTCTTGCCCGTCATGCTTTCAGCATAGATGGCTCGGAGTTGCTGACTCATCGGAGCATTCATGCGTGTGTAGTCCTTGTAGAAGTCGCTGACGAGCCGTTTGCAGTCCTGCTCTTTCGAGTAGTTTGGCATCCTTACCTTGAGCACGCTTCTGAGTTCTGCTTCTGTCATGAGTCGGCAGATTCCGATGGAGAGGATGGCTACGAGCGTGTTGTGCCAGTTGTAGATGCCAACGTTGTCGATGTCTTCCTGCTTGAGTCCGAGTTCAGTCAGGCAGCGGTCGAAGATGCGGAGGTTGCGGTCGAGGTTTTCAGAGTTTTCAGAGTTCTCGGAGTTCTCAGAGTTTTCAGAGTTCTCAGAGTTTTCAGAGTTCTCGGAGGTCTCGATGACTTCGGCTTCTCTGTGCTTGCAGAGTTCCTCCTCGTCAATATAGAGAAGGTACGCGCGAGGGACGATGAACGAGCAGCGTGCATAGTCCTTCGTAGAGCCGTCGTAGTCGGTGTCGTCGAGCTGTTCGGACATCCATTTCTGTGCCTCTGCCAGACTCATTCCTTTGGGCATCTCGAAGATGAGGCGCAGGCCTTCTGTGGAGGGCGTTTCGTGGGCCATGACGATGCCCAGTTCCGAGAGTCTGTTCCTGACCTTCGTCTCGAAGTAGAGGCGAGGGTTTGGGATGTGGTCGATGTCGTACATCGAGAGTCCGCTTGGCTGGGCCGTCTTGTTCGAGCGCAGGCCATCTGAAAAGGTGGCGTGAGGGGTCAGAACGGGGAGCTGTTTCTTCTTGTCGCGTTTGAGGGTTTCGAACGTTTCGCGAGAGATTTCTCCACGTTTCACTTTCTCCAGATCTTCAGCAATCTCAGCGCATATTTTCGCTGTCTGAGGGCTGTCCATCTGAGCATAGAGTTGTTGTAGGGTGCAGGGCGTTACGCTGCTCTTAACGCTTTGGGCAATGCCCATTTGAGTTAGGGTTTCCATACCTTATAGATTTTAAACTGTTAATTGTTATTACTGTTATTTCAGTCTCATGTCATCGCGGCCACTTTGACATTGCAAATGATTTGCGCGCTTCTCAATTGCAAGTGCAAAGGTACGGCAAAGGTATGAAAACAAACCCCTATATAGGGGCTATGGAAACTCCTATATAGGGGGCGCTTGTGCTGATTGTCAGCGAGTTATGTGTGTGTGATTTTATTCGAAGATTTCGTCTATCTCCCTATGTCTTGACGGATTGACGCCTTTCTCCTGTCGAATCCATTTCTCCTGAGCCAGGTTCCTGATGCCCCAGAGTTCTTGGAAGTACTTGAATTTTGCTTTCAGTTTCAGTTTGTCTGCAAAAGCCTCGGCAATGTAGGCTGCTTGCTGACGGGTTGTTTCGTGGAGCAGACGACGGTCTTTGCCTACGAAACCTGCCTCCTCCAGAGCCTGCCAATACGGCTCTGTCTGAGGCGTGAAAAGCGGCCCTGTTGGGCCTTTTTGAGGCTGGGGGTTACCCAGAGCCTTTATCTGCTCCAGAGGCTCTGTATCGCCTTCTTTGCCCCATTTCAGGACGTGTGTGCGACCTTTCAGAATCATCAGTATGATGCCAGACAGGAGTTGGAAAAGCGGGTGGCGAGGCACGTGGTTGTAATAGACCTCGCGCAGGAAATCGACGGGGTCGTTCTGGAACTTGTCGTAGAGCTGGAAGGGGAAGGCGTGCAGCAGGGCCTCCAGTTGGTCCAGGCGATTGTCGTAGGTGTAATGGCTCTGTTCGAAGCCTTTCTGGCGCAGTTTTGTGGGCAGTTCGATGAAGAGATAGCGAGCCACCTCATTGCGCGAATCATGGCTCATCAGGAGGCCTTTCTGCTGGCGTAGGCGAGTGGTCAGTTCCCTGAGTTCGGGGTCTTCTCTCTCGGAGAGCAGACGCTCAATCCGATAGCGTGTGCGCGTCATTTCGCGGCTCATGTCGAAGGGGTTAGTCTCCACCAATTGCTTGGTCAGGCTGAGCACCCGTTTCCTTGTGGAATCTGAGACAGGTGCTTCCAGCTCGTCGGTCAGGTCGTCGGCCAAGTCTTGCAGTTTCTGGAGCTTCTGCGGCATCAGGGAAATGCCTTCGTAGTGCCAGTTCTCGTAGGGTTTGTCGCTGAAGGGGTCGTAGTCCCAATCCACGCCGTCCACCTCGCATTCCACGATGAGCAGGGCGGGCTCAGGAAAGCTTTCCACCACCGTTCCGCGCAGCCGTTTCTTGCCAGAACCTTTCAGAGCCTGGTAGAACATATCGAGGTCGGACGCAGCCACATAGCCGATGTGCAGGCTTCCCTCGCGAGCACGGACGGCATAGGGGTCCTTCACGTTCTCAGGCTCGGGCACGAACGTCAGTTGCTTGCCCATAGCCTCCGCAGTATATTCCTTCCAGTAGTCCCGCACATCACAATGCGAGAGCGCCACCACATCGATATTGATTTTCATGGGGACAAAGTTACGAATAAGCGAGAACAATACAAAATAAATCAAAATTTATTTTTATTGTCGAGCGGAAGTAACTTCGACGAAGTCAAAGTTACGAATAAGCGNNTATTTTTATTGTCGAGCGGAAGTAACTTCGACGAAGTCAAAGTTACGAATAAGCGAGAACAATACAAAATAAATCAAAATTTATTTTTATTGTCGAGCGAGAGGAACTTCTTTGATGCTTTAGCACAAAGGCGCAAGGTTAATTGCGGAACGACGAAGTCAGAGTACGAAATTTCCCCAAATAACAGTTATAACAGTTTCACAGTTTTTTTTCAAGGGGGGGGGGGTGCCCCTCGACAGGCGTCTCCCCCTCTCTATCTCTCTCTATATCTATATATATATTTATATAATTATATATATATTAATAATATAAGTAATAATAAGTAGTAGAAGAAGACTCCTATCTCTCTCTATCTATCTCTATATATTTATAATTATATATATATATTAATATAATAATAAAGATAGTAAGAAGAAGACTTCTATCTCTATCTATATATCTTTATATAATATTATATATATATTAATATAATAAGAAAGAAAGACTCCCGCTCGGCTCGTGCAGGGCTCGAAATTTTAACTGTTAATTGTTATTATTGTGAACGCGCTCAAACACAGCAAGTTACGTTTTGCCCCATAGCACGTTAACTCCTCCAACTCGGCACGTTATTTCCTCCAACTCGGCACGTTAATTCCTCAAACTCAGCACGTTAAGTTTTCAACTCAGCACGTCGACTTCCAAAACACAGCACGTTGTTTTCGCGTTTTTATCCACGAAAAAAGCCCAACTTCGCTAGGAAGTCAGGCTCTTAACTATTAACTATTAACTTTTATCTTTTATCTATTAACTCTAAACTTTTATCTCTAAACTTTTATCTCTTAACTTTTATCTTTTAACTTTTATCTTTTATCTCTTAACTCTTAACTTTTATCTCTTAACTCTTAACTCTTAACTCTACTGCCCTGCCATGATAGTCAGGATGGCTGTCACGTCGGCAATATCTACTGCATCATCGTCATTAACCCTGTATTGCGGGTCGTTCGAGCCGTTTGCCATAGCAGTCAGCACAGCCGTCACATCGGCAATATCGACAGTGCCATCGAGGTTTACATCGCCTCTTGCGGGTTTGGCTATCAATACCCATTCGTCGGTGACAAGTTGGTTATCCTTCACGATGCCTATATTTGGGACAAATGTGGCACCTGAAGGCTGCATGATTCTGATGTCGTCTTGCAGATTCAGTTGGCCGTAACTTGCGAACGAACCCTCTCTTGTGCCTTTTGTACGCAGCATGGTTTCTGGTCCAGTCATGGTGAGG